>RECZ01000097.1 GCA_007693765.1 Phycisphaerales bacterium | reverse complement strand
GAGACGGGCGGGACGCCCGTCCCACTAGGTTGAGTAGGCTTGGATGAAGCAGGCTTGTGCGCCACACGAAACGCGACTGTGAAGGAGCGTCTCTGCGTTCATCGCCGGGCCGGGGAGTTGCTGTCATGCGGGCGGTGAACACGCTCCTTGACAGTCGCGTTTCTTTGGAGGGCGCCCACGTCATGCCCGATCGTGGCGACGCTGCGCGACGCCACGGCACACGGGGATGCTCCCCACGGCCCGGGCGCGGGGGCGGCACGGCGGTGCGACGGTGAACTCACCCCGCAGGAGCGACGGAGCATGCGAACGCGCCCCGAAGGGGCGCATGGAACCTAGCCGTGGGCGAAGCGCAGCGCCGCCCACGGTGCGGGGCGCCAACACGCTCGCCGCTCTGAAGGGGCGGCGGCGCTACGCACGCCGGATCATCGTGAACACACCAAAACCCGCACGCGGCGATGCGGCGCGTTCCGATCCTTCGCCCCTCCGGGGCGAGATCGCGCGCCCTGCCTCTTTCCGTGGGCGGCGCTGCGCTCTGCCCACGGCTAAGTCCCGGCGCCCCTTCGGGGCGGACGTGTGCGCGCGCCTTGTCCGGCCACCTCTCCCAACGCAGTTGGGAGAGGGCGGGGTGAGGGCTCCTGCATCGCTTCTTGCACTACCGCGCCTCGTCTTTGCAACAGTGTGCGGAGGCGTGAGAGCGTTCGGGAAGTGTGCTTGCGTTGTTGGTGTTTCGGCGGTTGGCTGCGCAGCCGTTGGCTGTTGGACAGAGGAGGCAGAATAGGTTGGGGAGCGATGCAGAAGCCCTCTCCTGGCCTCTCCCGCCGGGGGCGGGAGAGGAAGCGGAGGCGGTGCGTTGCGGGTTTGCGGGCGCTCAACACGCTCCTTGACAGTCGCGTTTCGTTGAGTGCGCCCACGTCGCGACGGGTCGTGGCGACGCTTCGCGACGCCGCGGCACACATCTCGTCGTCAGTGGTGGGTGCGCAGGCCGGGCACGAGGTAGTCCTCGAAGGCGCGGCTCAGGGTGTGTTCGGGGGTGTAGCCCCAGTCGGCGCGGGCGGCGTCGGTGTTCACGTCGGCGGGCCAAGAGTTCACGATGGCCATGCGGGCGGGGTCGGGGTTGTAGGTGATGCGCACGCCGTTGAAGTGGGCGCTGGCGCGCGAGGCCACCTCGGCGGCGCTGAGGCTGAAGGCGCCGACGTTGTAGACGCGGCGCGTGAGCGCATCGTCGGGGGCGGCGCCGAGTTCGAGCAGGGCGCGCACGGCGTCGGGCATGGTCATGAAGGGCAGGCGGGCGTGCTCGTCGACGAAGGACTCGTACGCCTCGCCGCGTGCGGTCCGGTGCAGGGCCTGGGGCGCGAAGTCGCTGGTGCCGCCGCGGGGCTCGGTCTCGGCGCTGATGACGCCGGGGAAGCGGATGGCGCGGAAGTCGACGCGGGCGGCGGGGGGCTCTTTCCACGAGGCGCCGAGGCGCGTGGCGTAGTACCGCCCGATGTGCTCGCACGCGAGTTTGTGGCAGCCGTAGATGGTGATGGGGGTGGTGTGCTCTTCCTCGCGGAGGGGCTGGGCGTCGTCCTTCGCGGCCCGGGTGGGCAGGCCGTAGACGGCGATCGAGGAGGGGAAGAGCATCCGCACCGGCTCGGCGCGCTCGTGCGAGGCCGCGGCGAAGCGGCGGAGCAGGTGAACGGTGGCCTCGACGTTCACGGCGTGGGCGAGGTCGGGGCGTTCCTCGGCGCTGCGGCTGAGCAGGGCGGCGAGGTGGTAGGCCGTGCCGACGTGCAGGCGGTCGAGCAGGGCGTCGAGGGCCGCGCCGTCGGTGAGGTCGAGGGCGTGCGATTCGGCGCAGCGCCGGGCGAGGGCGGGGTCGATGGGGTCTTTGTCGATGGCGACGATGGGCGTGTCGGAGTGCTCGCTCAGGGCGTGGACGAGCGCGTGCCCGAACTCGCCCTGTGCGCCGGTGATGAGGGTGACGGGTCGGCGCGCGGGGCTGGCGGGGGTGGGTGTGGTCATAAGCGGGCGATGCGGTCGGGGATCGAACAGCGCCGGCGCGGTGGCCGCCGCGGGCGGGGCGGCGGCGCTGCGGGCGGGGGTGCGATCTTACCGACGCCGCCGGCGTGGAGCGCCCTCGTCTTCCTGTTCCTCCTCCGCCGCGGCGGGGGCGAAGGTGAAGGGCTGGGGCTCAGTCTCGGGCGTGTCGCTGACGGTCCACACCTCGCCGTCGCGGAGGAAGAGTCGGCGCATCTCCTCGCGGTTGAGCGGGCGGGCGCCGAGCCGACCGAAGACGGCGACCTGGTTGCCGGTTTCGTCGACGGCGCGGTCGCGGTCGAGCGGCTTGCTGACGGCGAGCGCCGGTCCGCCGGTGGGGGCGGTGGCGATGAGCAGCGGTTCGAGCGGGGGCGAGAAGCCGCGGAAGCGCTCCGTCGAGTCGGGGCCCATGAGGCGGAGCACGCGCAGGCCGTTGCGCCCGTCGGCGACGTAGGCGAAGAGCGAGGCGTTGGTCATGGCGACCTTGACGTCGTGGGCGTCGTCGATGGCGCCGTCGGCGTCGTAATACCACGGCTCGCCGGGCGACTCGGGGTTCTCGACGTCGACGAAGGCCACGCCCCGCGCGCCGGCGGCGACGAGGGCGTGCGTGCGCGAGACGTAGACGCGCCGGGCGTCCTCGATGGGCGCTGTGGCGCCCTCGACGTGGAAGGGGCGGGTGGGGTCGGTGACGTCGATCACCTTCAGGCCGTCGGCGTCGGTGACGAAGGCGTAGCGGAACTGCACCGCGACGCTGGTGGGCTCGCGCAGGGCGTCGGAGCCGACCACGCCCACCACGCGCGGGTTGAGCGGGGTGTCGATGTCGATCACCACGAGGCCGTGGGCGCTGGTGGCGTAGACGTAGTGCCCGGCGAGGGTGAGGTGTGTGAGGCCGGTGAGCAGGCCCTCGGGGTTGAAGGCGTCGGCGCCGTCGGCGAGCGTGGCGCGTGAGAGGAAGTTGTTGTCGGGGTCGCCGTCGAGGAGCGTGGCGGCGTTGGTGATGATGAGGCCCTCGTCGCGGTCGCCGATGTAGAGGAAGGCGTAGAGCGGGTGCATCGCCTGCTCCTGGTTGATGTGCCAGAGCTGGCGCTCGTCGGTGATGTAGGCGACGGGCTTGGAGGGGTCGTTGGAGATGCGCACGCGGGCGGGGTCGAGCGCCAGCGTGGAGGGGCTGGCGACGGCGACGGCGTAGGAGGTGCGGAAGCCGAGACGCTGGCCCAGCGGCGAGACGGGCGCCGTGACGATGCGCTCGCTGAAGCCCTTGTGGTCGATGTTGGCCACGTCGTAGACGTAGAAGCCGTTGCGCCCGCGGGCGGCGTAGAGGTATTCGCCGCGGAGCTGCACGTCGAGGATCTCGCCGCCCCAGCCGGCGTCGTGGTGGTAGGACTCCTTGAGGATGCGCCCGTCCTGCTCGACGAAGCGGGCGTAGTCCTGCGGGAAGGCCAGCCGGTGCAGGTTGGAGCCGATGACCGCCTGCGGCTCCTCGCGCTCGGTGACGACGACCGCCTCGAGCCCGTGCGAGCCGGTGGCGACGTAGGCGTAGCGCCCCATGAAGTTGACGAAGTTGGTGCCCTGCAGGGTGACCTGCGCCATCCAGGCGTTGTTGTCGTTGGCGCTGGAGACGTGGCAGTCGGTGCAGCGCTTGGTCGTGCCGCGGGCGCCGGTGGCGTGGGGGAAGTGGGGGTTGAAGGCCTGCCCCGCGTAGCCCTCGGAGGAGACGGTCTGCTGCTGGCTGTACACCCACTCGCGGTTCTGGTTCTGGCTGCTCACCAGCACGCCCGAGGAGGAGCGCACGGGCACGATCTTGCCGCCCTTGACGCTGCCGTCGCGCCCGAGCATGAAGACGTCGTCGCGGAGCACCTGGAAGTTGTACTCGGTGTAGTTGCGGGTGAAGAGGTTCTCGTTGTGCAGCATCGGCGTGCGCCGGTTGGCGCGCATGGGCAGGTGGCAGCCGAAGCAGGAGGTCATCCACGAGGTGTGGCAGGTGTAGCACTCCATGTCCTCCATGGAGTGTGCGAGCAGGCCGTGGCCGTCGTCGGAGCCGGGCAGGTCGCCCCACGTGCGCCCGTCGCGCCGGATCGTCTTGGCGTAGCGTGAGGCCTCGGCGACCTCGGGGTGCTTGCCCGCCCACGCGGAGCCGGGGTTGATGGTGTCGATGGTCTGGACGACCTCCCATTCGAGGTCGGGGTCCATCGCGCTGCGCTGGATGAGCGTGTCGCCCCGCCACTCGAAGCGACGCTGCTTCTGCGGGCCGATGCGGGCGCGGGTGAGGTCCGTGCCGCCGGGGGGGGCGGCGGGGCCGGAGGTGCGCAGGGTGGCGCGGGCGTCGTACGAGCCGTGGCAGTCGATGCAGGCGATCTCGATGGCGTTGCGCGGCTCGCCGTAGAGGCGCCCGTCGCCGTGGACGTCCTGCGTGAAGTGGCAGTCGATGCAGTGCATGCCGCGCTGGAGGTGAACATCCTGCAGGTGCACGGCCTTGCGCCAGCGGTCGGGGTCTGTGGGGTCGATGACCTCGTCGTCGAGCGTGAGCAGGTTGCCGCGCCGGTCCTGCTTGTGGACGCGCCTGAAGATCCAGCCGTGGCCGTGGAAGTCGCCGACCTTGTTGTGTTCGAGTCGGTCGTTGAAGACGGGTTGGCCGTCGGCGCGCGGGGGCTCGCCGGTGCGGGCGAGGAAGTTTTCGCCGGCGACGTCGCCGGCGTGCGATACGGCGTCGGGGTAGAGATCGCCCCACAGGCCGCGTTTGCTGGCCGCCTCGGGGTTCTTCATGAAGGAACGCCACGCCTGCTCGGACGTGGGCGTGCGGCCCTCGGCGGGGTAGAAGTGCTCGCCGTCGGATTCGAGGTCCCACCACATGTACCCGAGGTACGTGTTCGCGTAGCTGGTGCCGGGGTGGATGTGGCAGGTGATGCACTGGCTGTTGGGCACGGCGTTGGTGAGCACGTGCCGGATCGGGTGCCCGGGGCGGTCGTGGGGGATCGTCGGGTCGATGCTGCGCGAGAAGCCCTCGTGCCCGTACTGCGAGTAGGGGCCGGAGTGGGCCAGAGCGCGGTCGTTGGCGTAGGGCGTGTGGCACGCCGTGCAGCCGGCGGAGCGGAAGTCGCCGGGGTGGTCGTTGGTGCCGAGGAAGTTGAGCGTGGGGTCGAGCAGCCGCGTCTTCTGCAGGCCGAGGAAGACGGGGTCGGTGCGGTTAAGCGTGCCGAGGCCGCGGGGCGAGAGGCCCTTGTCGGGGCGCCCGCCCTCTACGAGCGGGTTGGGGTTGCCGATGTCCGCCGGGTCCGGGTTGGGCAGGGGCCCGCCGGGGACGGGGAGTTTCGTGCCGCGCTCGAAGATGCGCAGCATGTTGCCGGGCTGGGCGATGTTCCACGGCGGGAGGGGGTCGAGGTGGGTGAGGACGCCGCGCTCGATCTCTTCGTCGGTGGCGTTGCGGAGGGTGATGAGGCCGTCGGAGATGTCGAGCACGCCCTCGACGCGCTGGGGCTGGCCGAAGGGCGAGTAGGACTCGCCGAAGCGGTTGATCTTGATCGGGTATGCGCCGTTGTTGTAGAGCGCGGCGCCCCAGAGCATGGCGCCGTGCGACATCATCGATCGGCGCACGACGGCGACCTCCTGCGCGTGGCAGGCGCCGCAGGAGTAATCGGCGACGCGGAGGTCGCCGGGGTTGACGAAGCGGATGAACTCCGGCGTTTCCTGGTTGAGCAGGGCGTACGTGTTCTCGGGGTTGCGCGAGCCGTGCAGCGTGAGGGGGTCGGCGTGGCCGTGGGCGGCGCCGATGGCGCGCCCGTCGGTGAGGTGCTCGAGCCCGTACCACGCCTCGGGGTTGCGCGGCTGGATGTGCGCGCGCTGCATGGCCAGCAGGTACTCGCGGTCTTCGATGGGTGTACCGGGGGCGCCGGGCCGGCCGGGCTCGGGCATGGGGCTGAAGATGGTGGCGTCGCCGCCGTGGCAGTCGGTGCAGCCGATGGCGAGGCGCATGCCGGGGTGCATGTCGGGCTCGTCGGTCGGGCCGTGGCAGGACATGCAGCCGAGCGACTTGAGGTTGGCCTGCTCCATCGTCTGGGCGCCGACGGCGGGCGCGGCGGGGTGCATGCGGGAGGCGAGCTCAAGGCGCATCTCGATGGGGTCGCTGACGCGGTTGATGAAGGACGTCGGCCACGGGCGCCCGCCGCGCCAGTGGCGGTTGTGCTCGCAGGCGCTGAGCGAGACGCCGACGATCGGTCCGAGGATCAGCAGCAGCAGGGGGGCGATTCTTGAAACTCGTGTGCGCACGTGTGTGCTCCTGCGTGGCCCGCTCAGAAGGTGAGCGTGAGGCCGATGAAACCCTGCCACAGCGTGTCGTCGGATTCGTAGATGTCCTCGAACCCCTTGCCGGGGAAGAACAACGAGCCGCCCCCGGTGATGATGATGTTGTTGTTCAGCAACGGGCGCCACTGGAGGACGAGGTTGGTCTCGACGCCGAGGTGGTTGTCGATGTCGTTCTGGTTCAGGAACAGCTCGACGGACGAGGTGTCCGCCATCCAGATGCTGTTGGCGTTGAACGAGGCCCGGAGGCGCGGCGTGATCTCGGCGTCGAAGCCCGCGTTGGCGATGATCGTGCCGGGGTTGACGAAGTTCGCCTGCCCCTCGGCGCGGGCCCCCGCGAGCGTGTTGTACGAACTGTTGGGGCCGGTGAGGTCGACGCCCAGCAGGCGGAAGGCCTGCGAGTGATAGAAACTCGAGGGCCCGCCCGCGAAGAAAGAGTTGTCGAAGATGGCGTCGAAGCCGCCGCCGGCGCCGTCGTTGGGGTCGGAGTCGCCGCTGGCGTAGAGGAAGGAGACCTTGGGGCGGAACCAGTCGATGTCGACGGAGAGCTCGAGCGCGCCGAGGAAGGCGTTGATGTCGACGTCGCGACCGGCGATGGGGTTGTCGCGGTCCTTGCCGGTCACGTAGTAGAACGCGTGGTTGACGTTGAGCCGCCCGATGTGCCCGTCGCCCGCCCATCCGAGGTAGAACGCGTCGATCTCCTGGAGCGTGACGCTGCCCGCGAGGCTCGGGCGCACGAGGAAGCCGTTGGTGTCGAACCGCTGGCCGGAGCGGTCGCGGTTCCAGTGGAACGAGAACTGCGTCGTGTACCCGAGCCAGATGAAGTCCTGGATGTACAGGTTGGCGATGAGCACCTGCTGATCGCGCCAGTCCAGCTCGCTCAGGCCGCTGTTGGTGTCCTTCTCGTTCTGGAAGAAGTAGGCGACGTTGTACTGGATGCGGTTGCTGTCGAGGTTGCCCAGCAGCCGCACGCCGTCGCCGATGTCGTTGTAGATGAAGCCGCGGAAATCGGAGACGAAAAGCTGCCGCCCCGCCCGCACCGCGGCGAAGTCGAACTCGTGGCTGGTGTCGCCGAGGTGGAGCTCGAAGAACGCCTCCTGCAGCAGCACGTGCGAGTCGTCGCGCGAGTCACCCTTGCGCACGTCGATGTCGACGTTGTTGTCCTCCTGCAGGCGCAGGTAGTTGAAGTTGAACGCCGGGGAGACGCGGATGAGCCAGTCCACCGGGCGGAACGACGTGTTGCCCTGGAAGATGTCGAAGGACAGCAGCGCCGTCTGGCTGAAAAAGAGCTGCTCGCCGTCGCCGAAGAAGTCGAACGACCCCGGCCGCGACGCGCTCACGCCCGAGGGCGTGGGCAGCTTGCGGAAGTTCAACAGCGTGTCCGACACCGCGGTGACGTTCAGGAAGATGTCGTCGCCGACGATCGGGTAGTCGCCCTTGAGCACGTTGCGGTCGTACGGGTTGAGCGGGTGGCCCAGCGTGAAGGGCACATCGCCGCCCATCGCGTTCATCAGCACACGGTCGGTCGGGGCCTGACGCCCGTAGCGGTCCCAGCTCGGCCAGCCGATGCGCCAGCGGTCGGGGAGGGCGACCGTGTCGCGGGGGATGACGTTCCGCGGCGCCATGGGGCTTGCGCCGGCGAAGCCCAGCGTGGTGCGACCGTCCTCGAGCGGTCGGAACGTCTCGTCGACGTCGATGATCGTCGGCGGGAACGCGAGTCGCGGCTCGTCCGCATCTGTATTGGCAACAGGGGGTTTGGCCGGGGGCTCGGCGCTCGCGGGCGATTCCGTCCGCGTCTCGGCGGGTGGGGGAGGTTCGGGGGCCTCCTGCGCCGCTGCGTGTGTCGGCAGTGCGAGCCACACGACGATCGCCGCGAGCGTTGCGCCGGAGCATTGGCGAGTCCCGCCCATCCACGCACCTCGATGCCCCGCGCCGATCCGTGACGCGACGGTGTCGGGAATGTACGTCGGCGTCACCGGCCATGCAACGCCCGGCGGCGCGGCGGGCGGGAGCACGTCTCCTTGACGCCGCGACGCGTGCGCGCGACCATCCGCGCGTCACGACGCTGCGCTTACGCAGGAGGCCGCGCATGTCGACGATCGTCCCCGACCCCACGCGTGCGACGAACCAGCCTCCGAGCCCGCGGCGGGGCGGCGCCCTGCCGCGCTCCCGGGCGCCCGTCGTGGAGCCGCTGGAGCGGCGCATTCTCCTCTCGGCGGTCACCCTCTGGAACGACGCCCGTCTCTTCTCATTCCTCGACGACGACGGCGATCAGGTCACCGTACGTCTGCTCGGCCCCGGCGTCGCCAGCCTGATCTTCAACGATGACCCCTCCGAGGGCGCGGACCTCTCGCGCATCGAACTCCGCGACACCAACCACAAATCAGCGCTGCACATCAGCGTGCAGCAGGCCGGCGAGGGCGACGGGCGGACGACGCTCGGCTCACTCTTCGCGGGCGCCGTCGGGACGCTCCGACTCGACGGCGTCCGCCTCGTCGGCGAGGGGGTGCACGTGCGCGGCGAACTCGGCGCGCTCTCGGCGGATTCGCTCGAAGCGGGCGCCGGCGTGCGCGCCTTCGCCGGGGCCGGAGCCGGGGGGGGCGCGCGCATCGACCTCATCGCGGCGGCGCCCTCGTCCAGCGTGCGGGTCTTCGGCGACATCGCCTCGTTGCGCGTGCATGGCGACGGTTCGGGCCTGCGCGTGTGGGCCGAGAACGTCGGCGAGGTCAGCATCGGCGGCGCAGCGAACGGCCTCATCGTCGACGCCGCGCAGCGGATCGGGCGTGTCGACCTGCACGACGGGGCGACTGGCGTGCACCTGCGCGCCGGCGAGCGCATCGGCGAGGTGCACGCGCGGGCCGACGTCGACGGCGCCTCGACCATCAGCGCCGGCGCCCGCATCGAGAGCGTGCGCATCGACGGCGGCATCCACGACTCGCTGCTCATGGCGGGCACGATCCTCGGCCCCGGCTTCACGCTCGAGGGCGCGGCGTTCAACGTCGGGACCATCGGCGAGGTGGTGGTCGGCGCCGACGTGGTGGACTCCATCATCAGCGCCGGCGGCGCCCCCGGCCCCGACCTGCGCTTCCGCGACGGCGACATCCTCCGCGGCGGCGAGATCGCCCGACTGCACGTCGGCGGGCTGATCGTCGGCGAGCACTCCGAGCACGTGAACCCCGGCATCTACGCCGCGACGCTCGGCGCGATCCACGTCGACGGCTATGACCTCACCGACAAGCCCCGCAGCGGCGTGGGCGTCGTGGGCAGCGCCGTGATCGACCCGCTGCCCAGCCCCGGCGTCGCGCTCATCGAGGCCGATGTGGAGCGCATCATCGAGCAGGCCGTCGCGCAGGCGCGCCGCCTCGGCGTCAACGCCACCATCGTGCTGATGGACCGCGAGGGCACGGTGCTCGGCGCCGTGCGCATGACCGACGGCGCCCTCGCCTCCGCCCCCACGACGACCACCATCACCGGCGGCGGCAGCGGCGGGCTCGAGGGCGTGAGCGTGCCCAGCGCCATGGCCGCGGCCACGAAGGCCGGCACCGCCGCGTTCCTCTCCTCCAACGGCAACGCCTTCACCACCCGCACCGCGGGCTTCATCATCCAGCCCAACTTCCCGCCGCAGATCCGCAACAAGCCCTCCGGCCCGCTCTTCGGCGTGCAGTTCTCCAACCTCCCCACGAGCGACATCAACCGCCTGCCCCTCGGGCTCGCGGCCGACCCCGGCGGCGTGCCGCTCTACCGCGACGGGCAACTGCTCGGCGGCATCGGCGTCGAACTTGACGGGCAGTACACGGCGGAGCTCACGCGCAAGGGCAAGCAGACCGCCGAGGAGCGCATCGCCCTCGCGGGGCAGATCGGCTTCGAGGCGCCCAGGCAGATCCGCGGCGACCGCGTCTTCGTCGAGGGCGTTCGCCTCGCGTACCAGCGCGGCAATCCCGACAGGATCAGAAGGCTCACGCCGTTCATCGAGCCCTTCGCGAACCAGGAGGCCGCGGGCCGGCTCGAAGTCATCACACAGCCGCGCGTCAGCGACGCCACCATCTTCACCACCACCGCCCTCGGCGGGCGGCTCGGCGAGACGATCGGCGACCTCGCCTCCAGCCGCTACTCGGCCGTCGCGGTGGGGGAGAACGCCCTGTTCGGCGTGCGCGAACGCGCGGACCTCTCCACACAACTCGTGCGCATCAACGCCTCCACCGGCGCCGCCACCGTGCTGGCGACCATCGGCGGCGTGAACGCCCCCGGCGCCCGGCTGGACCCCGGCGAGCGCGTGCTCTCGCTCGTCTACGACGACGCCGGCACGCCCGGCGTCACTGGCGACGATGCGCACTTCGTCGTCAGCGAACAGGGGCGCGTGGTGCGCTACAACGCCAACACCGGCGCCTCCACGCCCGCCGAGACGGTCGCCAACCCGGACGCCGTCTTGCGCGACGCCGCGTACTTCGACAACGCCGGCTCGCCCGCGATGATCGGCGTGAGCGTGACCACCGGCCAGCTCTTCCGCGTCGATCTGACGGACGTCACGAACCCCGCCTCGTTCGCCGCGTTGACGAGTGTCGGCGCGGGGGCGGTGCAGTCGTTCACGGTCGGTCCGAGCGCCGTCTTCGCGGTGCGTGAATCGGGCCCGCAGCGGCAACTCGTGCGCATCAACCCCAACACCGCCGCCCTCACCGTGCTGCGCAACCTCACAGCGCCGGGCTCCGATGTCGGCGCGCCCCACCAGCGCTTCGGCGCCATCGCCTACGACGACAAGGGCACGGGCGACCCCGCCGACGATGCGATTGTCCTGCAGAACAGCGTGACGGGCGAGCAGTTCATGCTCTCGCCCGCCAACGGCGCGACGCTCGCTCCCGGCGAGGCGCTGGCAGACCCCATCGGCGCGCTCGCGCAGGGGCGCATCCTCGTGGCCGGGCCGGACCGCTTCCTCGTCGGCGTCAGCCCGCTCACCGACCGCGTCGCCCGCGTGAACATTGCCTCGCCCGGCGCGCCCGCCGGCGTCGCCGAGATCACGCCCAACGACGCCGCGGCCCTCACCCGCGCGGGGCGCCTGAATCAGGGCGAGCACCTCTCGCAGGCCGATGTGCAGGAGGCGCTGCGGCGCGCCCACGACCTCAACGCCATGCTGCGGGCGCAGATCCGCAAGGACAGGCCGCAGGTCTCACAGGTCACGGTGTCGGTGGTGGACGCCGAGGGCAATCTACTGGGCGTCTTCCGTTCGCCCGACGCTCCGGTCTTCGGGTTCGACGTCTCGGTGCAGAAGGCCCGCACGGCGGTGACCATGAGCCGCCTCGACACCGGCGACCTGCTGCGCAACGCCGAGGGCGGCGCCTTCGCCTCGTTCGCCGACCGCGCCAACGCCATCGGCCTCGCGCTCGACGGCTCGGTGGCGATCAGTGACCGTGCCGGCGGCTTCCTCGCCCGTCCCTTCCTGCCCGACGGCATCCCGGGGACGACGCCCGGCCCCTTCAGCATCGCTCCCGGCGAGGTCTTCAGCGTCTTCAACACCGGCTTGCAGACGCAACTGCTCATCACCAATCTCGTCGGCTACCTCAACGAGTACGCCAGCGCCGGCTCCGACGGCGAGGCCCTTCGGCTCTTCAACGCCGGTCTCCTCGGCGCCCGCGGCGTGACCGATCCCTCGCTGCCTATCGCCAACGGATTGCAGATCTTCCCCGGCAGCGTGCCGCTCTACCGCAACGGCGTGCTCGTCGGCGGCATCGGCGTCTCCGGCGACGGCATCGAGCAGGACGACTTCGTCGCCTTCGTCGGCGCCACCAATCTTCAGGAATACGGCGCCGTCGTCACCGCCGACCAAGTGATGGTCGACACCAGCGGCCGCTCCATCCGACTGCCGTACGTGAAGTTCCCGCGCAGCCCCTTCGGCGGGTTCTAATAAGGGCGGATACGCCGCGGGGTGTGGGAACGTGCGTGCAGGTGTCTATCCGTCGCGGCTCAGGTCGCCAGGGCCGCGAGCGCAGCGGCCGAATCCTTGAACGCGCCGGCGTCTCCATCGGCGGCCGCGTCGAGGGCGTCGAAGAAGGCGTCGTAGAAGTTGTCGTCGAGCTCCGCGCCCTTGGCGTCGTAGCACGCCGCGACGAGCGCGCCCACGCCGTAGGCCAGCACCTCCATGTGCAGGGGCGTGCTCGCGCCGGCGGCGAGCGCGGCGAGGTCCTTCGCGGCCGCGCCGGCCTTGGCGGGCGTGATCTCGGCGCGATCGAGGGCGCCGGGGACATCCGACCCGAAGTGCGTGCGGACGATCTGCACGCCCTGCTCGTAGATGCGGATGAGCGCCTCGGCGTCGGCCACGTCCCAGCCCTTGGCCTTCCACGAGTCGCGCTGGGCCTTGGCGGCCTGGAGCGCCACGGCCTGTCCGACGGCCCAGAGTCGGGCGTCGAACATCTTGCCCTTGGGGTTGGACCAGTGGCGGCGGAAGCCTTCGTCAAAGACGTAGTTGTCGTACCCGAACATCTCGAACTTGAGCGGGGGATGCCCGGCGTCGAGCAGGTCGCGGTCGATGTTCAGGTGGCACGCCGTGCACATGGTGGCCCGCACCGAGATGTTCGTTGTGTCGATTACGCCCCATGTGTCGAGAAACCCGCGGGCGTCGAGTGTCTCGCGCTGGCGCCCGTACCAGCCCTCGGCGGTGTGCGGCTCGAGGTACTTCTCGCCGGGGCCGTGGCAGGCCTCGCAGCCGACGGCGTTGCGGACGTCGAAGCGCTCGCCCCGTTGCGGCTCGGGGACGGGCATGGTGTGGCATGTGAGGCAGCGCCCGGAGACGGTGGCGTCGGGGATGCTGAGCCGCTCGGCGATCTGCTTGGAGAGGTCGTCGCTGAGCGAGCGGAAGGCGTTGGCGTGGGGGTCGCTGTCGGACCAGATGTTGAACTCGTCGCCGATCATGCGGCCGGCGATGTCGCTGGGCGAGTCGGCGCTGTGGCAGGCGCTGCCGGTGCAGGTGGGGTTGCCCATGTAGATGAGTCGCGGCAGGACGCTCATGCCCGGCCCGGCGAGGGCTTCGGTGATGGGCGGGGCGGGCTGGCGCCCCGAGGCGCCGCTGACGAGCGCGACGAGCAGGGCGCCGCTCAGCGCGCCCAAGGCGCCGAGGCTCAGCACGCGGATCGGACGGTTGGCATCAGCAGTCTTCACGGCGATTCGCTCCTTGCGTCCGCCCTTCGCGGGTGGGGGGTCGCGAGCCCTAGTGGACCACGCCCCATGTCACGAGTCAACGGTTTTGCGCCCACGGGTCGATACAAACTCCCGGCGCGCGGTTGCGGGACGGACGCCCCAGCCCTCATAATCGACCGATCACGACGGGGCCATGACAGGTTCCGACGCCCCATGTGGGCGGGAAAGGGTGGCCATGGCGAAAGCCATGCCGATCGCGACCTTCTCCGAAGGCCGCGTGATGAGCAACGAAGAAATCCGCGCCGTCGACATTTTCGCCGATGTCGACGAGCGCACGCTGGAGAAGTTCCCGGGGACGGTGCGCCGTCGCCGCTTCAAGGCCGGCGACGTGATCTGCCGCGAGGGCGAGGGCGGGACGACGGCGTTCTACATCATCGACGGCGTGGTCGAGGTCTTCATCGGGCGGCGTGTCGGCGCCGCGGCGTCGCGCCCCACGGGGCTCCTCGCGCGGATCGGCGCAGCGCTCGGTCAGCGTCGCATCGGCAAGCCCACGCACCCCCCGGACCGCCTCATCCCCATCGACGCCGGCAGCGCCGACCTGCGCTACGGGGAACTGGCCACCCGGCTCAACGCCGGGGAGGTCTTCGGGGAGATGTCGTGCCTGAACCTCGCCCCGCGATCCGCGACGGTCGTCGCGGAGACCGACTGCGAGATGATCGAGATCCTGCGCAACATGTACGAGGCGTTGCAGCGCTCCAAGACGTTCAAGGAGCGCACCGACGCCAAGTACCGCGAGCGCGCCCTCGACAACCACCTCCGCAACGTGCCCATCTTCTCGTCGCTCCCCGACAACGCGATCGAGGAGCTCCGCGACTGCGCCGAGCTCGTCGCGTTCGAGGCCGGCACGACGATCTTCAACGAGGGCGAAGAGGCCGATGCGATGTACATCGTGCGGCTCGGGCAGGTCCGCGTGGGCAAGGCGTTCCCCGGCGGCGTGCGCTACCTCGCCTATCTCACCCGCGGCGACTTCTTCGGCGAGACGGGGCTCCTGCGCAACGCGCCCCGCAACGCCACGTGCAGCGCCGTCGACCACCCCGTGATCGAGAGCGGGCGCAAGCGGCGCGCCGCACGCGTCGAGTTGGTGCGCATCGGTAAAGAGCACTTCGAGCGCGTCATCCGGCGCTTCCCCGACCTCGTCGACCGCCTCGAACGCGTCGCCGCCCAGCGGGTGCGCGAGCAGCAGCGCGCCGCCCTGACCATCCTGCCCACCGTCCAGCCCCGCGAGGTCGAGGACCTCGGCCTGCTCCAGGGCCAGAACCTCATGCTCATCGACCTCGAGAAGTGCACCCGCTGCGACCAGTGCGCACAGGCGTGCGCCAGCGCCCACGAGGACAACATCTCCCGCATCGTGCGCGAGGGGCCGCGCTACGAGAAGTACCTCGTGCCCGCGTCGTGCCGCATGTGCATGGACCCGGTGTGCATGATCGGCTGCCCCGTCGGTTCGATCCGTCGCACCGAAGACCTGAACATCTTCATCGAGGACTGGTGCGTGGGCTGCGGCGTGTGCGCCAAGCAGTGCCCGTACAGCTCGATCCAACTCCACCCGCTCGAGGCGCTGGGCGAGGAGGAGAGCGAGCGCGCCAAGCGCTACGCGGAGACGGGCGAGGTCGTGAACGTCACGGAGCGGGCCATCGTCTGCGACCAGTGCACCTCGCTGCCCACCGGGCCGGCGTGCGTCTACGCCTGCCCGCACGACGCCGCGGTGCGCGTCAACGCGCGCGACTTCCTCGAGGCCAGCGGCCTCTTCCCCTCGGCGGAGGACGCCGCGAAATGAGGCCCCACGCGTGCTGATCGACCGCACACAATCTCGGTGGGCGTTGGCGACGGCCCTCATCGGCGCGGCCGCCGTGGCCGTGTACCTGTGGGACGCGCCGCGCCACCTCAACGGCCCGTCCGGATCGACCGCGGTGGGCATCACGCTGGGCTCGTGCGCGCTGGCGATCATGCTCTTCTGCGCCGCGCTCTCGCTCAAGCGCCGCGTGCCGCACTGGCGCATCGGAAAGGCGAAGACGTGGCTGCGTGCGCACGTGTGGCTGGGCTTGCTGACGGTGCTGCTCGTCGGGCTGCACGGCGCGTTCAAGACGGGCGGCACGCTGACGACGCTGCTCTGGGTGCTGCTCGGGTTCGTCACGCTCAGCGGCTTCGCGGGCATCCTGCTCCAGCAGTTCCTGCCGCGTCTGCTCCTGCACAGCGTGCCCGGCGAGACGCTCTACCAGCAGCTCGGCAGGCAGCTCGAGAACATCCGCACGCTCGCCGAGCAGGTCGTCATCGAGAGCGCCGGCTCGCTCGAAGCGCCCAAGACCGCGGCCATCTCCGCGGACCTCGAGTACACGCCGCCGGAGCCCGATGCGCCCGAGGCCGGCGAGCCCATCGCCCGCTTCTACCGCGACTACCTCAAGCCGTTCCTCGAAGGCGACCCGGGCTCGCAGCTCGCGCAGACCGACCGCGCGGCCTCCCTGTTCATGGCGCTGCGCACGATGACGCCGCCGCGGCTGCACGGCGCGGTGGACGAACTCGCGTCCCTGTGCGAACGCCGGCGTGAGTTCCAGCGGCAGCGCCGGATGATGATCGTGCTCTTCGCGTGGCTGATCGTGCACGTCCCGGCGAGTTGGGCGCTCATCGTGCTCGCGATTGTGCACGCGGTGGTCGCGTTGCGGTGGAAGGGGATCTGATCACGATGCGCAACATAGAACCGCTCAGCGAACGCTTCGACCTCCGCTACGTGCGGGAGCATCACTGGCACGATGTCTGGCCGCGTCGCATCGGCCTGATCGCGATGGCGCTCGCCGCCGGCTGGGTGGGCGCCTCGTGGCTGCGAGCGGATTTCTCCATGTACAGCGCCGGCCCGCTCACCACCGCCCACGCGGTGTTCGCCGACGACTGCTCCCAATGCCACCAACCGGACCCGGAGCGCAGCGGCTTCTGGCTGCCCGTGCAGGACAGCGCCTGCCTCCGATGCCACGTCGCCCCGGCGCACCACCCGTACCAGTCGATGTTCGTCGGTGAGCCCGGGCCGTTCACCGCCAGCGGCGCGAGGGGCTCCGGGGGGGTGGGCGCGCACGCCGTGCGGATGTCCTCGAACTGCGCGGCGTGCCACGTCGAGCACAAGGGCCCGAACCACGACCTGCGCATGATCTCCGACAATCACTGCATCCAGTGCCACAAAGACCTCAACGCCTTCGGGCGTGCGCCCGCGATGGACGCCGCCTACAACGGGAGCCTGCCGTGATGCGCTGGGCGCTCATCGCGATCGGCCTCGCCGCCGGCGTCGCCGCGGCGTGGGTCGTGGCGCGTCCGCGTGTCGACCCGCCGGTCAGCGGACGCATCGTCAACACCGTGACCTCGTTCTGGCGCGACCACCCCGAGTGGGAGGTGCTGCGCGAGGGCCGGTACGACGCGACCCCCATCCTCCTGAACCACGCCCGCCACATGGACCCCGACGCCCCGGGCATGCAGGCCTACCTCGCCGACCTCGTCAAGGATCCCCGCGCCCACGTGCAGCGGCTGCCCGACGGCCGGCTGTCGATGTCGTGCGCTTCCTGCCACGTGCAGGACTCCGCCGGGCGGAACATGCGCCCCATCCGGTTCGACACGCACTGCATCGCCTGCCACAGCGACGATCTCGGCTCCGTCGAGATCGACCCGAGGGGCGAGCGCATGCCCGTGCCCCACGGATCGGTCGCGCACGTGGTGGAGCGCATCGACGGCGCCCTCGCGCTGTGGGCCCTGCGGGCCCGGGCCGAATCGCCGGACGCCGACGACGCCGCGGAGCCGGAGGAGGACACCGGTCGCCGGCGCCGTCGCGCCGGCCCGTCCGAAGCGCCGCGGGCCGAGGCCGTGCCCGCGTTCGCCAGCGGCGCGGAGGCCGACGCCTGGATCGCCGAGCGGCGCGACCGCGCCCTGCGCCGGGTCGAGACAAGCTGCGCCAAGTGTCACGTGGGCATCGAGCCGGTGCCCGACGCCTCGCCGGGCGAGCCGTTCCGCATCGAGCCGCCGCGGATCCCCGATCGTTGGCTGACGCGCGCGGTGTTCTCGCACCACTCGCACACGATGCTCTCGTGCGTCGCCTGCCACATCGATGCGCCGACGAGCGTCAGCACCCGCGACATCCTGCTGCCCGGGATCATGTCGTGCCGCGAATGCCACAGCCCCAGCGCGGGCGCCCCGAGTTCGTGCGTGCTCTGTCACACCTACCACGATCGATCGCTGGACGTGCAGGGCGGGGAGCTCACGATCCCCGAGTTCCTGCGGCCCCGCGGCGCCCAATGATCGGGCGGCCACGCGCGATCAGTCTTTGTAGTAATCCGCGTTGATCTGGATGTACTTGTTCCACTCCGGGGGCAGGTCGGCCTCCGGGTAAATGGCCTTGACGGGGCACTCGTCCACGCACAGGCCGCAGTCGATGCACGCGTCCGGGTCGATGGTGAGGTGGTCGACCTGCTCGAACGCCGGCTCGTCCTTTCGAGGGTGGATGCAATCCACGGGGCAGACGTCGACGCAGGCGGTTTCTTTGGTGCCGATGCAGGTCTCACCGATGACGTGTGTCATAACGCTCCGACCTTCCTGAACATGTGTGACCCGATATTGATCGGCCGCGTCGGGGGGTGTTCCCCGCGCGGCGCTGCTGCACGGTTCATCGGCCCGGAAGGGGGTGCGTGTCCAGCCGAGCGAGCCGGGGGCGGCGGGGGCGGCGGGGGCGCCGGCTCAGGCGTAGACCTCCATAAAGACGCGGCGCGTGGGACGGACCTGCTTGTGGATCATCCGCCGGTCCCACCGCCGGATGTCCGCCAGGGCTTCCGGGTCGACCTGCAGATATTGCTCG
Source organism: Phycisphaerales bacterium (assembly GCA_007693765.1). Lineage (GTDB taxonomy): Bacteria > Planctomycetota > Phycisphaerae > Phycisphaerales > UBA1924 > RECZ01. Next base: position 51,086 of record RECZ01000097.1, on the reverse strand, counting down.
AGCGCCGAGCCGTTGAGGTTCAGCGCGAGCTGCTGGAAGATGCCCAGCTCCATGCCCGCGATGCCGCAGATGTAGATCAGCGTGCTCTCGTCGCCCAACACCGGCAGCAACTGGTCGCGCTCGGTGCGGATGCGGTCCTGGATGTAGAGCGGGTCATGGCCGTCGCGTTGCTTCTCACGGCTGATCGCGGTGACGTACTGGAAGTTCTCGTGTTTTTCGGCGAGGCTCAGCATCTCCGCGTGGTACAGCAGATCGGTGGCGTAGGGCGCGCCCATTACGAGGTAGATCGGCTTCGTGCACCCCCCCCGCAGGAGATCGAGCGCCATGCCCCGGAAGGGCGCGATGCCCGTGCCCGTCGCGAAGAAGATGTAGCTGTAGTCGTTGCGGTTGACGGGGCAGAGGAAGCGTTTGCCGTTGGGCCCGCTCACCTTCACTTCGTCCCCGGGCTTGCGGTCGCACAGGAAGTTCGACGAGACGCCCACGAAGAGCTTCCGCGACTCCCAGTGTTCGTCGATCATCCGTTTGACGGTCGTGGCGATGATGCGGCCCTTGCCGTCCTCGCCGCCCGTGGGCGAGCAGATCGAGTAGAGCCGCACCTTGTGGGGCTTGCCGTTCTCGTCCACGCCGTCGGCGAGGATGCCGATCGCCTGCCCGGGCAGGCAGCAGTTCTCCAGTTCCGTGCCGCCGACGTCGATCTCGATGTGCCGCACGTACCCCGCGGCCTTCTTGGCCGTGCAAAGCTCGTTTTTGACGACCGTCGCGGTGGCAGGGTCTTTGGGGGTCCGCCGGTGCATCACGGCCTCGGGCAGCACGATCTCCGGCGCGTTCTCGCTGGTTGAGGTCATGGCGCGCGATGATGGGCGTTAAGGTGGACCCTGTCAAGTATTTGACCGGCACTCATCCCGGCGATTTTTCTCGTTGTCACACCCGCCGCGACGCGCCACGGGCCACCAGCGGGCGTGCCAGACATGCCCACCCGCCCAACCCGTCCAGGCCCCCCGATCGGAACTTGTCAGGAGCCAAGGCGTATTGCATGTGGGGCAACCCGTAGCATGCTTGGGGTGCATCGCGCCCGAGTCGGGCCGCACACCTCAGGCAGGAACCAGATATGGGACGATCGAGCTGGGCCATCATCCTCGCGTGCATTCTCGGCGCGATCTTTTTCGGGATGCTCCAGCGCGGCTGTGGGCTCGGGGCCGATTCCCCGGTCGTGCTCGTGCCGCCCGAGTCCCGCGACACCGCCGCGCAGGATCGCGTGGCGCCCTCTGCGCGATCGTCGACGCGCTTTGCTCAGCCGCCGCCGCGACCCACCGCCCGCCAGCCCGCCGACCCATCCCGAGGACGCGGCGCCCGCGAGGCCATCACCAGCCAGATCCAGCGACCGCAGACGCTCACCCCCGCCGACCCCGCCGCCCGGGCCGAGGCGCTGCGTCGCGCCCGCGATGAGGCGCTCGCGCAGGGCGCCGCGGCCAACGCCCGCGCCAACGCACGGCGGAACGTGAGCCGCCAAACCGAGCCCGAGACCTCGGGCGTCCCCGAAGACAGCGCAGAGCGCACCGGCCAGATCGCCGAGGCCGCCCTCGGTCAGCAGAGCACGCCGTTCTTTGCGCAGCCGCCGATCTCGAGGCGCGGCGTGGCGTCCGGCCGCACGTCGAACCCCATGCAGGGGCTCAACGGGGCCAACGCCGACGGCAGAAGCAACGGCCCGCCCGGCCAGAGCAACGGCGGCGTCCTCGGCAACGGCTTGCTCGTGACCTCCGGCGGCGGCGGTGGCGGCCCGGTCGTTCCGCCCCCCAACGGCAACGGTGGTGGCGGCGGCAACGGCGGCGACCCACCCCCATCGGAGACGCCCAACCCGCCCGGGGCGTTCACGTTGCAATCGCCCCCGAACAACCAGACAGGCCTGGGCCTCTCGCCCACGCTCACGTGGACGCGATCGAACAACGCGGCCTCCTACCGCGTCGAGATCGCCTCCGACTCCGGCTTCGCGGACATCGTGCACACGGCCACGCTTTCCGGGCTGTCGTACACGACGCCGCCCGACATCCTCGCGCCCGGCGCGACGTACCACTGGCGTGTGACCGCGCTGCGCAACTCCGGCGCCGAGCGCGTCTCCGGTGAATCTTTCGTGTTCGTCGTCCTGCCCGCGCCCGGCCCCTTCGCCGTCACCGCGCCCGCGAGCAACGCGACGCAGGGCCTCGTCGGCCCCGTCACGCTGGCGTGGAACGATTCGGATGGCGCCGAGGCCTACAGCCTCGTCGTGGCCACCGACGCCGCCCTCACGAACACCATCGTCGCGGAGCCGGCGCTCACCGACACCACGTACACCATCGGCGTCGCGCTCAACGAGGGCGCGACGTACCACTGGCGCGTCGTCGCGACCAACGCGGTCGGCTCGCGCACCGCGTCGCCGCAGACGGCGCAGTTCCGGATGCTGGGCCCGCCCGGCCCGTTCACGCTGCTGACGCCCTCGGACGGCGACGACGCCGCGTTCATCCCCGTCGTGCTCACGTGGTCGCCCGCGATCGACGCGAAGGAGTACCGCGTCGAGGTGGCGACAGACAGCGGCTTCGCACAGCGCGTGGTGAACGTCGTGACCACGCAGCCCATGCGGCTGCTCACCGCGGACGACATCGACGACGGCGTCACCTACTTCTGGCGCGTCAGCGCGATCAATTCCCTCGACGTGCGCGGCTCCACGCCCGCCGTCGCGACCTTCACCACCCGCCCGGGCCCGGGCGCCTTCGCCCTGCGCACGCCCGCCGACGGCGCCACCATCGGCCTGCCCGTCAGCCTGCAGTGGGACGAATCGCCCAACGCCCTCGCCTACACCGTGCAGCTCGCAACGAGCGCCGACTTCGCCGACCCGATCGTCAGCGAGTTCGTCATCCCGCTGCTCAGCGGCGGCACGTTCTTCGACGTGCCCGACGAGCTGCTCGAAGTCGGCCAGACGTACTTCTGGCGCGTGGTCGCGGGCAACGAGGTGCGCGAGCGCGAGGCCATCGTCTCTCCCTTCGCGTTCACCATCGGCGTCACCGAGTACGACCTCAACGACGACGGCGTCGTCGACGTCCGCGACCTCTACGCCTACCACGCCCTCCCCTCGCCGCCCGACCTCAACGCCGACGGCGTCGCCGACGACAGCGACCGGCGCGGCCTGCGCGACGCCATCCGCGACGAGGAACGCGCCAAGACCACCAACGCCCCCGGCGTGGTGCGCGCCGTGTCCCCGACACCCTGAGCCCCGCGTCGGTTACCATCGCGCCGTGGACATCACAACAGAAACGATCGGCGGGTTCCTCGATGCGCTCGGCGCCAAGACGCCCACGCCCGGCGGCGGCGCCGTCTCCTCGATCGCCGGCGCGCTCGGCGCGGCCCTCGCCTCGATGGTCGTCGCGTACTCCATCGGGAAGAAGAGCCTCGCCGAGCACGACGACGCCCTCCGCGCCGCCGCCACGCGCCTGCAGGAGCGACGCGCCGATTTCCTCCGCCTCGCGGACGAAGACGCCCGCGCCTACGGCCGACTCAACGAGATCATGCGCCTGCCCGAGGATGATCCCCGCCGTCGCGACGAACTACCCGAGGCCGCCCGCGACGCCGCCGCGGCGCCGCTGCGCACCATCGAGGCCTGCGCCGATCTCGCCGCGTTGCTCGAAACCCTCGCGCCCATCACCAACCGCCATCTCAGAAGCGACTTGGCGATCGCCGCCGTGCTCACCAAGGCCACCGCGCTCGCCTCCCGGTGGAACGTGGCCGTGAACGCCCCGCTGGTCATCGAGCAGGGGGGTGAGAACCCGATGGAGCGTGCCGACGCCTTGGTGGCGGCGCTGGGCGAGGCCACGGCGCGCACCGAACGCGCCTGTGTCTGATTTGCAGCTGCAGCCGGCCCGCGTCGCGGGTCGATATCCGAACCGTGCACGACCCGCGCGACATCATCGACATCCCCGGCGTGGTGGCCCCGCCCCACACGCTGCGCCAGCCCGGGGCGGGGGGGGCGTCGGGCGGGCCGCGAGGGAATCCGTGGCTCAGCGTCTGGTTCCGGTGCTGCCACGCCTACGGCCGGATGTACCGCAACGCCTCCCGGACGGCCTACGAGGGCGCCTGCCCGCGGTGCGGCGCCCACGTGCGGGCCTTGATCGGCCGCGAGGGGACCTCGCGTCGCATGTTCGAAGCCGGGTAGACTCCTTCACATGTCAAGGATGACCGGCCCCACGTACGACATCGCCCGCGCCACCGGCGTCTGCGCCGCCACCGGGCGAGCGCTCGTCCCCGGCGAGCCCATCGTCGTCGCTCTCGCCGAGCGCGCACAGGAGGAGGGCTTCGACCGCATCGACTTCTCCATCGACGCGTGGCTCAAGGGCGAGCGCGGCGAGCACGCCGGGCGCGTCTACGCCTTCTGGCGCACCACGCAGCCCGAGCCCAACGCCCCCGTCAAACGATTCATCGACGACGATGCGCTGCTCGAGCTCTTCCACCAACTCGGCGACGATGAGGGCGCCGCGTCGATGGGCGAGACGGCGGCCGAGCGCGCCGGGCGCATCGCGTTCCGATTCGTGCTGGCGCTGATCCTCTGCCGCAAGCGGCTGCTCCGCCACGAGGGCTCGCCCGAGGGCGAGATGCTGGTGCGCGAACGCGGCGCCGAGCCCGAGTCGGCCCCGCTGCGCGTCGAAGACCCCGGCCTCGACCCCGTCGCCCTCGCCCGCGCCTCCGAGCGACTCCGCGCCGTGATGCGGGGCGACGAATGAGGCGCAAGCCGGCTCTGTGGACGTTGGCGACTCTGGCCCTGCTGGCCGGGTGCGCCGGGCAGCAGCGCGACCGCGTCGACACCGACGCCCCGGCGCCCGCGTACCTCGAGACGGCGCGGGCCTACAACGAGCGCGCGAACCGACTCGAGCGCGTGTGGGCGCGGGCCGTCGTCGAAGTGCGCTACGTCGATCAGGACGGGCGCCGGCGCAGTGAGCAGGGCGACGGGCACCTGCAACTGCTCGCGCCCGACAGGCTGGCGCTCTCGCTGGGCAAGCTCGGCGAGATGGTGCTCTACCTCGGCTGCGACGACACCCGGCACTGGCTCTTCGAGCGTGGCGAGCCCACCCGCGTCGCGGTCGGCTTGCACGAGAACCTCGGGCGCCCGTGCGCGCGATCGCTCGGCCTGCCCGCCCACCCGCTAGACATCATCGACCTGCTGGGCGTCACGCCGCTGCCCGAGCGCGAGGGCGCCGGGCGAACATCGTGGGCGCGGGACGGCACGCTCGCCGTCGAGACGCCCGGGCGCCTCGGCACGCTCCGCGTGCTCATCGACCCCGCAACGCACCTCCCCGTGCGCATGGAGATGCTCGACGCTCCCGGCGGCGAGGCGTGGCTGACCGCGGACCTGCAGAACCACGAGCGCCTCGCCGTGCGCGCCGCGGCCTTCGGCCCGCACATCGCCACCCGCATCATCATCCGCCACGCCGAGTCCGATACCGAGCTCCGCGTCAACCTCTACGACCCCAGCGACGGCATCGTCCGCGGGCGCATCGCCGAGGATGTCTTCGATTTCGAGTACCTCCTCGACGCCCTCAACGCCGGCGAGGTCGACGTGCTCGACGAGGACTGCCAGCAGGCCGCGATCGCGCAACGCCCCGAGTGAGCACGCCGCCGCCTCGCTCCGATTCAGATCGAGCCGCGGCGTATCATCCGCCCTGCATGGGACGACGGCCCCACATCACACCCCGCTCGTGTCTGCACGCTCTCGTCGTGCCGGCGCTCGCCGCGCTCTGGGCTGCGCCCGCGCGCGCCGGCGCCGAGCCGGCGGCGTTGCTCCCCGGCGCCGGCGGCGGGGCCCACGCGTGGATCGCGCTCCCGCCGGCCGACGACGCCGGGGCCATGACCATCCTCTGCCACATGCCCGCCGCGGCGCCCCCAGGCTCCATGCGCTTCGGCCCGCGCCTCCGCAGCGTGCCGGTCGCGGTGGGGGCGTGGGGGGAGCGAGTCTTCTTCGTGCTCGAGTTCAAGCACGACGGGCGACCGCAGCGGCGGGTGGAGTCCGTCCGCGTCGAATCGGCGCAGACGGGTCAGGACAGCGGTTTCTACGTCTACCTGCCCCGCGGGCGTGACCCGGAAGTAAAGCCCTCGCTGCCGCCGGAGGGCGACCTTGTCGCCTTCGCCGCGACCGGCGCCGGGGCCATGGCCCTCATCGTTGACACGGCGCAAGAGCCGCCAACCCCGCGGCTGCTCGCGCTGCGCGGGACCGCGTGGCGCGATGTGGCCCTGCCCGCTTCGTTCGACGCCGCACGCGCGTGGTCGATAATCGTGCAGGAGCGCCGCGTCGGGCTCATCGGGATCGGCGCCGAGCCCGACGCCGGGGCGTGGAGCGTGCACTGGGCGCCCAACGAGTCGTTCACAGGGCGCGATCACGAGGCCGCGAGCGCGCGGATATCGCCGCCGTGGGTCGATGAAACGCTCCCGGGCCCCGCGGGCGCCACGCTCGCGCTCGCCGCCGGCGGCCAGATCGTCGGCGCCACGCTCGAAGCGGGGGGCCATGTTCGTCTGCACCTCGTGCGCTCCAGCGGCGCCCACGAGATCGCCCGCGTCGCCCACGAGGGCGACAGCGTCGGGGTGGTGGGGGTGGGGGAGAACGTCGGCGTCGTGTGGCGCGGCCCGGAGGCCGACCCGAGGCTGTACACGGTGGTCGTGTCGTCGGTCTCCGGCCAGACACTGCACGCGGGGGTGGCGCAGACGCAGCCGATCGTCTCCGGGCGCGACATCCAGACCCTCGCCCTGCTCATGGGCGCGATCGTGCTGACCGTCCTCATCTTCGTGCTCCGTCCCGACCCCGTCGACAGGCAGATCGTGACCATCCCCGACGGCATGTGCCTCGCCGACGCTTGGCGCCGCGTGGTCGCGGCGCTGGTGGATGTCGCGGCCCCGGTGGCGCTGGCCACGCTGCTCGTCCGCGCCCCGCTGGCGGACGTCGGCGGCGCGCTCTTGCTCTCGCCGGAGGCCGGCATCCGCGGCGCCATCGCCCTGCTGGTGGGCGTCGGCCTCGCCATCGTGCACAGCACGATCTGCGAGGCGATCACGGGGCGGACGTTGGGCAAGGCCCTCACCCGCTGCCGCACCTTCAATCTGGAGGGCGCCCGCCCCTCGCCGATGCAGGCGTTCATGCGCAACGGCCTCAAGTACATGTGCCCGCCGCTGACGCTCTTCGTGCTGATCGATCCCCGCCGGCGCCACCCGGGCGACATCCTCTCCCGGACGGTCGTGCTGATGCGGGCGCCGGAGCCGCCCGACCGGACGGATTGAGCGGGCGTTCGGGGCAAGATTTGCGCGTAGAAGCGCAGTTCCGCTCCAGTATCAGGGTTCATCCGCCCGATAACAGCCCTGTGACGCGCCGCTCCTCCGGCGTGTCGGCGGGTGTCCTGCGCGTATGGATGAATCAACCGACAACCCGACGCCCCAGAAGAACGACCCCGCCGCGGACGAGGGCGCCGGCGCGCCCGCCAAGGGCTCAGACGCGGCGTCGCCCCCGAGGCTGCGCGATCTCTGGCAGGTCCCCGCGCTGGTGGTAGGCGTGGTGCTCTTCACGGCCGGGGCGCTGGTGGCGCTGATGAGCCGCCCGCCCTACGACATCGACGCGGCCCTGCGCGCCGCCGAGGCGATGATCGAATCCGAGAATGGGCACGCGCAGGCGCTGACCCATCTCAACCAGTTCGTCGCGCCCCATCTCGACGCCCCCCACGCCAACCCGGGGCATCGAGGCACGCACGCGATGCTCAGCGCCGACGCCATGTTCCTCGCCCAGCGGGAGGGCGGGTTCAACTACACCGAGAATAACGAGCGCATCGTGGCGTTGTACGAGCGCGCCGAAGAGCACCTCGGCGAGTTGGGAGTCACCCAGCGCACGCGCATGATCGAAACGCTCGTCTCACTGGGACGGATCAGCGAGGCCCGGCGGCGGCTCGAAACGATCCCCCGTGACGACACCGATCGCCGCCTGCGGCTGTTGCGGTCCATCGTGCGCCTCACGCTGCAGGAGCAACGCGACGCCCGCGCCACGGGCGCTGCCCCGGAGGCCCTCGCGGACCGGCTGCCATTCACGCTGACGATGCTCAACGAGTACGCCGCGGAGCCGGGCTTGAGCCCGGACGAGCGTCGCTGGGCGATCGCGCGGCAGGCCGAACTCCGGATCGAGTCCGGACGACCGAGCGAGAGCGTGGAGCACCTGCTCCGCGCCATCCAGCGGATCGACGTTGTCGGCGCCCCTGGGCGCGAGACGGGCGAACTGCTGTACCTGCTCGGCCGCGCGTACTACGACCTCGGCCAGAACGAGGACGCCCGCCGCCGGCTCGAGCAGGCGGAGCAGGCCGTTGACGAGACCGATGCGCTGCGTGCGCCCGTGCAGACGCTGCTGGGGCGAATCGCGCAGTCGCGCACCGAGTTCGACGAGGCGCGGGAGCGCTTCGTGGCGGTCATCTCCGATTTTCCCACGGCCGACGCCGCCCGCGAGGCGTGGCTGGGCTTGGGCGAGGTGGAGGCGATGCTCGGTGGCTTCGAGCGCTCGCTCGAGGCGTACGGGCGGGTCGTTGAGTGGCAGGGCCCGGTCGCGGCGCTCGAGACGAGCCTCCGCGAGCGCGCCGATGAGCGGTACGCCGCGGGTGATTTTGAGCACGCTCTCCGCTACGGCGCTTTGGGGTTGAAGCTGCGTGTGGATGGCCGCGAGCCGGGGTGGGCGCTGGGCAGCGTCGCGTCGGCGCAGCGGGCCCTCGCGGGTGAGCTGCTGGAGCCGGCCGTGATGAGCGACGGCGCGGTCGACTGGTCGCTGCTCGACCCCGTCACGCGGGAGGAGATCCGCCGACGCCTCATCGAGGCGGCGGAGCACTTCTACGCGTATTCGCGGGCGATGATCGGCGAGAACGACGACGCCTACGCCGCGGCGTTGTGGAACGCCGGCGATTCGTGGGACCGCGCCGGCGAGTACACATCGGCGTTGCGGGCGTTCACGGAGTTCGCGCAGCAGCGACCCAACGATCAGCGCCGCCCGCGGGCGCGGTTCCGGTTGGCGCAGACACACCACGCGCAGGGCGACTACGAGGTCGCGTCGATGATCTACCGCGACCTCATCCGCGAGAACCCACCCTCGGGCGAGGGGTTCATGAGCTATGTCCCGCTGGTGCAATCGCTGCTCGCCGAGGACTCCCAGGCCAACGCGCCGGAGGCGGAGCGTCTGCTGACGCTCGTCGTCGATGGTGAGGTCATGGGCCCGGACGCCCGCGACTTCCGAGTCGCGCTCAACGAGCTCGGCGCGCTGCACTACCGCGCCGAGCGCTACCCGGAGGCCATCGAGCGCCTGCAGGAGTCCATCGATCGTGATCCGGACGCCGCCGACGCCGGGATGACCCGCTTCCTGCTCGCCGACTCGCTGCGCCTCTCGGCGGCGGAGATCGACCGCGAACTCAACGAGGCGATGCCCCAGAGCCGGCGCCACGAGTTGCAGTCGACGCGGCGCGAGCGGCTGCGTCAGGCGATGTCGCTCTACGACCAGGTCTGCGCCGAGGGCGTGGCGCGCGATCAGAGCCGGATGTCCTCGCTGGAGCGCATCGCGATGCGCAACTCGTTCTTCTACCGCGCCGACTGCGCCTTCGATCTCGGCGACGATGCGCTGGCCATCGCCCACTACGACGTCGCCGCCAACCGCTACGCCGACGACCCCGCCTCGCTGGTGGCGATGATGCAAATCGTCAACGCCTATGCGCGCATGGGCCGATGGGAAGAAGCGAGGACCGCCAACGAACGCGCCCGCCAGCGCTTCCGCGACCTGCCCGAGGGGGCCTTCGACCGCGACGACCTGCCCCTCGAACGCCGCCACTGGGAGCGCTGGTTGGACGCCTCCACCGAACTCGCCCAGCGCTTCGAGCAGGACGACGACTAACGAACCGACGCACGAACCGCGCGGCGGAGGCCGCGACGCAGGAGGTCACGGATGACCGACGACAACAACGCCCGGGCCGGCCACGGGGCGTCGCACGACGACGCCCGACTCGTTGCGCGATTCGAGCGGCTCGTCGAGCGACAGCACGAGCTCTTCACCACCCTCCGGGCCATGAGCGAGGCCCAGTCGGCGCACATCCGCGACGACGACGCCGACGCCCTGCTCCGCGTGCTCGGCGAGCGGCAGAGCGTGGTGGACGCGATCCACGAGGCGGGCGAGGAGGCCGCGCCCCTGCGCGACCGCTGGGAGACGCTGGCCGAGGCGCTGCCCGAAGATCGTCGCGCCGCGCTGCGGGCCAAGGTCGAAGCGCTGCACCAATTGGCCCGCGACGTCGAGGAGCGCGACGAGCGCGACCGCGCCGAACTCGAACGCCGCCGCACCGCCCTCGCCGACCAACTCGCCGGCGTCGTGCGCGGCAAGGGCGCCGTCGCCGCGTACACCCCCGGCGCCGCCGCCACCTCGCACTACCAGGACCGGGAGGGCTGAGCGTGAGCGCAGAGACGCTCCAACAGATCGCCCCGGCGGGCGCCCGCGCAGGCGCCCCCGCCCCGGAGGACCTCGCCGAGCTCATCGGCGCGTTCAACGAGGTGACGACGCGCCTGCAACGAACCCACGAGACGCTGCGCGCACAGGTGTCGCGTCTCGAGTCAGAGCTGCACGACGCCAACGAGCAGCTCCGCCGCACCGAGCGCCTCGCGGCCCTGGGCGAGATGGCCGCGGGCATCGCCCACGAGGTGCGCAACCCGCTCGGCTCCATCCGGCTCTACGCCTCCATGCTCGCCGACGACCTCGCTGACCGGCCCGCCGAGCGCGAGACGGCGCTGAAGATCGCCAGCGCCGTGCGCGGCCTCGACGGCGTGGTGGGCGACGTGCTCTCCTTCGCCCGCCCGATCAGCCCGCAGCACGATGCCTGCACCGCGCAGGAACTCTTCGACGACGCCCTCGCGGCCTGCGCCGCGTGCCTGCAGCGCGAAGGCATCGAGGTGCGACGCGAGGACGCCCAGCGCCGCCCCGTGGCCATCGAGTGCGACGGCACGCTGGTGCGGCAGGCGCTGATCAACGTCGTCCGCAACGCCATCGAGGCCATCGCCGGCGCCGGCGACCCCTCGCGCGAGCGCACGGTGACGCTGGACGCCTCACGCACGCGCGTGCGCGAGAAGGCCGGCGACGCCGCGCCGATGATCTCGCTGCGCGTGCGCGACACCGGCCCGGGCGTCACGCCCGAGGTGGTGGCGCGCATGTTCAACCCGTTCTTCACCACCCGACACACCGGCACGGGGCTGGGGCTGGCCATCGTGCACCGCATCGTCGACGCCCACGGCGGGCGCGTGCGGGTGCGCAACGCCCCCGAGGGCGGCGCCGTCGTCGAACTCCTCCTCCCCGCCGAGCCGGGCGCCCGATCCCAACGCCACGACCGCGACACGGAGACCCCCACGCCATGAGCACCGTCCTCGTCGTAGACGACAAAGAAATGCTGCGCGACAGCGTGGGGGCCACCCTCCAGCGCGCCGGCTTCACCGTGATCGTCGCCTCCGACGGCGCCGCGGCCCTCGAGACCGTCACCCGCCGGCGCCCCGACGCCGTGGTGACCGATCTCAAGATGCCCGGTCTGAGCGGCGTCGAGCTGCTCGAACAGGTGCGCGCGTTCGACGAAGACCTGCCCGTGGTGCTGATGACCGCCTTCGGCAGCGTCGAGACGGCGGTGAAGGCGATCAAGCTCGGCGCGTACGACTACATCTGCAAGCCCTTCGAGGGCGACGAGCTGGTCATCGCCGTCAAGCGCGCCATCGACCACGCGAAGCTCAAACGCGAGAACGCCGTGCTGCGCCTGGGCGCAGCGCCCGGCGGCGCCCCGGCGGACGGCGGCGCCCGCGGCATGGAGCGCGTGATCGGCGACTCGGCGACGATGCGCCTCGTGAAGGAGCAGTTGTGCGCCGTGGCGGAGTCGCACGGCAACGTGCTCATCTGCGGCGAGTCGGGCACGGGCAAGGAGGTCGTCGCTCGCGCCATCCACGAGATGAGCCCCCGCGCGGGCGAGCCGTTCCTCGCGATGAACTGCCCGGCGCTGGCCGAGTCGCTGCTCGAGTCGGAGCTCTTCGGCCACGAAAAGGGCGCCTTCACCGGCGCCGACCGCCTACGCAAGGGCCGCTTCGAGCTGGCCGACAAGGGCACGCTGCTGCTCGACGAGATCAGTGAGGTGAGCCCGCAGATCCAGGCCAAGCTGCTGCGCGTCCTGCAGGAGCGCGAGTTCGAGCGCGTCGGCTCCAGCGCCACGATCCGGGTGGACGTCCGCGTGATCGCCACCACCAACCGCGACCTCCCCGGCGCCGTGCGCGAGGGCAAGTTCCGTCAGGACCTGTTCTTCCGCCTCAACGTGCTGCCCATTCACCTGCCCGGGCTGCGCGAACGGCGCGAGGACATCCCCGCGCTCGCCGCCCACTTCGTCGGGCTGATCGCGCGGCGTGAGGGCATCGCCCCACCTGAGATCGAACCCGACGCGATGGCGCGGCTGGGCGCGTACTCGTGGCCGGGCAACGTGCGCGAGTTGCAGAACCTGTGCGAGCGGGCCGTCGTGCTCTCGCGGGGGCGCTCGATCTGCGCCGAACTCGTCGCCCCGTGGCTGCGCGCGGGCGAGCCCGACGCGGCCGCCGCGCACCAGCGCAACGGCGTCACGGGCCACCATACGGCGACGGATCGCAACGAGATCATCGAGGCCCGCCCCGCCCCCGGACAACGCCCCGCGCCCGCCGGGCTCCGCACGCTCGAAGAGATCGAGCGTGAGGCCATCTGCGACGCTCTGGCGACCTTCAACGGGCACCGCCAGCGCACGGCAGAGGCGCTGGGCATCGGCGTGCGCACGCTGGGGCTGAAGCTCAAGAAGTGGAAGGAGCAGCGCCTCGTGTCCGAGTCGCTATGACGGGCGAGCACGCGGCGGTGCGCAGGAACGATCCCAGCGCCGCGTCGTCGGTCTCGTACTCGTTCCACGTGGTGAGGGCTGGCGAGTAGCAGTGGAGTGTGACGAGGTTCTCCGACGCCGAGCGGTTGGCGATCATGTGGATGTCGTCGTCCTCGGTGGCGCAGACGAAGCCCGTCTCGTACACCACGCTCGAGACGGGGCGCACCACGCCGGCGTCCTCGCGCTCGAACCGCACCTCGGTGCACTCGCCGGTGAGCACGCGGAACGCGCACGCCGAGCCGCGGTGGTCGTGCACGCTCGAGGCCTGCCCCGGGCGCCAGCACATGACGTAGAGCTGATGCCAGCGCGACTCGCACACCAGGTTGCGGGCGTACGCCTTGTCGCAAAACTGGCAGTAACAACCGAGATCGCGCAGCAGCAGGTCGTCGCGGACACGGGCGTCGGTGAGGATCGCCTCGAGTCGGGCGAGGTCCGCCTGTTCGTCGAGCCGCGCGAGGTAGCCTTGCAGTCTGTCGAGTGAGCCGGGCATAGCGACAACGTTTCTCGGCGCCTGTGGGGAGGACGCTCGGCGAGCGGTGATCGCCCGGAGGGGGGGGAGCGCGTCCTGCGCCGTACCGACATTGTCGCATGCCGGGGGGGTGATCACAACCCCAATGCCCGAATTCCGCACGGAGGCCGCGTTCAGAGCCGGAATGCACCGGTCCCGCGCCCTGCGAAAGGCCCGAAAACCACCGATGCGGCGGGCGAGGCAGGGTGCGGGGGGTTAGTGGTCGTGGTCGTGGTCGTGGTCATGATCATGATCATGATCATGGTCGTGGTGACCGTGGTCATGTCCGTGGCGCCCATCGTGGTCGGGCATGTCCGAGGCCTTGCGGAGAGAGACGAGCTCGACATCGAAGACCAGCCACGAGTTGGGCGGTATCACGCCGCCGGCGCCGCGCTCGCCGTAGCCGAGGTGGGGCGGGATGAAGAGGCGCCGCGTCGTTCCGACGCGCATCCCGATGATCCCCTGGTTCCACCCCTCGATCACGCCGCCGGGCACGACCAGCGCGAAGGGGTCGCGTCCGGGCTGCTTGGAGGTGTCGAAGAGGAAGCCGTTGGGCAGCCATCCGTAGTAGTGGACGGTGAACTCGTCGCCCGCCTCGCCGACTTTGGCGTTCGCGTCGGCGGGCTCGGTGAGGTCGACGACGATGAGCCCGGACTCGCGCCGTACTCTGGTGAGCGGGTTGTCGATGCGGGCGTAGGTGGTGGGGCCCTGCTCGGGGAACGTCCACACCTGCTCGCCCTGCCCGTCGTAGCCGACCTCGTCGATGGTGAAGCCGGCGGCGTCGATGCGCAACTTGGTGGACATCTCGATCGCCTGACGGGTGTGCACGGGCACGTGCTCGCCGGTGGAGGCCTCGATCCAGGTGGGGTTCTCGGGGTCGTCGCTGCGGACGCGGAGGTCGCCGACGATGTCGAGGGGGCTGCTCTCGATCTCTGGGGTGAGGTCGGGCGCCGCCCACAGGCCGGGCGCCATACGCGTGCCGGCGGGGAAGCGGTACATGCGGAGCGTGATCTCGCCCTGTCGGCGGATGAACTGCGCGAGGATCTGCGCCTTGAGCACGCTCTCCTCGCCGATCTGCACGAACTCGCCGACGAGCATGTTCGGCGCATCGGTGACGGCGATGTCGAAGAAATGGATGCGCAGGTTCCCGTCGGAGTACACGCCCCGCAGCAGGTCGGTGTGGGCGCGGAGAGCGGCGTCGTCGGCGCGGGCGGTGGGGGAGAGCGCGACGAGGGCGCACACGATGGCGGCGCAGGCCGTTGCGGCGGCGTTCTTGGCGATGTTCATAGCGTCCAGTGTAGGCCCTGCACAGGGTGGACGCGAGGCACTCCCACATCGCTCCCCCGGAATCTCCCCCAGAGAATCCCACCGGAATCTCCTATGGAATAGCTCGCGGGAATCCCCGCGGGTCACGCGCCCTCACACGTGCGGCTCGTTCATTAGGCTCCCACCGGCGGAGCCCCTCCCGGTCGGGCGGCGGCTTAGCTGGCTTCGGCGCGGGGATGGGCGCGTTCGTAGGCGTCGCGCAGCCGCTGCGAGGTGAGGTGCGTGTAGATCTGCGTCGTGCTCAGCGACTGGTGGCCGAGGAGCTCCTGCACAGAGCGGAGATCGGCGCCGTTGTCGAGCAGGTGGGTGGCGAAGGAGTGGCGCAGTGTGTGCGGGCTGATGGAGGGGTCGAGGCCGACCTCCTTGAGGTACTTGTCGAGCTTGCGCCGCACGCTGCGCGACGAGAGCCGGCCCGCGTGCTTGTTGACGAAGAGCGGCTTGTCGGCGCCCGCGGCGGCCTCGCGGAAGCGCTCGTCGCTGCGCAGCATGGCGGCGTACTTGCGGATCGCCACCAACGCGTGCGAGCCGAGCGGCACCAGGCGTTCTTTCTTACCCTTGCCGCGCACGCGGAGGGCCTCGCCCGTCTCGTCGAGGTCGTCGATGTTCAGCCCCACGAGCTCGCTGATGCGGATGCCGGTGGAGTAGAGCGTCTCGAGGATCGCCCGGTCGCGCGCGCCCAGAACGTCCTTGTCGTCGGGGGCGGAGAGCAGCAGTTCGATCTGCTCGATGGTGATGGCCTTGGGCAGCCGCTTGGACTGGCGCGGCGTGCGGATGAGGGTCATGGGGTTGGCGCCCACGAGGCCGCGCTTCTCCGCCCACTTGTAGAAGGAGCGGAGGGTCGCGATCTTGCGCGCCATGGTGGCGGGGGAGTAGCACTGATCGGCGAGGTAGGTGAGGTAGGCGCGGAGGCTCTCGGTGTCGGCGCTGCAGACGGCGCTGGTGACGCCGGGGGGCGCGATGCGGGCGACGACCTCGGGGCCGGCGTTGGCGATGCTGCCGCCGCGGGACTTCTCGAGTTGCTCGAAGATGCGCCGCTCGACGGTCTCGTCGGGCTCGATGTCGCCCTCCTCGGCGAGGAAGAGCGCGTACTGGCGCAGGTCGGCGCCGTAGCAGCGGGCGGTGTAGGGGCTGAAGTGGCGCTCGTCGGTGAGGTACGAGAGGAACGCTTGGATGATGGGGAGGGTGTTCATGTTTGGTGTATCCGCCGGTGGCGTGTGCGCCTCGCGGCGCGGGGTTCTGGGAACAAATCTCACGCGCAGCGATCGACCGGCCGCGCACGCTCCCCGGGACCGCCGTGGGCGGGCCTCGCGTGCGTCGGTGTCGGTGGCTTCTCTACGCCGGGCATTCTGCGTGGCTCCTCCGCCTGCATCGGCGGTGGAGCGTGCAGGCTCCGTCGCGTCAGCGGGCGGCGTGGTCGTGGGTTCTGGCGAGTCGGGCGCGCTCGGCGTCGAGCAGTCGCTCCGTGATTCGGTAGCTGACGAAGTCCGCATACAGCGGCATGCTCGCGAGATATCGGCGCCATCCGAGGGCGGATCTAGTCGAGGATCGGCCTTCGCCGAAGGTTCTGACGGCCATCTGCACCTCGTGGTTGGCCGCGTTGAGGTGTTCGGAGGCCACCGAGGTCGGGGCGGTGCTCCATTCGGGGTGGGGCACGGAGGTCTCTCTGGCGGTGGAGCGCAGCGTCCGGGGGTCGAGGCCCCCACGGTCGGGCGAGCCGGTCGTCAGGAGCGACCCGGGCCGGACGAAGAGGGCCACGCTCATGCCCATCACGGGCGGGTCGTACGGGTCATAGGCGGTGATGGTGCCGACGACGATGGCGTCGACGCCCAGCGTCTCGATGAGGGCGTGGGCGTCGTCGGGCGTGTCGACGGACTGCATCTGCAGCACCCGCATGGCCGCGATCGTCCGGTTCAGGGGCACGACGCTGACGCCCCGCACCTGGTGCGTCTGGGCGACCAGCGCATCGGAGACGCTGAGCGTGTCGACGATGCTGGTCCCCGATTCGTTGCGGAGCGGGGCGATCGCCCAGAGCGCGTCGGGCTGATCGGGGTCGTAGAGGGCGTAGGGGGCGACGAGCACCCGCGGATTGAGCAGGGGCTCCTCCCGTGGCTGCGTGCAGCCGACCAAGACCAGAAGGGCGGCGAGGGTGAGCGCGGCGGACGCGCGCAGGATCGGCGCGCCGGTGCGGGGGGTTGTTGCGAGCATTCGCTGTGCGGTTTTCATGGCGTCCTGCCTGGTGCGCGCGGGCTCCGCCGCGCGGGCGTGTGTGCCTGGGGTTGGAAGACGCGTCGAGCGCTGCGGCGCCCGACGCGCGGGGGGGTCGGCGAAGAGATCAGTCGTCCGACTGTTCGTCGGACTTCGCGCCCGCGATGGCGCCGAGAATGTCGCCCAACATGGGCGCCTTGGTCGAACGCGTGTCGCGGGGGCGGTCCGCGGTGATGTTGGAGGCCGTGGCCGGCGTCGGGCGCGATGCGCCGGCGAAGTTGATGGTCTCGTTCACGCCGGCCGTGAGGATGGCCCGGGAGGGCGAGATGGCCCAGATGTTGTCCGGGCCGCCCCGGTCGGAGACGAAGTACACACGCCCGTCGGCGCCCCAGGTGGGCATGAGGTTGACGAAGGGCGCACCGGCGAGGCGGGTCTTCTCCATGCCGTCGACGCGGACCATCCAGATCTCAGAAGCGCCGGGGCGGGCGTCGTAGGGGTCGGCGGATTCGTGCTCGGAGACCGCGGCGAAGACCAGCCGCGTGCCGTCGGGCGACCACGTTGGGTTGATGTACGCCACGCCGGGATCGCTGACGATCTCGGTGGGGTTGCGCCCCTCGCCGTCGATGTAGTCGATCGTCCAGACGGAGAAGAGCCGGGCGCCGCGCTCGCGCGGACGCTGGAAGGCGATCTTGTCGTTGATGGGGTTCCAGGCGGGCAGCATGCCGTGCCCGATGAAGCGGCTCACGCCGTGGTTGACGACGTCGACAACCCACAACTCCCACCGCGCCGAGACGGGGTTGAGGCGCGAGAAGGCGATGCGGCGCCCGTCGGGCGACCACGTGGGGTGGAGTTGGTGGCTGCGATCGCTGGTGATCTGGATCGGCTGCCCGCCGCCGACGCCCATGACGTAGATGTCCCACCAGCCGTTGCGGTCGGAGGCGAAGGCGATGCGCTGCCCGTCGGGGCTGAAGCTGGGCATGACGTTGTTGGAGCCGTCGCTCGTCAGCTTCGAGACGGTGCGCCCCTGCACGGACTTGATGTAGATATCCGCACGGGGGCTGTGCTGCGTGCTCGAGAAGACGAGCCAGCGCCCGTCGGGGGAGACGCCGGGATCGAAGTCGGCGCCGTCCATCGCGAACGAGACCTGCAGCAGGTTGTCCACGCCGTCGGCGTCAAAGGAGGCGAGGTGCGCGTACGACTGGACATCGGTCATCGCCGGCGCCCCGGCGGCGGCGTGGGCCTCGGGGTGCGCGTTCGCTGAGTTCTGCGTGCGCGTGGGGGTGATGGCGCCGGGCGCGGCTCCCGTCGCTCGGGCGGGCGCGTGGGCGTCGTTGGGACGCATGGCGACGCTCCACGCCGCGGCGCTGGAGACGTCCGCGGGCGAGCGGTGCGCGTGCGTCGGCGCCGGTTGGGCGCAGGTGGCGCTGTGCGTCGAGCAGGCGCAGCCCGCGATGGCGCCCGCGGCGGCGAGGCCGGCGACGAGCAGGGCGGGCGTGCGGCGGCGGGACGAGCGGGCGTAGGTCGTCGAGAGGGTCATGGCTGACTCCTGCGCGAGAACGACCGGCATCGCCGGGCGCTTTCGCGGCCTCCGAGGACGAGCCGGCTCCGCCGCACACAGTCCGAAGGAACGTGATGATGTTGAGCAGTCGTGAACCGGCCGCCGAAGGTCGCGACGCTCCGCGTCATGGCGCCTTATCGGACGACCGGGGGCGTGCGCTTGAGCAGCCCGTCCGATTCCGTCCGGTTTCCATCGGACCATCGCGGGAGCCGCCTGAGTCAGGACCGAGAGCCAATCGGGTTGGCCCGGACCCGCGGGCAGGCGCCGGAGCGTATTCGGGTGATGTTCTGGTGGGGAAAAGAACACCGGCCCGCGCCGCGTTCGTGCCTCTCCTCCGAAGCTCGAATAGGGCACAAGGCCGGTGTCGTTCGTCCCTCCGTGAGGAGGATCGTCGGCGCGCTCCGAGCGAAGGTCGTCGTTCGGTTCCGTGGAGGCCTCGGAGCGCTCTTCTCAGGGTGCATGAGCCATCCCTTCAAGAGCGAGCAAGCTAGCAGGAAATCGCGCAATGTGAAGGCCGAAAGTCGCCTCTATACCACGAAATTTGCGCGCAGATCACCGCATGAGCCCGCCGGTGCGGTCGGTGTGACAACATGGGTAATTTGAGATGCCCCGGCGTCGTCCTTTGTCGTGCAGAATCGGCCTGAGGAGGCCGGCGTCAGCGCGAGGTGGGGCCGCCTGCACCCTCCGGCGATTCGCCCGGCGCCCCCGGTTCGAAGGATGGTGACGAAATATCAGCGCCTTCGATGATCATCTCCGCGATCTGCACGAGGGGTTTCCGCGTGTTGCGCGCAGCGCGCTGCATTCGCGCGTGCGCTTCGGGCTCGGGCACGCCGAACCGCTCGACGAGTTTCCACTTTGCTTGCTCGACGACCTGGCGGTTGCGCAGGTTCTGTTCGAGCTGATCGATGCGCGCCACGTTCGCGCCTTCTTGCTCTGCGCGGCCCCAGGCGATGCTGATGGCCACGCGCAAGCTCTCGGCCGTGATGGGCTTGAGCAGATACCCGAACACGCCCACCTCGCTCGCACGTGTGAGATACTCGTCGTCCGAGTACGCGGACACGATGACGGTGGGGACCCGCATCTCTTTCCAGAGGATTTCCGCGGCTTCCAGCCCCGTCATGTCGGGCATGCGGATGTCGAGCACGGCGAGGTCGGGGCGCTCCTCACGGGCGTGATCGACCGCGAGCCGCCCGTTGGAGACGGGGCCGTGCACGGTGTGCCCGAGCGACTTGAGCGAGCTCGCCAGGCCCGTCGCGATGAGGTGATCGTCGTCGGCGACCAACACGCGCGCCGGCTGCGTCAGCTCTGTGTCGCTGCCTTGCTGCTTCGTGTTCGTGCTTGTCACTGAACGCTGAGACATCATGTACAGCCCCGCCTGAAATATGCCGCAACGTCCACACGAGTCGACCGGAGCGGCCGTCTATGCGAGATTCTAGCCAAGGCCTCGGCGTGGCGGCACGGCGATGCGAGCGCCCACCCAAGACGGGGCGGGGCGCGGCTCAGTCCAGCCAATCCTTTGACGACAGCCTGTCAGGGACATAAACCTCGGTCACGTAGGAGATGTCCTTGGTGATCAGGGATTCAACCTCCATCTTGAAGCCGTTGTCCAGCATCGCCTTGATCTCTCGCTGCCACGCCCGGTTGTCCCGGAACCACGGGTACGCCGCGATCTGCTTCGCCCGTGCGGTGTCCTTGTCATTCAGTTCGATCTGCACATCGTCGCTGAGGTCGTACCGGGAGTAATCGATAGCGCGTATGCCCAGGAACTTGGCGTCGGGGATCGCCATCCGCTGGCTCTCGTAGGCGAGGTTGATCGAGCCCTGCTTGATGACGCTGTAGATGTAGTGCCCCCACGGGTCGCAATCGAGCAGGCAGTACACGGGCAGTTTCAGCTCGTGATGCAGGCGGTGCAGCAGCCGGCGGACGCCCCGGGGGGGCTGGCCGGAGCCCTCGGTCAGGATGCAGTTGTGCTTCTCCCAGAAGCGGTCCTCGTTGAAGCGCGACCAGACGGTGTCCTTCTCGACGTGCAGCACGAACTTGGCGTCGCACTTGCCGAACTTCACGACGTCCGGCTCGCAGATGCTGGGGATGGCGTACCCGCCCGAGCCCATGCGACGGCAGTCGATCTCGTCGCCCGAGTCCTCGATGGTGATGTTGCCGACCATCGTGCCGCGCTTCTTGGCGAAGACGTGCAGCTCCTCGCGCAGCGCGCCGAGGGAGACCTCGAGGTCTTCGAGGATGGTGTCCGACTCGCTCTGGTCGGCGAAGGTCTTCTCCTTCGTGCCCGCGATGGTGTGCAGGGAGCGGTAGTACATGCCGCGGAGACTGAGCGTCTTGCCCTCCTCCGCGAGGTCCTTGCAGCCCGCGGCCAGCAGCAGCGACTGCATGAACTTCTTGGCCTGATTGACGTTGAACAGGTTGCGCGTCTGCGTGGCCTTGCCCATCTCCAGCGTGCGCTTCGACTTGTTGTAGCGCGTGTTGGAGAGCGTGCGCGTGGGGATCTCGAGGCTGGGGTCGCCGCCCCTGGGCGAGAGGCTCACCTCGACCACGCGCTCGCCCATGCCCACGATGCGCTCGATTGTCTTGCCGGACCCGGCGCGGCGGGCGCGCACGGCGTCCGCGGCGCGGTCCCGCGTCGGGGGGCCGCCTTTGGTTCCAGACGCGGCTTTCTTCCTGACGATTCGCTTCTTCTTCGCCATCTCGCTCGCTCTCCGCTCAGTCCGCGTCGTTCTGGAACAGGCCGGGGCTGTCCGGGCGCTTCTTCTTGTTTACGACCCGCGCGCCCGCACGCTTGGCGTCGCGCTTGGGCGCAGGCCCGGCGCCCCCGGCGCCCGAGGAACCACCCGCGCCCCCGGAACTCCCGGTCTTGACTCGTTTCTTCTTGACGACCTTCACCCGCTTGCCCTTCTTGACGCCTGCGCCCTTCGGGGCCTCGACCGGCGCATCGTCGTCGTCCGTGCGCTCGCGGATGTACACGCCCTCGTCGCGCTCCAGCGGGTCGGCGCGGCCGATGCGCTTGCCCTCCTCGTCGAGCACCGCGTCGGCCTCCTCCGTCTTGGATTGGGCCATGCGCAGCAGCGCGTCGTACACCGGCTGGCCCGGCTTGCCCGTGATGCGCTCGCACGACTTGGCGATCTCCCCGATGTACCGCTCGAACACGCTGCGACGCTCGCCCTCGCGCTTCATGCGCTGGCGGCGTCGCACGTACGTGCCGAGTTTCCGCCCGCACTCCATGAGCGCCAGGCGCATCTCCTTGCGGATCTCGTCGTAGTCGGCGATCGCCTCCTTGCTCTCGCTGGTGAAGGGCACCCACACGCTGGCCATGTGGATGACGACGACGAGCGGGCCGACCGGCAGGGCGCCGCGGGGCTGCTGCAGGCCGTAGCGTTTCCAGTCCGTCTCGATGACCGCCTTGAAGGATGCGCACGCCGCCTGCTGGTACTGCAGGGGCACGCGGTTGGCGAAGCGGTGGACGCGCGCCGACTCGTCCGCCGGCAGGTCGCCCCCGAAGGCCACGCCCGCTTCGATCAGGAACGGGCGCCCGCGGTACACGCCCGGCGGGCGCGAGGACACGGCGATGAAGTCCGGCTTCAGGCCCTTCTCCAGCCCCTTGAGCAGCACCTTGGCGCCGATGGGGCTCAGGCAGTCCGTCGGGGGCGCCATGATCTTGACGCCCTGCACCGCCTTGTAGAGCCGCTCCGCCTCCGCGTGCCCGACCTGCTTCACCCACGTGCGGTCCGTCAGGCCCGCCTCGGCGCAGATCTCTTTGGCCACCTTGGGGCCGACGCGGCAGAAGTCGTTCTTGAAGAACGCGCCGAGTTGGGTGGACTCGGTCCGCTCCAGCATCTGGATGAGCGTGCCGAGCTCGATGCCGTGCGGGTGGGGCTGGATCTCCTGCGCCTCGGGGGGCAGTTCATCGACGGCGCGCTCGAAGACGATCGGCGTGGCGGGCGAGGCGTCGGCGTTCTCCGCGCCGGCGCCGGTCGCGGGGGGGACGAAGGTGATGCGGGCGTGCGGGTTGGCGATGGCGGTGAGCTCGAGGTACTCGTCGACGCTCGCGCGCCCCTTCATGTACTTGCCTTCGAGCTCGATCACGACACGTGTGCCGTGCCCGTCGGGGAAGAGGGCGTCGTCCTCGGGGTGCTCGGTCTCGCTGACGACCTCGGCCTTGTTCTTGGAGGTGTCCATCTTCAGGACGACCTCGTGGGCCGGCTTGGAGCGGGCGGTCTTGGAGATGATCATCACCGGCTTGCCGGTGGTCATCAGCCCGTACATGCCGGCGGCGCTGATGCCGATGCCCTGCTGGCCGCGGCTCATCTTGAGGCGGTGGAACTTCGAGCCGTAGAGCAGTTTTCCGAAGATGTTCTCGATCTGCCGGCGGACGATGCCCGGCCCGTTGTCCTGGATGGCGAGGCGGTAGCGTCCCTCGCCCGACTCGCGCAGGTGCTCGAGCTCCACGCGGATGTCGGGCAGCACGCCGCCCTCCTCGCAGGCGTCGAGGGCGTTGTCCACCGCTTCCTTGACGGCGGTCAGCAGGGCCTTGCGGGGGTTGTCGAAGCCGAGCAGGTGGCGGTTCTTGGCGAAGAACTCCGAGACGGAGATCTCGCGTTGCTGCGACGCCATGCTCTCGGCGGTCGCCCGCGAGCGCGTCTTTGTGCCGGGTTTGCGGGCGCGGGCTCCGTCCATCTCCAGTGTGGCGCTCACGCGAGGCCCTCCATGGCTCGCGTCGCCGCGGGGCGGAACCCGGCGACGACTCTCTGCATCGGGAAGTTCAAGGGGGGGAGCATAGCAAGGAGGCGGTGAGGGTTGGCTGTGCCGCCACCCCCCGGAGCCGCTATCCTCTCCGCCCCCGCACGCACCCCCCAAGATCAAGGATCACGCATGGAAACCACGCTCATCATCCTCAAGCCCGACGCCGTTCAGCGCGGTTTGATGGGTCGCATCGTCTCCCGCTTCGAGGACAAGGGCCTCCAGATCGTCGGCGCCAAGCTGATGGTCATCCCCGTCGCCACCGCCGAGCGTCACTACGCCGACCACAAGGGCAAGCCTTTCTACGACGGCCTCGTGAAGTTCATGACCAGCGCCCCGGTGCTGGTGCTCGCCGTCCGCGGCCTCGGCGCCATCGCCATGTGCCGCAAGATGATGGGCGCCACCTTCGGCTCCAAGGCCGAGGCGGGCACGATCCGCGGCGACTTCGGCTCGTCCAACTCCTTCAACCTCATCCACGGCTCCGACTCTCCCGAGGCCGCGGCCAAGGAGTTGGAGATCTTCTTCGCCAAGGGCGAGGTGCTCGAGTACAGCCGCGCCGTCGACCGCTGGGTGTACGACCACTCCGGCGGCAAGCCCGAGTAATCCGAACCAAAGCAAAGCCCCCCGTGCCCCCCGTGCCACCGACGTCGCTCGCGACGTCGGTGTTCTTTTGGGGTTCGAGTTTGCTTGGGGGCATAGAGATGAACGAAGACACCGGCTTTGGGGCAAAGCCGGTGGCACGGTGTCGATGAGTGGCCGGTGGCACAAACTGCGCCCCCCGTGCCACCGACGTCGCTTGCGACGTCGGTGTTCTTTTGGGTGCTCGTGGTCGCTTCTGGCATGAAGGTGAACGAAGACACCGACTTTGCGGCAAAGTCGGTGGCACGGTGTGGCGCGGTGGGGCTGTCTGTTGTTCAGCGGCGCAGCACGATGCGGAAGAGCAGTTCGACCGCGGGGATCGCGGCGTCCGAGGTCTCGTCGTCGTCATCGTCGGATGGTTCGTATTCGGGGAGTTCGAGCAGGGGCCTGCCGCTGGCGCGCCATTGGTAAATGGCGTCCATCACCGGGCGGTCGACGTCGGCGCGGCCGGAGGATTCCACGTACACCGCCGACACCACCGACCCGTCGCGCCCGAAGCGCACGCGCACGATCGCGTCCTTGGGGTTCGCCGTGATGAGCGTGTAGTGCGACCACCGCGGGCGCACCGTGCGGATCTCCAGCCCCTTGGCGGCCAGCGGGCGTCCCGGCTCCACCACGATCGCGTCGTCCGTGCGCATGCCGTCGGATTCGCGGTCGCTGATCTCGCCCGTGGGCGCTTCCGGCGTCGAGCCGCGCGACGCGGAGGGCGCAGAGGGTTCGCTGGGCGTGGAGGGGCTCGCATCGGGCGGCGTGGGTGGGGCGTCGCGTGGCGCATCCTGCGCATCGTCGAGCGATGGCGGGTCGTCACTCTGAGTCGATTCGACCGCATCGAGCGCCTCGGGCGAGGGCGGGGCATCCGACGGGCGCGGGCGTGTGGCCGCCGCGGCGGGCGGTGGGGGGGCGCCGCCCGCGAGCGTCTCGAGCAGCGTGGAGGCCTGCGCCAAAAGTCGGCGCGCCTCTTCGAGCATCTCGTCTTGTGTCGCTTCCAACTCCGGATCGAATTCCGCAACGGCTTCGCGGTCTGCGTCTGTGTGCGCATCGAGCGACTCGGCGATGGCCGGCGCATCGGGTGCGCCGTCGATCAGAACGTCCGGCGCTTCCTCGAAGTCCGGAGGGTCCGGGGCGTCCGGGATGTCCGGGAAAAGTGTGTTCGGCGCGAAGGCGCCGCGGGGCGGTGCTTGCGTCGTGGCGGGTCGCTCGACGGGCTCCGGCGGCGGCTCGAAGGGGCGTGCCTCGCTGGCGTCGGCGGCGATGCTGAAGGGGCCGGGCTCATCGCCGGGCGCGAGGGAGAACGCGGCTTGGTCGATCTCGCCGCGGTCGCCGGCGTGGGGCTCATCGCGCGGGCCGCCGATCCACGTCGCGGAGACTTGCGTGGAGCCGTCGTCCAAGCCGAGTTGGATGCGCCGGACGGGTTCCTCCTCGGGCGCATCGTCGGGTTGGGGCGGGGGCGGGGGCGGGGTGTATTCCATCCCAGAGCCCGCGGCGTCGTACGCGCTGCTCGACAGGGCGCCGCCGACGGCGACGACGTACGACACCCACGCCAGCGAGGCGTGCAGGGCCACGCTGAGCAGCAGGCCGACGATCAACCCCGTGTCGCGTGCGGTGCGCATCCGTGAGGACATTATGCGGCTCGTGGGGGCTACGCCGATCGCCGAGTGCGGCGCCGCACCGACCCGGGGAGGTCAACGCTCTGGACGCCGGTTCATCGGCGATGGGAGGGAACAAAGCGGCTCCGGGACGCGTCTTCTCCTATGATCAGCCCTCACGATGCACCTGCATCCCCCGCGGAGCACCCCCCAGGTTCCGCATAACACCGCGGCCAGCCCTCGTCGGATCGGCCGCACGCGCCAGAAACGCTCTAGCAGAGATTTTACAATGCTCAGACTCATCGCCGCGACGCTCTCGACGCTCACCCTCCTCGCGACGTCGGCCCACGCCCAGACGCTCCGGATCGGCTCGCAGGCGCCGAAGATGGAGCACGTCGACTGGCTCAAGGGCGAGCCGATCAAAGAGTGGAAGCCCGGGCACGTGTACGTGCTGGACTTCTGGGCCACGTGGTGCGCCCCGTGCATCGCCGGCATCCCGCATCTGACCGCGATGCAGAAAGAGCTGCGCGATCAGAACGTGCACGTCATCGGCGTCGCCATCTGGCCCATGCCCGACCAGAAGCCCACGACGCAGTTTGTGAAGGAGTGGGGCGACGACATGGGCTACGCCGTCGCCGAGGACCGCGATCAGAAGACCGCCGACGCGTTCATGGCCGCCGCACGCCTCAACAGCATCCCCACCGCGATGGTCATCGATCAGCAGGGACGCATCGCCTGGATCGGCCACCCGATGGCCGGCCTTGACGATGTGGTGGCGCAGATCCTCGAAGGATCGTACGACATTGACTCGCTCGCCAAGGAAGCCGCGGCCCGCGCCGAACTCGAGGCCCGCGTCGAGCCGCTGCTCAAGGAGATCGACCGTCTTGCGAGCGAGGGCAACATCCGTGAGGCGCTCGACAAGGTCGACGAAGTGATCGCAATGGGCTACGACCCGGTGCGGCTGGCGCTCACCAAGGCCAACGCCATGATCGCCATGCTCAGCGACGTCGACGGCGCGTACGCGTTTCTGACCAAGTGCATCGACGGCTACTTCAAGGACGACAGCGACGCCCTCAACGATGTGGCGTGGTACATCCTCGACGCCTCCGGCCTGCCCCGGCGCGACCTCGCCCTGGCGCACCGCGCCGTGACGCGCGCCAACGAGCTCACCGGCGGCAACGACGCCTCCGTCGTCGACACCCTCGCCCGCTCGCACTTCATGCAGGGCGACGTCGACCGGGCGATCGAGCTCCAGAAGCGGGCGATCGAACTCGCCGACAATGAGATGAAGGCGCTCTTCGAAACCCACATGCTCGAGTACCGCACCGCCAGAGACCGCGGCGAGTAAACCGCCCCGGACGCTCGGGCCGCCTCCAAAACACGACCGCACACGCGCCGGCGCCCGGATTCGGGCGCCGGCGTTCTCTTTGACGCGCGCACGCCCGCGGCTACGCTTCCCGCTCCCCCCCGGAAGTCCCCCCCGGAATTCACCGGACGCCCCGCTGGTCGCCGCACCCCCGCAAACCACGCCCCCATGCTCGTCCCCATTCTTCAGGTCGCCGCCGGGTTCGTGTTGCTCGCGATGGGCGCCGAGGGTCTCGTGCGGGGCGCCGCGTCGTTGGCGTTGCGGCTGGGCGTCTCGTCGCTGGTGGTGGGGCTGACGATCGTCGCGTTCGGGACGAGCAGCCCGGAGTTGATCGTCTCGGTGCGGGCCGCGCTGGCGGGGAACGAGGGCATCGCGGTCGGCAACGTGGTGGGCTCGAACATCTTCAACATTGGTGTGATCCTCGCGATCGCGGCCCTGCTGTGCCCGATCGTCTTCGACAAGGGCCTCGCCAGGCGCGAGACGCCCGTCATGCTGGGCGTGGCGCTCCTCGTGCCCGCGCTCGCCTTGTTGGGCGGGCACGTCGCGGCGACGGAGGCCGATCCCGCGCATTGGGTCGTCGGACGCTGGGCGGGGCTCGCGTGCGTTGTTCTGGGCGTCGCCTACACCCTGTACGCCTACCGGATGGCCCGGCGCGGCGGCCCCGTGGCCATCGCGCAGTACGAGGCCGATGTGGGCGGCGGGGAGACGGCGGCCCAGGCGCGCCGGCGCCCCGTCTGGCTGGATATCTCGTTCGTGATCGCGGGCACGCTGGTGCTGGTGATCGGATCCCGCCTCCTCGTGGACGGCGCCACCGTGCTGGCGCGCACGTTCGGCGTCTCCGAACTCGTGATCGGCCTCACCATCGTCAGCGCGGGCACCAGCCTGCCCGAACTGGCGACCTCGGTCGTCGCGGCTCTGCGCAAGGAGCCGGACATCTGCGTGGGCAACGTGATCGGCTCCAACATCTACAACGTGCTGTTCATCATGGGCGCGGCGGCGCTGGCCTCGCCGCTTTCGTTCGAAGCCGCGGTCATGTTCCGCGATGTGCCCGCGATGCTCGTGATGAGCGTGCTGTGCGTGGTGGTGCTGTGGACGGGCAGCCGCATCACGCGGTGGGAGGGCGCGGCTTTGCTGGCGGTCTTCCTCGCTTACATGGCGCTGCTGATCACGCAGGCCCGCGGCGCGGGCGCGTGAGGCGGGCGCTCAGGCGCCGACGTATTTCGCGTGGATCGACCGAGCCCGCGCCGGCTCCGCTGTGCCCGAGATAATCGCGCGCCCGTCGCCGAAGACCGTGAGCTGGATCGGCGCGTCGCCCTCGCCCCGCTCGCCCTCCAGATCGGCGCGCACGAGGAAGGTGTTCCGCGTCACCGCGGCGCTGCGGGCCAGGCGTGCGGCGATGGCGTCGAGATCGACCCCGGCGCCGGACGGGCTGATCTGCACGCTCGAACGCCCGCACAGCGTCGTCGCGTCGCGGGCGCCGGCGCCGCGGAGGGACGCGAAGTCGCGGCGGGCGCAGCAGGGGCAGTCCGGGTCTTTGGCGCCGGCGATGCGTGTCGCGCCGAGGTCGCCCGTCCAGACATCGATGCGGAGCAGGGAGCGGCGCATGGCGTCGGTGCGCCCGAGCAGGGCCTTGAGCGCCTCGGCCGCCTGCAGCGCGCCGATGACGGCGGGCGCCGGGGCCAGCACGCCGGCGGAGTCGCACGTCTCCCGGGCGCCCTCCGGCGGCGCCTCGGGGAAGACGCAGCGCAGGCACGGCGCATCGGCGTCGACGCCCGCGAGGACGTTCATCTGCATGCCGTGCGTCGCGACCGCGCCGCCGTAGATCAGCGGGATCGCGCGCGACACGCTCAGGTCGTTGAGCAGGTACCGCGTCTCGTAGTTGTCCAGCCCGTCGACGATCACGCCCACGGGCGGGCTCGCGTCGCACAGCGTTTCGGCGTTGCGGTGCGTGAAGTCGGCGACGACGGCGCGGACGTCGAGCGCCGGGTCGATGGCGCGGAGGCGCCTGGCCGCGGCGTCCGCCTTGGGCGCGCCCTCGCGGGCGTCGGCGTCGGTGTAGAGCGTTTGTCGTTGGAGGTTGGTCGTCTCGACGACGTCGCGATCGACGAGCGTGATCGTCCCCACGCCCGCTCGCGCCAGCAGTTCCGCCGAGACGCACCCCAGCGCCCCGACGCCCACGACCAGCGCGTGCGACCGCGACAGGCGCTCCTGCCCCGCGTCGCCCACGACGGGGAGGATCGACTGCCGGTGGTGTCGGTGGGCGTGGTGCATGCGGGGCCAATCATATTCACGCCGCGGCGTTGTGGATCGCCGGGCGCCGCCGTAAGGTTTTCGCGATGGCACACACGAATCACCGTTGCGGGTCGACCAACGGCGGCGACTTCATCGCGCGGACGCGGCGCGTGCGCGCTGCGCTCGTCGTGCTGGGCGTTGCGGGGTGCGTGGCGCTCGCCGGGTGCCGGCGGGAGGCGCCCGTCGAAGAGGCCGGGGCGGACGCGGGCGCGGCCACGCAGGTTCGCTCGCTCGATTTCGAGAACGGCGCCCGGGCGATCCTTGTGCCCGTGCCGGGCGCGGGGCGCATCGCGGTGACGACGTTCTACGAGGCCGGCTTCCTCGATGAGCCCGCGGGCATGCCGCAGGCCACGCACCTGCTCGAGCACATCGTCGTCCTCGGCGCCACGGCGTCGTACGGGCCCGGCGAGTCCGTCGAGGCGCTGGGCGGGGCGGGCCTCGCCAACGCCGAGACGATGCCCGACTTCACGCACTACGACTTCGTCACCACCAGCGATGCGCTCGAGCACGCGCTCTCGATCGAGGCCGAGCGCATGACGTCGCTCCGCATCACCCGCGAGATCGTGGAGCAGGAGGCGCCGCGCTGCGCCGCCGAGGTCGAGTTCCTGCAGGACAACCCCATGCAGCCGCTGGCGAAATTCGCCCTTGTCGCCGCGAACCAGGCGTGGCGCCACGGGGCGACGGAGACGGCGCTGCGCTCGGGCATGGAGTCGTTCGACCTCGACCGCCTCCGCGCCCTGCACCGCGCCGCCAACGCCCCGGCCAGCCTCACCGTCGTCCTTGTGGGCGAGTTCGAACACGACGAGGCGACGCCGGCGCTGGAGCGCACCATCGGCGCCGCGCCCGCCCGCCCGGCCCTGCACCGCGAGCCCATCGCGTGGGACGCGGTCGGCGCCGACGCCCGGATCACGTGGGACGTCGAGGCCCGCGCCCTGCTGCTCACGTGGCCCGCCCCCGCGAGCGCCTCCGAGCGGCTCGCCCTCACGATGGGCGGCGCCACGCTCCTAGAGCGCCTGAGCAGAGACGTGCGCGTGCAGGCCTTCACCACCTTCACGCTGGCGTCGAACATCGCGTGGCCCGTGGACACGCTGCCCTTCTTCGTCTACGCCACCGTGCCCCTGAGCGAGACGGCGGAGGACGCCGCCGAGGCCATCGCCCGCGTCGTCGAGGCGTGGCGCACCACGCCGCCCGACGACACGGAGATGCGCAACCTCCAGGAGGCCGCCCGCACCCTCGGCGCCCCCCTCCAGCCCACGGCCGAGTTCGTGCGAACGCAGGCCGCCACGCTCGTCGCCAGCGCCGGCGTGAGCGACGACTACGCCCGGAGCGTCGTGCTGCTCAACACCGCGATCCAGAACGGCGTGCGCCACCGCCTCACCCGCGGCCACGCCGAGGCCCTCGCCGAGGTCGCCGCGATGGACGCCGCCGCACACCTGGCGATCCGCGCCGAGGCCACCACGCCCCAGCGCCGCACGTTCACCCGCATCGAACCCATCGACCGCGGCCCCTTCCCCGAAGACTGAGCGCGGCCCGGCGGGGGGTGTAACATCAACAGCGACGGCGGCGATGATGCAGTGCGGCCGGGCGACTTCGGGAGGCGAACTTGAGCAAGCGAGATCTTCCCCTGGAAAGAATCTACAGCAACGCCTTCAAGGAGCGGGGCCGCGACGACGTCGTGAAGATCGATCTCTTCCCGGTCAGCGACGGAGAGTTGCTCACGCTCACGTTCGAGAGCACGGACTCGCCCTGGCGGCAAGGGGCGTGGCTCAAAACGGACATGGGCCTGATCATCAACGAGCAGGAGTGCCCCAGCGCCGTCCTCTGGCAAGACAATGCCCCCAAGGAAGTCCTGATCGAATGCCGCACGAAGAACGGGTGCATGCACGTGTACAACATGTGGGACCGGGGTTTAGGCCCAAGTTCGCTAGCGTGGTCGTCCGGCATGCTGGTGGAGGACCTTCCGAACGGGAGGCGCTACCGCTGCAACGACATCGGCTTTGAGACGAACTTCTCGAAACTTGTCTTTCGGATCGAGAGGGGGTCGAGCGCGACGTGACCGGCGATCCACGATGCTCATGGTTCCAAGGGCCGTAGCCGCGGCGTGGTGAGGACATCCCCAATCAACGACATGCGAGGATCAATCATGGCGGACACACACGGCGCGGCCCCGGACGATTGGCGGAGACAAGGGCAAGAGAAGTACTTGATGGGCATTTCTCTCGTCGCAAAGGACTACACCCCTCCTAGCGATACGTGGGATCACGATCACTGCGAGTTTTGTGGAGCAAAATTTTCACCGCAGGACGGCGATCTTCATAATGGCTATACCACCCTAGGCGGCTATTCTCGCTGGATCTGCTCTGAGTGTTTCGAGGACTTCAAGGGTGAGTTCGGCTGGACGGTTGCAAGCAAATAGTTAGCCATTCAATAGCGTCATTAACGCCGACAGCACAAGCAATCCCGAAACAAATCACAATGCCTAGGTCTGTGTATGTCATGTTGATCGAAGTAGATCTCGGCGATCAAGCCGAGGACGCTTTTACCCATGCGTTCTGCAACGCGTTTTCGGCGGGCGAGAACTCGCAAGACGCCGTCGATCGCGCATGCGCCGTGCTCGTTGAGTTAGGATATAAAATCCTAGAGGTTGACGGAATCCAGCTCGTGACCTTTGCCCACCTGTCACGCTACGACGACGAAACCCGCGAAGCAGTCAAGGAAGTCGGGGCGAACGGAACGCCGCTGTTTGGCAACTTTAATGCGTACGACCCTAGCAAAGAATAAACATTACGAACGTTAGAATTGTTCTTATTCCACCCGCGCCGACGCCGGGTGCTCCGGGCGTTCGCCGTTGAGCACGCGCCAGACGTCGCGCACCACCATGCTCATGTTGCGGTGGGCCGTCTCGGTCGCGGCGCCGATGTGGGGGGTGAGGCGGGCGTTGGGCAGGCCGAGGAGGGGGTAGTCGTCGCCGAAGGGTTCGGGCTCGTGGACGTCGAGCACGGCGCCGGCCTCGGGCGAGGCGCGCAGGAATTCGGCGAGGGCGTGGGCGTCCACCACGAAGCCGCGGCTGGCGTTGATGAAGAGGATGTCGTCTTTCCAGTGGCGGATCGCGTCGGCGTCGATGAGGCCGCGGTTCGCGGCGCGCCCGTCGACGTGGATCGTGAGGATGTCTGCGTCGAAGAGCAGCGTGTCGCGGTCCACCGGTTCGGCGCCGTGGCGGGCGTCTTCGGGGATGTCGAGCAGGTCGTGGTAGATGACGTGCATGTTGAAGGCCGCCCCCAGCCGCGCCACGCCCGTGCCGACGCGGCCGAGGCCGTAGATCCCCAGCGTGCGGTCGCTCAGTTGGCGTTCGCCGATGGCCTCGTCGCGGAGGCGGCGCCACGCGTCCGCGGGCAGCGCCCGCTCGACGGCGGGGCGGGGGCGCACGTGGTCGAGCATCGCGGCGCCCACGTATTCGATCACGGCGCGGGTGTTGGCGTCGGGCGTGGAGACGACGGTCACGCCCCGGTCGGCGCACGCCTTGACGTCCACGTTGTCCAGCCCCACGCCGGCGCGACCGACGACGCGCAGGTTCGGCGCCCGCTCGAGCAGGGCCTCGTCGACCCGGGTGTAGGTTCGGATGACCAGGGCGTGCGCGCGGGCCAGCAGGGGGCCGAAGGAGTCGTCCGCGGGGTCGCAGACGACGAGTTCGCAGCGCTGCTCGAGCCACGCCGCGGCGGCCTCGTCGAGGCGCTCGGTCTGGATCACGAGCGGGCGTTGGGAGGGTGAGGGCGGCATGGCGGGGTGCGCTCCGTGCGGGGGCGCGAGGATACCGGTTGGGCGGCGGGCGCGCGTGGGGGGCGCGGGGCGCGGCGTGCGCCTGTTGGTCAGTCGCGGTTGTCGGGGTCGTCGTCGCCCGAACCCTCGGCGGGTTCGATGACGGCGCGCATGGCGCCGGCGCAGGAGGCGATGAGCGGGTCGCGCCCGTAGGCGTGGATCTGATCGCGCTTCAGTTCGGCGAGCTCTTTGTGGGTCGTCAGGCAGACGGCCCGGCCCTGGGTGTCGACCTCGACGGCGACGCGGAGGCCGTCGGCGGGCTTCTTGTGGAAGAGCTCCTGCATCATGCGGACGACGTAGACGTCGGTGTGGTGGTCGTCGTCGAGGAGCACGACGTTCCAGAGCCACTGCCGCTTGGGCCGCGGCCGGGCGTCGGTGCGGGTGGCGGGGGTGACTTTGGGGGTCTGGGTCGTCGCGGGGGCTTGGTCGTTCATGGCGGTGCGTCCGTCAGGGGATGGTAGAGAGAAAGATCGGCAGAATCGAGGAAAATCCTCCCCTCCTTATTGCGGGGGGAGGGCGGGGGTGGTACCCTCGTGGGCCTAGGCGGGCTTCGGAAACTACGTGGTGGGAGAAAGAACAACGTTGGCGTTTCGGGGCGGAGTTGTCTCGTGGCGTCGTGTCCCCCGTGCCCGCCGGTGGGAGTTCTTTGGCATGAATAAGTCGGATCTAATCGAACGCGTGGCTCGTGATCTCGGCGAGAGCAAAACAACGGCGAGCCGGGTCGTGGAGGCGGTGATCAAGAACATCGCCGACGGTGTGCGCACCGAGCGGAAGGTGACCATCGCGGGGTTCGGCTGCTTCGAGAAGAAGCAGCGGGCGGCGCGCGAGGGCGTCAACCCGGCGACGCGCGAGCGGATGGTGATCGGCCCGAGCAAGACCGTGGGCTTCCGAGCGTCGCAACAGCTCAAAGAAACGCTCTGACCGGGCGGCCGCCGCCGGTCCGTGTCGTCGCGCGCTGACGTGTGGCGTGCGCTGTTCTGCGCGTTCGCGCCGTCCCATGCGCCGTCACGCCGGCGGGAAGGCGCGCTCGGCGAGGTCGATCGCGCGCGCCAGGGCCGCGGCCTTGTTGACGGTCTCCTGAAACTCGTCGTCGGCTTTCGAGTCGGCCACGATGCCGCCCGCGGCCTGCAGGTGGTACATCCACGCGTCGTCCCTGCGCATCGTGGTGGGGACAACGATGGTGCGCAGGGCGAGGGCGATGTCCATGCGGCCGTCGGGGGCGATGTAGCCCATGCCGCCGCCGTAGGGCCCGCGCCGGACGGGCTCGAGTTCGTCGATGATCTGCATGGCACGGATCTTGGGCGCGCCGGAGATGGTGCCCACGGGGAGTGTGGCGCGGAGGGCGTCCCAGCAGTCGAGGCCATCGCGCAACGCGCCGGTGACGGTCGAGCTGATGTGCATGACGTGGCTGTAGCGCTCGATCTCCATGAGCGCGGGCAGGTCGATCGTGCCCGGCTCCGCGACGCGCCCGACGTCGTTGCGACCGAGGTCGACGAGCATGACGTGCTCGGCGCGCTCTTTTTCGTCGGCGAGGAGTTCGCGTTCGAGGGCGGCGTCCTCCTCGGGCGTGGCGCCGCGACGGCGCGTGCCCGCGAGGGGGCGGTTGGTCACGACCCACTCCCCGCACGGCCCGCGCGCCACGCGGCAGAGGATCTCGGGGCTGGAGGCGACGAGGATGCACCCCTCGCCCTGCATGTACACCATGTAGGGGCTGGGGTTCACGGCGCGCAGGGCGCGGTAGACGTCGAACGGGTCCGCGGGGCTGACGCGCTCGAAGCGCTGGCCGATCACGACCTGGAAGATGTCGCCGGCGCGGATGTACTCCTGCGCGCGGGCGACCATGCCGGCGTGCTGTTCGCGCGTGATGTTGGAGCGGAGTTCGCCCGGCGGGGACGCGTCGCGCTCCACGCGCCCGCAGGCGAGGCGGGGGCCTTCGCCCTGGAGGGCGCCGACGGTGCGCTCGATGGCGTCGATCGCGGCGTCGTACGCGCCGCCGGGGTCGTCTCCCGGGCCGACGCGCGCCAGTCGCACGACGTGGGCGAGCTTGTCCACGTGATCGAAGACGACGGCGCCGTCGTGCCACGCGAAGTGGACGTCGGGGAGGCGCCGGTCGTCGGGCGGGGCGTTGTCGAGGGTGAGCTTGTCGGGCTCGGCGTAGCGCACACTGTCGTACGACGCCCACCCGAACCACCCGCCCAGCGCGCACGAGGGGAGCTCGTGGCCGCGCACGCTCGGGGGTTCGACGAAGCGCCACGCGCGCGAGACGGCGCGGACAGTGGCGAGGGGGTCGGCCTCGCGCGAGGTGGTTGTTTCGCCGGCGCGGTGGTCGGTGATGCGGACGTCGTTGGCGTAGGCGACGACCTCGATCGAGGGCTGGGCGCCGAGCAGGGAGTGGCGCCCCTGGCGCTCGCCGTTCTCGACAGATTCGAGCAGGAACGAGGGGGCGGTGCGTTCATCGGGCGCAACGAGGCGCCGGTACGCGCCCACGGGGGTGAGGTGGTCGCTGAGCAGTC
This sequence comes from Phycisphaerales bacterium, assembly GCA_007693765.1. Taxonomy (GTDB): domain Bacteria; phylum Planctomycetota; class Phycisphaerae; order Phycisphaerales; family UBA1924; genus RECZ01. The sequence continues at coordinate 15,602 of RECZ01000097.1, read as the reverse complement.
GGACGCCGACGGGGACGAGGAGCGTCTCCCCCTCGGCGCGCCGCTCGCGGCCGACCAGTCGCACGAATTCCTCACGGGTGACGCTGGGCATGACGGCGAGTGTACGGCGGGGAGGTGGGTTGTGTGATGGGCGATCGAGCCTGAATCCGGGTGCCACTGCTGACCCGCGGGTCAGCAGTGGTTGAGCGTCCGACACGCAGAATGGATCCGACATGCCTGCAGCCGCGTGGTCAGGCGTAGTGCCCAACAGGAACGAACGACGATCGGTGGTGAGATGGGTACTTGGGAGAAGAGCACACCGCAGCCTGCGGCTGCAGTGTGGCACCCGGAGGAATGACACCCGGAGGCGTGGGGCCCGGAGCAGCGGCGCTCACCGCACGTTCTGTATCCCGAAGAAGCGCGAGGTGTTTTCGTTGATCTGTGCGTGGAAGTCGTCCCACCGCTCGCCGCGCAGGTTGGCGAGGAACTCTGCTGTGACGCGGGCGTATTTGGGGGCGTTGGGGCGGACGCCGCGGTGGGGGGCAGGGGTGAGGAAGGGGGCGTCGGTCTCGAGCATGATCCGGTCGAGGGGTGCGAGCAGGGCGGCCTCGCGCACCTCGGGGGCGTTGGGGTAGGTGACGACGCCGGTGAAGGAGACGTGGGCGCCGAAGTCGAGCAGCATGCGCATGTCGTCCGGGGCGCCGGTGAAGCAGTGGAAGACGAAGCGGGCGGGGTCGAGGGTGGTCGCTTCCAGGACCGGGATCAGGTCCTTGAACGCCTCGCGGCAGTGCAGGATCACGGGCAGGTCGATCCCCTCGCGGGCACACGACTCGATGAACGCCAGTTGCTCCTCCAGCACGCTGCGCTGGAGCTCGCGCGGCGGGTTGGTGTAGTGGTTGTCCAGGCCCAGTTCACCCCACGCGACGCACTTTTCGTGTCGGGCGACGTGCTTGAGGTTGCCCCATTTGTGCGGCGTGCGGTCGGCGTAGAGCGGGTGGACGCCGGCGCTGCACCAGACGTTCTCGTGCGATGCGGCGATGGCGAGCGCTTCGATGCAGTCCTGCGTCGTGGTCGAGATGGTGATGGCGCCGGTGACGCCGGCCGCGGCGGCGTCGGCGAGGACGCGATCGACGGCGCCCTCGTAGTCGGGGAAGGTGAGGTGGCAGTGGGTGTCGAGCATGAGGCGTGGAGGGTAATCGGGAAACCCGGGGCCCGCCGCAGCGTCGGAGGGGGAGGGCCGGTATGGTCCGACGCAGGGTCGAAAGTGGAACGCGGCCCGGGACGATTCCTTTTGCACCGTACTCAGGGAGCCTTTCGTGCGCACAGGATCGAAGTTCGAACACGCCGCCCGCTGCATCGCGTTGGCGTCTGTCGCGGCGTTGTGTGTGTTCGGCGCCGCCGCGGGCGCGGGGGTCGAGGAGCGGTGGTACGTCGTGCGCATGATGGGCGAGCAGGCGGGGTGGATGAAGAGCGTCGAGGAGACGACGCCGGAAGGGGACGTGCGCATCGCCTCCGAGATGCGCCTGCGGATCGCGCGGGGCGCGATCGTCGTGCGGCTCGTGGTGCTGACCGAGAGCGTGGAGAGCGCCGCGGGGGAGCTCCGCACCATGCGCTCGGAGCAGCAACTCGGTGCGGCGCCGCTGGTCACGACGTGGCGCTTCACCGGTGAGGGCGTGGAGGTCGTCGACGAGCAGGGCGGGCGACGCACGGCCCGCTTCGAGCCGACGCCGGAGGGCGACTGGCTGGCGCCCGGCGCCGCGGCCCGGGCGGCGCGGGAGCAGATGGAGGCCGGGGCGGAGGAGATCAGCGTCACCACGCTCGACCCCTCGCAGGGTCTGCGGGCCGTGACCAGCACACGTCGCCTGCGCGGGCAGGGCCCGGTGGAGGCGATGGGCAAGGTGGTGCCCGCGAGCGAGTGGGTGGTGACGATCGACAGTTTTCCGGGCGTTGAGAGCGTGGAGTTTCTCGATGCGTCGGGCGAACTCGTGCGCGGCACAACCGACATGGGCGGCATCGTGGTGGAGATGCTCGCCAGCGACAGGGCCGTCGCCACGGCGGACGTGCCCGCGCCGGAGCTGCTCGCCAGCACGCTCGTCACTCCGGACCGGCCCATCCGTGGGGCGCGGGGCGTGCGCACGGGGGCGTACGTGCTGCGGCTGCGTCAGGGTGAGATGCCCGACCTGCCCGAGACTGGCGTGCAGCGCGTGGAGCGCCTCGACGGGCGCAGCGCGCGGGTGGTGGTGGACCTGACCTCGCCGCGGCTCGCGGCGGGCGCCGACGCGGACGACGCGGCGTACCTCGGCTCCTCGCGCATGATCGACGCGACGGACCCGAAGATCGTCGAACTGGCGCGCGAAGCGGTGAAGCCGGTCGCGGGCGAGCCGGCGCACGTGCGCGCGGAGCGAATGCGGCGCTTCGTATACGCCTACATCGACGCGAAATCGCTGGACGTGGGCTTCGCGACCGCGTCCGAGACGGCGCGCACGAGGCAGGGCGATTGCACGGAGCACGGCGTGCTGCTGGCGGCGCTGCTGCGCGCGGAGGGCATCCCGAGCCGCGTGGTGTCGGGGGTGCTGTACGTGGACGAGTTCATCGGGCGAGAGGGCGTCTTCGGGTTCCACATGTGGACGCAGGCGCTGCTCGACACGGGCGACGGCCCGCGCTGGGTGGACCTCGACGCGACCCTCGACGACCGCACCCCGACGGACGCGACGCACATCGCGATGGCGGTCTCGGCGATGGCCGCGGACGACGAGTTCAACACCATGGCGAGCCTCGCGCCGCTGCTGGGAGGGCTGGAGATTGTGGTGGAACGGGTGGAATGAGGCGGGCGTCCCGGGGGGGGCTCGTGATCGTTCTGTGGCCCACCCGTGCCACCGATTTCACGACGTGAAATCGGTGTTCTTCGTTCCATCGGGAAACCGCAGAGCACCGACTTCGACCGTGCCGGTCGAAGTCGGTGGCACGGGGATCGGGATGTCCGGGGTCGGTGGCGCGGGGGAGGTACCATGCGCGTATGGACAGCGACGCATTGCCCATACTGCCGCCCCGCGATGCGCGCGGGCACAAGGGGACGTTCGGCACGGTGTGCGTCTTCGGCGGGTGCGCCGTGGGCGCGAGCGAGGGCCCGGCGTTGCGGTCGCGCATGATCGGCGGGCCGGCGCTGAGCGCGATCGCGGCGTTGCGCGTGGGCGCCGGTCTGGCGCGGCTGGCGATGCCGGAGCCGGTGCTCGACGCGGGCCTGACGATCGCGCCCTCCGCGACGGGCGTGTGCGTGCCGGTGGACCGGGACGGGCAGATTGTCGGGCACGAGGCGGCGCGCGTGATCGACGAGGTCGCGCTCGCGTCCGACTGCCTGGCGATCGGGCCGGGGCTGGGCGTGGGAGAAGGCGCGCGGGCCGCGGCGGTGCGCGCTGTGGGGCAGGAGGATTGCCCCGTCGTCGTGGACGCGGACGCGATCAACAACCTGTGCGATGTGCCCGAGTTGCGGCGCGACCTGCGCGCGGGCGCGGTGTTCACGCCCCACCCGGGCGAGTTCCGGCGGCTGGCGGACGCGCTGGGCGTCGCGGGCGACCCGACGGGCGATGACGGTGCGCGCGTCGGCGCCGCGGAGCGCATGGCGCAGTCGCTGGGGTGCGTGGTTGTGCTCAAGGGCGCGCGCACGGTGGTGAGCGATGGTCACCGGGCGTGGATCGACGAGCACGAGAACGCGTGCCTCGCCACCGCGGGCACGGGCGACGTGCTCACGGGCGCCATCGCGGGGCTGATCGCGCAGCACCACCGCAAGCCGATCGTCGCGGGCTCGCGCACCGTCACCAGCGAGCGCATGGGCGGGCTGAGCCTATACGACTGCGCACGGCTGGGTGTGCGGGCGCACGCGCTGGCCGCGGCGGCGTGGTCGGGGTCGCACAGCGACGCGAGCGGGGGCATGCTGGCGATGGAGCTGGCGGACCTGCTGCCGGAAGTGGTGGAGGGGCTGCGGGGGTGAGGGGCGAGGTGGTGGCCCGGCAGTGCGTCGTACGGGCTATCGTGTGCCTATGGCCAATCTCGGAGTGAACATCGACCACGTCGCCACGCTGCGGCAGGCGCGTCGGGGGACGGAGCCGGACCCCGTCGGCGCTGCGCACGAGGCGGAACTGGGCGGCGCGGACGCGATCACGGTGCATCTGCGCGAGGACCGGCGGCACGCGCAAGACCGCGACGTCGAGGTGTTGCGGGCCACGGTGCAGACGAAACTGAACCTGGAGATGGCCGCGACGGACGAGATGCTCGCCATGGCCCGGGGCATCGTGCCCGCGATGGCGACGCTGGTGCCCGAGGGTCGCATGGAGATCACCACCGAGGGCGGGCTGGACGTGCGCTCGGGGCTCGACCGGCTGCGCGATGTGGTGGCGAGCCTGCACGAGAAGGGGGTCATGGTGTCGGCGTTCGTCGAGGCCGACGCCGACCAGATCGAGGCGAGCGCCGAGGCGGGGTTCGACGCGTGCGAGATCCACACCGGCCCGTACGCGCGACTCTACCACGCGGCCGGGGGGGACCGCCGCAACGCCGGGCTGCACGCCGAGATCGAGCGCATCGAGCATGCCGGGCGCATCGTGCGTGAGGCGGGGATGCGGTTCAACGCCGGGCACGCCCTAAACTACGTGAACGTCGGGCCGATCGCGGCGATGGAGGGTGTGTGGGAACTGCACATCGGGCACGCGATCGTGAGCCGGGCGGTGTTCGTGGGGGTGCGCGAGGCGGTGCGGGAGATGAAGTCGCTCATCGTGCAGAGCGCCGGGGGCCGGTCTTGAAGGCGCGGGCCGCGGCGGTGGCGCTGGCCGTGGCGCTCGCGGCGCTGTGTTCGCCGATGGGCAGCCACGCGGCGCAGGACCCGTTCGAGGGCGGCGCGCAGCGGCTCCCGGCGGATGCGCCCACCTACGCGCACCTGCTGCGCGAGCGCGATGTGGTCCTCTGGATCGGCGACGAGACGATCGAGGACGGCGCCCTGCCCCGCTTCGTCAACGCGGCGCTGCTGCGGCTGTTCGAGGACTCGCCCTTGCGGTGCGGGAGCATCGGGGTGCGGGGCTCGACGACGGCCTCGGCGCGGGAGTGGGCGCCGCGCGTGGTGATGACGGTGGGGGCGAACGTGGTGTTCGTGATGCTGGGCACGCACGACGCGGGCTTCGCGCGGGAGCCGGACGAGGCCGCGGCCGAGGCGTACGGGGCGTCGCTCCGCGTGCTGATCGAGACGCTGCGGGCCCGACGCGTGCGCGAAGTAGTGGTCGTGTCACCGATCGCGCTGGACGAGTGGACCGAGGTCAACGACCGTTTGTACGAGGGCCGCAACGCGCGGCTCGCGCAGTTCGCGGCCCGCGCGGAGGCGGTCGCGGCGGAGGAGGGCGCGGTTTTTCTGGACCTGCACACGTTCACAAAGGATGTGTGGCGCGCAGCGCACCAGCGCGGCGGCCCCGCCATGACCAGCGACGGCGTTCGCCCGACGGAGGCGGGGGCGATCGTCGCGGCCTCCAAGGCGCTGCGCGGGCTGGGCGTCACCGGCACGACGCTCGGGTGGATCGGCTGGGCGCCCACGGCGCTGGAGCGGTTCGAGCCGGTGCGCGAGTTCCTTGTGGAGGACGTCGACCCCGACCCGGAACAGGCCGCGCGGATGTTTCGGCTGGTGCGTGCGATGGACGTGCACGATGCCCACGCCGACACGCTGTGGCGCACGCTCGATCAGCGACTGCACCCCGAGCATCAGCACCGCGTCGAGATGCTCGTGCTGCACCGGGGCGAGGTGGAGCGTAACTGGGCGAGCGTGATCGGCGTGCTGCGGGGCGAGTGATCGCTCGCCGGCGCGGGGTTGGTCAGTTGCAGTCGGCGCCGAAGTTGGCGAGCACGAGGCTCAGGTCGGCGAAGTCGTACGCGCCGCCGAAGTCGGAGAGCACCTCGCTGAGGTCGGCGAAGTCGACGACGTTGTCGCCGGTGAAGTCGCCGGGGCAGTCGATGGTCGTGCCGGCGTAGGCGATGAAGACGCCCGAGCCGAAGGAGACGCTGCTGTTGTCCGGGTCGGTCAGCGACGCGGCGAAGGCGATGTCGCCGTTGCTGTTGATGCGGATGGAGCCGCCGAAGACGGGGCTCGTGTCGGGGCGCTGGATGCGGGCGTCGCCGAGGTCCGTCGGCACGATGTCGAGGTGGCCGACGACGCGCTTCAGGTTCGTGCCGTCGCCCACGAAGATCGCGCGGCGGCCGTCGTTGTCGAAGGCGCGGAATGCGACGAGGCCGTTGTCGTTGGCGGCGGGGCCGAAGAACTCGATGCTGGAGACGAGCGGGCTGGCGTTCTCGGTGGCGATGGTGGTGACGGTGGTCCCGTCGGAGAGGAACACGCCGCGGCCGCCACCGACGAGCGGGGCGATGAAGGCGACGAGGCCGTTGTTGGTGAGGGCGACGCTGTTGTCGAAGTTCGTGAACGGGGAGGAGGGGTCGCTGTCGATGTCCTCGACGTAGAGCGTGGAGGAGCCGTCGCTGTTGAAGACGCGGATCTGGTCGGGCTGGTTGTTGCCGGTCTGGCCGGGGCCGCCGAGGCGCACCTTGGCGGCGATCTGGCGCTGGTTGTTGAAGGAGGGAGTGAAGATGAAGGAGTAGGGGCTGTTGGGATCGACGCCGACCTCCGCCGCGTGGATGGCCTGCGAGCCGTTGTCCCACGAGACGAACACGTTGCCGATGAAGCCGATGCGCCCGCGGTAGCCGATCTGGCCGTTGTCGTTGATCTGGGGCGAGGTGAACGCCTCGATGCCGAAGGGCAGGCCGGGGCTGACGGCGATGCTGTTGGTCATCGTGTTCGTATCGATGCGCACGATCCCGTAGGGCGTGACGTCGGACAGCGGGGTCACGATGAAGCCGTTGTTGTTCAGCACCGTGTCGGAGAGGAACCCGCCCGAGGGCGCCTGATACGCAAGCGAGCCCGAGCCCTGCGCGCCGAAGAACGAGCCCGGCGGCTGGGACTGGATCGTGCCGACGTTGATCGCGACCTGCGCGCTGTCGTTGATCGATGGCGTGGAGTTGGTGAAGAAGGCGCCGTTGGGGAGGTTGAAGGGGTTCGTGAAGCTCGACCGGCACTGGATCTCGAACTGGTCGTAGTCGGGCAGGGTGGCGAGGGCGCCGGCGCCGGTGAGGGCGAGCGCGGTGGCGGACAGGGCGGTGGCGGTGCGGTGCATGGGTCTCTCTGCCTCTCGTGGAACGGGCGGGGCGATGGGGCGGGCGCACGCGGCGCCCACGCCGCAGGTTGTATCGAGTGTACACCCCGGGGGCGGGTGCGCCAGCGCCCGATCCAGAAGAATCGCGTGATTTCCCGGGCTTTTCGGACCGTGGATGGGGCCCGCGGGCGTGGTACGCTGGTCCGCCCCCGCAAGCACACCCACCCGACGGAGCCCGACCGCGAATGGCGCGATCCACCACCAACAAGCAACCCACCCCCCGGAAGTCGACCCCCCGGAAATCGTCTGCCAGCAAGGACGCCCCCCGCAAGGCCGGGCCCGCGGCCGCGGGCGAGGGCGTAGCGATGCGCACCGAGAAGGACACGATGGGCGAGATGCGCGTGCCCGAGTCGGCGCTCTACGGCGCCAGCACGCAGCGCGCGGTGCTGAACTTCCCCATCTCCGGGCGCCCCGTCCCCGTGGAGATCATCCGCGCGTACGCCGTGCTCAAGAGCGCGTGCGCCCAGACGAACAAGGCGCTGGGCCTGCTCGACAACGCGCGGGCGAAGGCGATCGTGGAGGCCGCGGCGAGGATCGAATCCGGCGACATGCCCGGCGGGCTGATGCCCCATTTCCCGGTGGACGTCTTCCAGACCGGCTCGGGCACCTCGACGAACATGAACGTGAACGAGGTGATCGCCAACCTCGTGTGCCTCGCCAACGGCGCGCCCATCGGCAGCGCCAAGGACGCCGACTACCTGCGAGGCGAGGGCGCGTTCGCGGCGCTCAAAAAGCAGCGCGGCCGGGACTACGCCGGCGTCCACCCCAACGACCACGTGAACATGGGGCAGTCCTCCAACGACACGTTCCCCACCGCGATGCACGTCGCGTGCGCCGTGGCGATCAAGGACAGGCTGCTGCCCGAGGTCGCGCGGCTGGCCAAGGCGCTCGAGAAGAAGGCTCGCGAGTTCGACAAGATCGTGAAGATCGGGCGCACCCACCTGCAGGACGCCACGCCCATCCGCCTCGGGCAGGAGTTCTCCGGCTTCGCCGCCCAGATGCGCCAGAGCGAGCGCCGGCTCAAGTCGGCGCTGGCGGCGCTGAGCGAGCTGCCCCTCGGGGGCACCGCGGTCGGCACCGGCATCAACACGCACGAGGAGTTCGGCTCGCGCGTCGCGGCGATCCTCGCCAAGCGCACCGGCGTGCCCTTCCGCGAGGCCGACAACCACTTCGAGGCCCAGCACGCCAAGGACGCGATCGTCGAGGCGGGCGCCGCGCTCAAGGTCGTGGCGGTCAGCCTCACCAAGATCGCCAACGACATCCGCCTCATGGGCTCCGGCCCGCGGTGCGGCCTCGGCGAGTTGGCCCTGCCCGCGGTGCAGCCGGGCTCGTCCATCATGCCGGGCAAGGTGAACCCCGTGATCTGCGAGGCGGTGATGATGGTCGCCTGCCGCGTGGTCGGCAACGACGCGGCGATCACCATGGGCGGCCTCGGCGGCGTCGGCTCGCTGCTGGACCTGAACGTCGCCATGCCCGTGATGGCGGAGGCGGCGCTGGAGTCGATCAACATCACCGCCGGGGCGTGCGCCGTGTTGACGGACAACGCCATCGAAGCCCTGCGCGCCGACGAGAAACGCTGCGCCGAACTGATCGAGGGCAGCCTCGCGATGTGCACATCGCTCGTGCCCGTGATCGGCTACGACCGCTCGGCGGCGCTGGCGAAGGAGGCGTACGCGCGGGGCGTGACGGTGCGCGAACTGGCGCGGGAGCAGAAGCTCCTCCCCGACAAGGAACTCGACCGCCTGCTGGACCCGACGGACATGACGAAGCCGGGGAACGCGGGCGCGCCGGGCGGGGGGTGAGGCGACGGGGAAAGATGTATTGACGCTGGCGGATTAAACGGGATAAGTGCCGTGTTTGCCGTTGTCATTCATCAACTGATCTAGCTTTGTCCAGCCAAGCCTGTAGCCTTTAGACTTGCTACCGGGGAGTCATACTATCGCTCCTTTGCTGACCTTTAGCCGACCAAACCGCTTGCCGTCTTTTCTTACTACAAAGACGATGTCCTTGTGAGCAACGGGACGGGGTGGAATTTCTACCGTGACTTCATGGGCCATGTAGAGCAGCTCCTTAGTTCTTCAAATTACTCCGCCACCCCGATGCTGCGCAGGAAGGCCTCGTTGTTGAAGCGGCGGCCGAGGAAGGCCTCGATGGTGTCGTTGGCGTCGCGGGTGCCGCCGACGGCGTAGACCTCGTTGCGGAGGCGCATGCCGACGTAGGCGCTCATGAAGCCTTCGGGGTCGTCCTCGAAGGCGGTGGCCATGTCGGCGGCGATGACGTCGGCCCAGGCGTAGCCGTAGTAGCCGGCGTCGTAGCCGGTGAGGTGGCCCCACGCGGCGCCGAAGTGGGTGCCTTCGGGGACGGGGAGGAAGACGCCGGCCATGGCGCCGTTGATGATGGTCTGGGCGTCCTTGTAGGGGCCGGGGGCGTGCAGCACGAGGTCGCCGAGGGCGAAGGCGAGTTGGCGCCGGTAGAAGGTGGCGACGGTGGCGAGGCGGGCTTCACGCATGCGCTCGAGAACGGCGGGGTCGAGCGTGCGGGAGGAGTCGCGGTAGTGGCCGGCGAAGCGGTTGAGGACGCCGATGTCCCAGCACCAGTTCTCGAGCATCTGCGAGGGCGCCTCGACGAAGTCGCGCGGCACGCTGGTGCCGCTGAAGCGGCCGTACTGGGCCTGGGTGAGGATGGAGTGCATGGCGTGCCCGAACTCGTGGAAGAGCGTTTCGAGCTCGCTGTGCGAGAGCAGGGAGGGGGTGTCGTCGGTGGGGGGGTTGAAGTTGCACACGAGGGCGACGACGGGGCGCCGGTACTCGTTGCTGCGCTCCATGCGGCCCTTGGTGATGCCGAACTGCGCGAAGTGACCGAACTTGCCCTCGCGGGGGAAGAGGTCGAGGTAGAAGAGGCCGAGCGGGGCGCCCGAGGCGCTGTCGCTGACGGCGTAGAGGCCGACGTCTTCGTGCCACGTCCAGCTCGGGTCGACGCGCTCGATGGAGAGGCCGAAGATCTCTTCGTAGATGCCGAACATCCCGCGGAGGCTGGCGTCGAGGGGGAAGTAGGCGCGGAGGGCCTCGGTGTCGATGTCGAAGCGGCGCTTTTTGATCTCGTTCTCGTAGTAGCGCCAGTCCCAGATGTGGATGCGGGCGTTGGCGTCGCCGGTGTCGTCGGCCTTGAGGCGGCGCATGGCCTCGAGCTCCTGCTTGAACTTGGGCTCGAGGCGCTGGATGAGGTTGGCGACGAAGGCCGTGGCGCGGGCGCCGGTGCGGGCCATGCGCGTCTCGGTCTGGTAGTCGGCCCAGGACTGGTAGCCGAGGAGGGAGGCGATCTCGTCGCGGGTGGCGACGAGTTTGTTGAGGACGTCGGTGTTGGTGTCTTGCGCGACGGTGAAGCGGCCGATCTTCATGCGCCGGCGGGCGTCCTCGTTCGAGGCGTTGTTCATGACGGCGAGGAAGTGGGTGACGTCGCTGGCGTCGAGCGTGTAGCCGCCCTCGTCGTTCTGGCCCACACGCCGGAGGAAGCCCTCGGGCACGCCGGCGAGTTCGTCCGCCGCGAACTCGACGGGCCTGGTGGCCTGCGTGATGTTCGTGCCGAAATCGGTCGAGAGGCTGGTGAGGCGGAGCTGCAGGGCCTCGACCTTCTCGCGCGTCTCTTTATCCAGCTCCATGCCGGCGCGCCGGTAGTCGCGCAGGATCTCCATCACCAGGCGCTCGCCCTCCTTGTTGAGCGGCGGGCGCATGCCCTGCTCGTAGGCGTGGCCGAAGGTGGAGAGCACGGTGTGGACGTCTTCGCGGTACTGCAGGCCGACGAACCACTCGCTCAAACGCCGAACCTGTTCGGTCGCGGCGTCGCGGATCGCGGCGTCGGGCGAGACCTCCCTGAGGAGGTAAAAGCGGCTCATGGTGTCGCGCACGGGGCTGAGGATGTCCTCGTACGCGCCCATCGTGCCGTCGAAGCCGAGGTGGGGCGCCAGATCGACGCGGGCCAGCCGCTTGAGGCGCCGGTCGGCCTCGCGCATGGCGAGGGTGGCGTTGCGCTCGATGCGCTCGGGGGTGCGCTCGAAGCGGGGCTCGTTGAGCAGCACGTTGTGCCGCCGGGCGAGCATCTGCATGCTCTCGACGGTGCGGAGGCTGCCGACCCAGTTGTCGAAGGATCGCGGCCCGGAGGCGAAGTGGGTGGGGGCTTCGGTCTCATCGGCGCGGAGCGTCGCGGGGGCGACGAGCAGCGCGGTGAGGGCGGCGAACGAGAGCGCGAACAGCGCGATGCGACGCGTGATGGCCTTCACGTCGTGTCTCCGGCAGGGGTGGCGCGATGGGTCAGGGCGCCGCGCACGGCGACGCCGACACGAACGATGCGCGAACAGTCTACCCGGAAGCGGTGAGGCGTGGGTAGGAACCCTGAGCTGTCAAGGGGGCGGGCCGAGCGGCCCCGCGCCGAGCCGTCCGAGCGCCGGCGCACGCCGACATGGGCGCGGGCCGCGGCGCGTACCCGGTGGGCGCTCCGACCTCGGCGTCGGGCTCGGGTCGGTCGTGCATACGAAAGCGGAGAGGGAGGGATTCGAACCCTCGATTACCCGAAGGCAATACCGGTTTTCGAGACCGGCGCATTCAACCACTCTGCCACCTCTCCGGGGTGGGCGGGGCATTGTCGGCGCGCACGGGTGAGGGGTCAACTCGGGGCCTCTTTGGGGGTCGCTCGCCGCGCGGCCGGGCAGGCCGGCGACAGCGCCCCGGCGCTGCGATGCGACGCTCGTCGTCCTGCGTGGCGAGCGCCCAGCGGGTAGTATGCGGCCACAGAGACTCGGAACCTCCCTTTACCGCCACCGTTGCACTTTCTTGCCCCGCGCCGTGATGCGCACGATCTGGCCGGGGCGGCGATCGTCCCTCACCCACACTCGACCCACGACACAGATGCTCGTCGTCGGACTCCTGGCACTGGTGCTCGCGTTCGCGGCGCCGACGATCCGTCGGTACGCGGGCAGCGCCACGGGCTGGATTTTGGCCGCGTTCCCGGCGGGGGTCTTTGTGTGGCTGTGCGTGCTGACCCCGGACATCGGGGCCGGGGAGCCGTGGCGGTTCTCGCAGGAGTGGGTCCCCGGGTTGGGGATCGCGCTCTCGTTCCATATCGACGGGCTGGGGCTGCTCTTCGGGATGCTCATCAGCGGCATCGGCGCTCTGGTGCTGGTGTACGCCCAGGGCTACCTCGGCGAGCACAAGGACCTCGGGCGTTTCTACACCACGCTGCTGCTGTTCATGATCTCGATGCTGGGCGTGGTGTGGGCGGACAACATCGTCTCCCTGTTCGTGTTCTGGGAGCTGACGAGCGTCACGTCGTACCTGCTCATCGGGTTCGACCACCACCGCGACACGGCCCGGAAGTCGGCCCTGCAGGCGCTGCTGGTGACGGGGATAGGCGGCCTTGCGCTGCTGGCGGGGCTGATCCTGATGGCGATCGCGACGGGATCGATGGAGCTCTCCGAGATCGCCGCGCGGAGCGACCTGCTGCTCGAGCACCCGCTGCTGACGCCGGCGCTGCTGCTGGTGCTGCTGGGGGCGATGACCAAATCCGCCCAGTTCCCGTTCCACTTCTGGTTGCCGGGCGCGATGGAGGCGCCGACGCCGGTCAGCGCGTACCTGCATTCCTCGACGATGGTGAAAGCGGGCGTCTACCTGCTGGCGCGCATGCAGCCGACGCTCGGCGACGCCGACCTGTGGACGCCGCTGGTGGGCACGGTGGGCGCCGTCACGATGGTGGTTGGGGCGTGGCTGGCGATGCGGCAGGTCTACCTCAAGCTGCTGCTGGCGTACTCGACGGTGAGCGCGCTGGGCGGCATGGTGATGCTGATCGGCTTCGGCGGCGAGCTCGGCGCGAAGGCCGCGGCGACGTTCATCCTGGCGCACGCGCTCTATAAGGGCGCGCTCTTCCTCGTTGCGGGCTCGATCGATCACGCGGCGCACGAGAAGGACGTGCGGAAGCTGAGCGGGCTGGGCAGGCTGATGCCTCTGACGGCGGTGGGCGCGATGGTGGCGGGGCTGTCGATGTCGGGCTTCATGCCGCTCTTCGGGTTCATCTCCAAGGAGTTGCTGCTCGAGGCGGCGCTGGAGACGCCCGCGTGGGCGGGGTTGTTCGGCGCGGCGTCGGTGATCGGCGCGGTGGGGATGGTGGTGGTGGCGATCGCGGTGGGCGTGCGCCCGTTCATGGGTTCCTGGAAGGAGACGCCGCGCAAGCCGCACGAGGGCGGGCCGACGCTGTGGCTGGGCCCGACGATTCTCGCGGCGTTGTCGCTGTTGTTCGGCGTGGCGCCGTCGCTGGTGCAGAAGGTGTTGCTGTCGCCGGCGGCGAGCGCGATCTACGGCGTGCCGATGGAGGTCAAGCTTTCGCTGTGGCACGGGCTGACGCCGGCGCTGGGGCTGAGCGTGCTGGCCATCGCGGTCGGCGTCGGGGTGTTCCTGATGCGCCCGGGGTTCATCCGCCTCACGTCGCTGAGCGACCGCGTGGGGGCGTACGGCCCGGCGCGTTGGTACACGTGGGTTTTCGATGGGATGAACGAGATCGCGCGGGTGCAGACACGGGTGCTCCAGAGCGGCTACCTGCGGGCGTACCTGTTCATCATGATCGTCACGACGGTGGGTCTGACGGGGTGGATGATGCTGAGCAGCGGCGCTCTGGCCGCGCCCACGGAATTGACGCCTGTGCAGTTGCACGAGGCGGGCCTGCTGGCGCTGGTGCTGCTGGGGGCGTTGCTGGCGGTGCGGTCGAAGTCTTCGCTGGGCGCTGTCGCGGCGCTGGGCGTGGTGGGCTACGGCGTGGCGTTGATCTACGTGCTCTTCGGCGCTCCCGACCTGGCGATGACCCAGTTCGCGATCGAGACGTTGACGGTGGTGCTCTTCGTGTTCGTCTTCTACCACCTGCCCAAGTTCCGCATCCTGACGAGCGTGCTGGCCCGGACGCGCGACGCGTTGGTGGCCATCAGCGCCGGCATGCTGATGGCGGCGCTGGTGATCATGGCGGTGAGCCAGCGTCCGCTGCACGAGCCGATCTCCGCGTACTTCGCCGAGCACAGCGTGTCCAAGGGGTACGGCCGGAACGTGGTGAACGTGATCCTCGTGGACTTCCGCTCCATCGACACGCTGGGCGAGATCGTCGTGCTCGCGGTGGCGGGCGTGGGCGTGTACGCACTGCTGCGTCTGCGTGAGCCGCGAGAGGGAGGTTCGTCATGAAGGGCTTCGTCGTCTCCCTCATCCTGCGGACCGCGGCCACCTACATGCTGCCGCTGCTGCTGCTGTTCTCGGTGTTCCTGCTGCTTGGGGGGCACAACGAGCCGGGCGGGGGGTTCGTGGGCGGGCTGACGGCGGCGTCGGCGTTTATTCTGTACGGGCTCGCCTTCGACGTGGAGCGGGCCAAGGTGATGCTCCGCGTGAACCTCATCAGGCTCGTCGGGGTGGGACTGGGGCTGGCGGCGTTGAGCGGGTTCTTCCAGATCTTGATGGGTGATCCGTACCTGACCAGCGCGTGGGTGACGATCCCCTTGCCGGGCCTGGGCGAACTCAAACTCGGCACCCCGTTGCTGTTCGACATCGGCGTGTACCTCGTGGTCTTGAGCGTGTCGCTGATCATCACCATGACCCTCGCGGAGCAATAAGCATGGAAGTGTTGCTCGCCATCCTGATCGGGGGTCTCTACGCCTCGGGGCTCTACCTCATGATGCGTCGCAGCATCGTGAAGCTGATCGTCGGGCTGGCGATCCTCGGGCACGCCGCGAACCTGCTGGTCTTCACGGCGGCGGGGCTGACGCGGGCGCAGGCGCCGTTGGTCGCTCCGGGCGAGGACGCGCCGCCGCCGCTGCACGCCGACCCCTTGCCGCAGGCCCTGGTGCTGACGGCGATCGTGATCAGTTTCGCCGTGCTGGCGTTCACGATGGTGCTCTTCAAGCGCGCGTACCAGACCGTCGGTGAGGACGATCTCGACCAGATGAAGGCGACCGACACGTGAGCGCCCTGCTGACCCTCCCAGTGGTGATCCCTCTGCTGACGGCGTGCGCCGCGCTGTCCACGTGGCGTTCGCGCATCGCGCAGCGGTGTCTGAGCCTGGCGGGGTCGATGGCGCTGCTGGTGGTGGCGGTGTTGCTGCTGATCACCGTGCGCCGAGAGGGTGTGATCGCGACGCAACTGGGCTCGTGGCCGGCGCCCTTCGGCATCACCTTCGTGGCGGATCATCTCAGCGCCGTCATGGTGCTGCTCGGGGCGATCTCGGGCATGGCGATGTGCGTGTTCTCGCTGGGCAGCATCGACCGGCGGCGCGAGGCGTACTTCTACCACCCGCTCATGCAAACGCTGCTCATGGGCGTGTCCGGAGCGTTCCTGACGGGGGACATCTTCAACCTGTACGTGTGGTTCG
>RECZ01000029.1 GCA_007693765.1 Phycisphaerales bacterium | reverse complement strand
TTCATCCAAGCCTACTCAACCTAGTGGGACGGGCGTCCCGCCCGTCTCCTACCCAGTCTCCTTCTTCTAGTTCCCCGTCGCTTCCAATGTATTCCCCGCACCGACGCCCAAGAGCACGCGCTGTGCCACGGGTCCGCGCAGCGGCCCCGTGCTTCGTCGAGTTCAGGCGCTCAACGCACGGCTGCGGCTTCGCCGTAGCCGTGGCACACGTGGACATACGCTCAGCAACACCCCCCTCCCGGCGAAAAGCGCGGAGACGCTCCTTCACAGTCGCGTTTCGCTTCTCAATGCCGCTGTGCGCTGTGCCCGTGCGGAGCATCCCCGTGTGCCGTGGCGTCGCGCAGCGTCGCCACGACCGATCGACCAAACGCCCACTTGCGCACCGCGTACGTACGCACCCGGCTCAGAACTGCTTGCGCATCCGCGCCGAGGGGATGTCGAGTTGGTTGCGGTACTTGGCGACGGTGCGTCGGGCGATCTCGATGCCGCGTTCTTTGAGGGCGTCGACGATGGCCTCGTCGCTGAGGGGCTTTGCTTTGTCCTCGGCGTCGATGACGTCCTTGAGGGCGGCGCGGATGGCCTCCCACGAGACGTCCTCGCCCGAGTCGGTCTGCATGCCGCCGCTGAAGAAGCGGCGCAGGGGGTGGACGCCGCGGGGGGTGAGGACGTGCTTGTCGGCCACGGCCCGGGAGACGGTGGCGACGTGGATGCCGAGTTGGTCGGCGACCTGCGTCATGGGCAGGGGCTTGAGGGCCTGGGGGCCCTGCTCGAAGAAGTCGCGCTGGGCGTCGACGACGACGTTGAGCACGCGCTGGAGGGTGCGCCGGCGCTGCTCGATGGCGTCGATAAGCCACGTGGCGTTGGCGAGGTTGGTCTTGACGAACTCGCGCGTCTGCTTGGGCACAGCGCGGTCGCGCACCATGTCGGCGTACTCGCGGTTGATGCGCAGGTTGGGCAGGCGCCCGTCCATCTGCACAGCGACGTAGCGGTCCTGGTCTTCGTCGTACTCGATCACCGCGTCGGGCACGATGGCCGGCGGCGATTCGTCGACGAGCGACCGGCCCGGCGCCACGCTCAGGCGGCGCATGGCGTGGATGGCGCCGTTGATCTGCTCCATCGTGTAGCCGGTGGCCTGCGCCACCTTCGGCAGGCGGTTGTGCACCACGTCGTCGAGGTGCTCGTCGATGAGCGCGCGCATGACCGGGGCGTGCTCGCTCTCGTCGAGGTCCTCGCTGGCGTCGAGCTGCAGCAGCAGGCACTCGCGGGTGTCGCGGGCGCCGACGCCGAGGGGCTCGAGCGTGAGCTGCACGGCCTTGAGGGCGCGTTCGAGGTCGTCGGTCGTGGGCTTGGGGGCGTCCTTGGGGGCGCGGTCGGCGATGGTGGCCAGCGGGGTGCGCAGCAGGCCGTCGTCCTCGATGTGCTCGATGAGCATGCGCCCGAGGCGGCGCGTCTCGTCGTCGACGGGGGCGAAGACCCACTGCTCGAGCAGTTGATCGGTCACCGAGGCGCTGCGCCCGGGGGCGTTGGCCATCGCGTCCATCTTGGCGTCGCGCTCGCCGGCGAGGCGCGAGGAGGGGCGGCCCGTGTCCATCTCCTCGAAGCGGCGCAGGCCGGAGGCGGAGTACTCGTTCTCGAAGGCCTCGCTGTACGACTGCTCCATCGAGTCCAGCCGCTGAAAATCCTGCGCGGCGCCGCCCTCGTCGACCTGCATGGGGCGCTCGCTCTCGCGCTCCTCCTGCTCGCGCTCCTTCTGCTCGCGGCGCACGTCCGCCGTCTCGGAGCCGGGCTCGAAGGTCTCGAGCGTGACGTTCGACTCCAGTTCCTGCTCGATCCGCTCCTGCAGCGCGAGCGACGCGAGCTGCAGGATCTCCATGGACTGGATCATCCTGGGCGCCAGCTTCATGTGCTGGCCGAGCTTCATCTGCTGGGAGGTGTCGAAACGCATGCGTTCTCCGGACGCGCCGCCCGTGCGCCGCATCGAGCATCCACTATCCCAGAATCGGCGATCCGCCGCGCCGAATCGAGACGCCCCGGCGCGCAATCCCCCGGCGATCCCCCGGATCACGCGGTTCGTGCGCGTCATGAGGGGCCGTTCAGTCCATGTGCTGACGCCCGGCGATGGCGTCGGCCAGCACGGCCTTGCTGGCGTACTCGAGCTGGCTGCCCGAGGGCAGCCCCCGCGCCAGCCGGCTGACCCGCACGCCCCGCCTGCGCAACTGGTCGGCGAGGTACAACGCGGTGCCGTCGCCCTCGAGGTTCGGGTTGAGGCCGAGGATGACCTCACGCACCGGCGCGCCCGAGGCGTTGCGGGCGGGGTCGTCGACGCGGGCCAAGAGGTCGGCGATGGTCAGGTGCTCGGGCGAGACGCCGTCGAGCGGGCTGAGGCGGCCGAGCAGCACGTGGTACACGCCCTTGTGCATGCCCGTCTGCTCGAGCGCGATGAGGTCCTTGGGCTGTTCGATCACCAGCACCAGGCCGTGGTCGCGCCGGTGATCGGCGCAGATCGGGCACGGGTCGCGCTCGGTGAGGTTGAAGCACACGCCGCAGTGGCGCACGCTGCGCTTCACGTCGGCGATCGCGTCCGCCAGCGACATCGCCTCCTCGGCGCTGGACTTGAGCACCCAGAACGCCAGACGCTCGGCGCTGCGACGCCCCACGCCGGGCAGCTTGGTGAACGCCGCGATGAGCCGGTCCACCGAACGCGGGTACACCCCGCCGCCCGCTCCGCCCCCGCCCCCACCATCGTTGCCGAAATTCGACGATGACGACGCAGATCTCGGCGCCCGCGCAGCGCCCCGCGTCGCGGGCGTTGCGTCGGGAGCGGGGGAATCCGGGGGCGCCGGGGGTTCCGGGGGGGACGGCGTCGCGTTGTCGGTGGGCGTCTTCATGTGTGCTGTGCATCGTACGCGTGCCGGTGCGTCGCGGCGCCGTTCAATTCCCGCCGAGCAGACCGGCGAGGCCGCCGGGGCCACCCATGTCGGCGAGGTCGGAGAGGCCAAGGTCGTCGAGTTCGCGCGCGATGACGTCCTTCGCTTCGCGCTCGGCGCGCTGCAGGGCCTCGTTGATCGCCGCGGCGACGAGTTCGTGCGCCTCAGCGCGGGCGGCCTCGTCGGCCCCGGCCAGCGCGGCGCCGATGGCCGGGGCGATCGCCACCGACTCGATGCGCATCCGCCCCGACGCGCGCACATGCACGGCTCCCCCGCCCGATTCTCCATCGACGCGCAGCGCCTCGAGCGTGGTTTTCACGCGCTCGCCGGCCTCGCGGAGGCGGTCGCCGTTCTTGAGCAGCCCTGCTAGCGCGCCCATCGCCTTGAACTGATCGAACATCACGGGTCTCTCCTCACAAGTGTGCCGCCTTGCCGCAGCGCCTATCACGGCTGGGGCGGTGTTGGGTCGTCGGCCCCCTCGGCGGGGGCGTCGGGGGTGTCGTCGTCGCTTTCTGCTTCACGCCGCGACGGCGTGCGCTCCACGCGCACGACGCGGGCGTCGAAGAGCTCGATCGCCTTCTTGACGAGCGGGTGATCCAGCGCCTCATCCATCGCGCGCTGGGCCTGCGCCGCGTCTTCGAGCACGGGGGCGGAACGCCCGCTATCGACCACGAATTCGAGCCGGTGCTCGCGCCCGGTCGCTCGGCGCAGCAGTTCGGTGAGCCGGCGCGACTCGCTTTGCGCCCACGTGAGGGTGGCGCTGGAATCGACGCAGATCGTGGCCTTCCCCTCGCGGATCGAGTCGAGCTCGAGCATCCGCAGGCGTGCGCGCATGGCGGCCGAATCGCTCCCGAGCTCGCGCACGCGCGACCACACCTCCTGCTCGCCCGCGTCGGGAGCGAGCGGGGCGATCGGGGCCTCGGGTTCGGGGGTCGGGGCATCGAGGGGCGGTGCGGGCGGCGTTCTCGGCGGCGCGCCCGGCCCGATCAACGCGGGCTCAGGTTCGGCGGCCGCCGCTCGGGCTTTTTTTTGCGGCCCCCCACCGCCCCGCGCCGGGCCGTCGGCGCCGGCGGGCTCCGGCGCGCCCCGCAACAACGCCGCGACATCGGCGATGCGCTCGGTCATGGCCATGCGCACCACGAGGGCGTCGAGCAGCGCGCGGGGCGTGGTCGACGACTTGCACCGCTGCATGGTGTTCTCGCACAGCGCGATCATGTGCACGAGGGCCGCGGCGTCGAACCGCGAGGCGAGGGCGAAGGCGTGTGCGCGGCTGTCGTCGTCGAAATCGACGAGGCCTGTCGCCTCGCCGCACGCGCTCAAGACCATGAGGTCGCGCAGGCGGGTGATGAGCGACTCGAGCACCTGGTCGATGGAGACCCCGCTCGCGACCAGCGCCTCGGCCCGCGGCAGCGCCTCGCCCGGCTCGCCGTCGGCGCAGGCGCTGACGAGCCCGTCCACCAGGTCCGACGCGGGCAGGCCCAGCAGTTCTTCGAGCAGCGCGAGGGTGAGCTTTTTCTCGCCCGAGGCCATGACGCGGTCGAGCAGGCTCAGCGCATCGCGCATGGAGCCGTTGCCGAGGCGGGCGATGGCCTGCAGCAGCGCCGGCTCCGCCTTCACCTTCTCCTTGCCCACGACAAACTTGAGGTGTTCGCCGATGTCGTGGACGGAGATGGCGCGGAAATCGAACCGCTGGCACCGCGACTGGATCGTCGGCGGCACCTTGTGCGCCTCGGTGGTGCAGAGGATGAACTTCACGTGCGCGGGCGGCTCCTCCATCGTCTTGAGGAGGGCGTTGAACGCCTCGCGCGTGAGCATGTGGACTTCGTCGATGATGTAGATCTTGTAGCGCCCACGCATGGGCGAGTAGATGCAGTTGGCGATCAGCTCGCGGGCCTCCTCCACGCCGCGGTTCGACGCGGCGTCGATCTCCACGACGTCGGTGTCGCGCCCCTCCATGATGGCTTGGGCGACGTCTTTGGGCTCGTCGCCGGGGGCGTTGACGGCCTTGGCGAAGAGGCGGGCCATGGTGGTCTTGCCAACGCCGCGCGTGCCGCAGAAGAGGTAGCCGTGGGCGACGCGGTCGCGCTCGATGGCGCTGGCCAGGGTGCGCGCGATGGCGTCCTGCCCGACGACCTCGTCGAACTGCGTGCTGCGGTAGCGTCGGGCGAGGGCGGTGTAGGACATCCGGGCGCGTGAACCTTCCGTGGCGGCAGGGGACGCTCGACGCGACGCGTCCCGCTTCGTCTGGGGAACCTACCGAGAATAAACGTCCGTGAGAGATCGCGCGGGGGACAACTTCCGGGGGGCAACTTCCGGGGGGTCTCGTGGGTTGACGGCCAGGACACCGGCGGCGCCGGATGACAGCCGCTTATGGCT
>RECZ01000089.1 GCA_007693765.1 Phycisphaerales bacterium | reverse complement strand
CAAGCGCATCGCCAACATGGAGCAGACCAACCCCGAGGTCATCCGCGAGGTCGAGCGCGGCCTCGAATCGCGCCTGTCGAACATGCTCACGCAGTCCATGGAGAAGGCTGGCGGCGTGCAGGCGGTGGCGGAGATCCTCAACCTCGTCGACCGCACCACCGAGAAGCAGATCATGGAGGGCCTCGAATCCGAGGACCCCGAACTCGTCGAGCAGATCCGGCGCCTCATGTTCGTCTTCGAGGACATCCTCATGGTCGACGACAAGGGCATCCAGTCCGTCCTCAAGGAGGTCGACAACGACGAGCTGGCGCTGGGCCTCAAGACCGCCTCCGAGAAGCTCAAGAACAAGATCTTCGCCAACATGTCGCAGCGCGCCGCCCAGCTCATCAAGGAAGACATGGAGTACATGGGCCCCGTCCGCGTCAGCGACGTCGAGGCCGCGCAGCAGCGCATCGTCGACATCGTCCGCCGCCTCGAAGACGCCGGCGAGATCGTCATCTCCGGGCGCGGCGACGAGGGCCTGATCGTCTGAACCACCCGGGAAGGAACCCGCGGCCGCCATGGCGCTCATCAAGCACGCACAATCCGACGCCCTCGTCCGCGACGCCATCGTGCTCGATCTCGCCCAGCTCGGCCGGCAGGCCGAAGAGCTCATCGCCCACGCCGAGGCCCGTGCCGCCCGCGTCATCGCCGACGCGCAACGCGAGCGCGACCGCCTGCTCAGCGACGCCCGCGAGACCGGTCGCGCCCAGGGCCACGCCGAGGGCCATGCCAAGGGCCTCGAAGAGGGCCGCGCGCAGGGGCTCGAAGAGGCCCGCGCTTCGCATAACCAGGCCCTGACCGAGCTCGCCAACAATTGGGCCGCGGCCCTGGCCCGCTTCGAGCGCGACCGCGACGACCTGCTCCTGCACGCCCGCACCGATGCGCTGGCGCTGGCGCTGGAGATGGGCCGGCGCATCACGGGGCGCATCGTGGAGACCGACCCCGGCGTCGTCGCCGCGCAGCTCGAACGCGTGCTCGCGCTCGTCGCCAACCCCACTCGACTCGCCCTCCGCGTCCACCCCGACGACCTCGCCCGCGCCGAGTCCGAACTCCCCGCCCTCAAGGCCCGCTTCGGCGCCGCCACCCACGCCGAACTCGTGGCCGACCCCGCCGTCACGCGCGGCTCCTGCGTCGCCCGCAGCGCCCGCGGCGAGATCGACGCCAGCATCGAAACCCAACTCGACCGCATCGCCGAGGCGTTGCTCCCCGTCGCCGGCGTCGAGCCCAGCGCGGCCGCGTCGGCGCTCGCCGACAACGCCATCGAACCCCCCCCGGAACCGCCCCCGGAACCGCCCCCGGAACCGCCCGCCGAATCACCCCCGGAATCACCCCCTCCATCGCCCGACGCCCGCGGCCCCGACGAGGACCCGCGCTCGTGAACCCGCTGCGCGCACAGATCGAGTCGCTCGCCACGCTGCAACCGGTTCGGGTCACGGGCAGCGTCGCCGCGTTGCGCGGCCTCACGCTCCTCGTCGACGACCTGCCCATGCCCGTCGGCTCGACGGTCGAGGTGCTCTGCGCGCAACGCATCAAACTCGGGGAGATCGTGGGCTTCGACCGCGACAAGGCCATCGTGATGCTGCTCGATCAGACCAGCGGCGTGCGTCCCGGCGACCGCGTCGTCGGCGGGCACGCCTCGGGCGTCGTGCCCGTGGGGCGGCGCATGCTGGGGCGCGTCGTCGACGCCCTCGGGCGTCCCATCGACGGCGGCCCGCCCATCGCCGAGACCATCGGCGCCCCGCTCTCGCCCTCGCCCCTGTCGCCGCTGCGCCGGCGCACCATCAACGAGCGCATCGACACCGGCGTGCGCGCCGTCGACCTGATGACTAGCGTCGGCAAGGGCCAGCGCATGGGCGTCTTCGCGGGGCCCGGCGTGGGTAAGTCCACGCTGCTGGGGACGATCGCCAAACGCACCAGCGCCGACGTGAGCGTCATCGCCCTCATCGGCGAGCGTGGTCGCGAGGTGCGCGACTTCGTCGAGGGCTCGCTCGGCCCCGAGGGGCTCGCACGCTCCGTGGTCGTGGTGGCGACCAGCGACGAGTCGCCGCTGCTGCGCATCCGCGCCGCCATGGCCGCGTCGAGCATCGCCGAGTTCTTCCGCGACCAGGGCGCCGACGTGATGCTGATGATGGACTCCATCACCCGCTTCGCGCAGGCCCAGCGGCAGGTCGGCCTGAGCGTGGGCGAGCCGCCCGCGACCAAGGGGTACACGCCCAGCGTTTTCTCGATGCTGCCGCTGCTGCTCGAGCGCGCCGGCGTCGTCGAGGGCGCGGGCTCCATCACAGCGTTCTACGCCATCCTCGTCGAGGGCGACGACATGACCGAGCCCATCGCCGACGCCGCCCGCGGCATCCTCGACGGCCACGTCATCCTCTCGCGCAAGCTCGCACAGCAGGGCCACTACCCGGCGATCGACGTGCTCGACTCCATCAGCCGCGTTGCCGCCGAGGTGTGCGACAAGCAGCACCTCGCCGCCCGCGTGCAGCTCCTGCGGCTGCTCGCGGCGTACCGCGACGTCGAAGAACTGGTGCAGATCGGCGCCTACGCGCAGGGGTCCGACCCCGTCGCCGACGTCGCCATCGTGCTCAAGGAGCGCATCGACGACCTGCTGCGCCAGGGCGGCGCCGACGTCGAGCCTTTCGACGACGCCCGCAAGCGCATGCTCTCGCTGGCGGTCGAGGCGGGCTCCATGATGCACAACGGCGCCCAGAACCGGCAGCGCCGCCAACAGGCCGCGGCCCAGCCGGCGGCGGGGGGGCGCGCGTAAGCCATGCCAAAGTTCCGCTTCGAACACGAGGCCCTGCTCGAACAGCGCCGGCGCGAGGAGCGCGAGAAGCAGCGCATCGTCGCCGAGCTCCAGCGCGAGCGCATCGACGTCGAGGACGCCCTCCGGCGCATCCAGCAGGCCATCCACGCCTGCAAGCACGAGCTGCGCGACGCCCTCAGCGTCCGCGGCGCCCGCATCGACGCCGGCGCCCTGCGCCTGCAGGCCGGCGCCTCGTTCCACATGACCGTCGAGGCCCAGCGCATCGCCATCCGCCTCTCGGGCGCTGCGCAGCGGCTCGAGGCCGCCCGCGTCCAACTGTTGGAGGCCTCGCGCCGCCGGCGCGCCGTCGAACTCTGGCGCGAACGCCGCTACGAGGCGTGGAAGCGCGCCGAGGACAATCGTGAACAGGCCGAGATCGATGAGATCGTCGTCATGCGCGCCGCGGCGCGCAGCCGGGAGCAACCGTCATGATCCGCACGCTCTGGATCGTCGCCTCCACCATCGCGCTGGCCAACATGCTCGCGATCGTGGGCTTCCTCGTCTGGCTCGGCGCCACCGACCGCCTCAGCCTCGAGCGCGTCGAGGGCGTCCGCGTGATGCTCCACGAGACGCTCACCGAGCAGGCCGCCCGCGAGCAGGAGCAGGAGCGCCTCGAAGCCGAGGAGGCGATGCGCGCCGAGCAGGCCGCCCGCGCCCGCATGCCCTCCCTCACCGCCGGCGAGGCCCTGAGCGTCAGCCGCGAGCTCGAGGAGCGCCAGCGCCAGGTGATCGAACGTCTTCGGCGCGAAGTCATCGACCTGCAGCGGGCGCTGGTGCTCGAACGCGACGAGATCGACCGCGTGTGGCAGTCCCTGCGCGACGAACGCGCAGCGTTCGAGGCCGCGCGGGCCCGGATCGCCGCCATCGAGGGCGAGGAGCAGTTCGAGCGAACCGTCCGCCTCTACGAGTCGCTCCGCCCCGCCCAGGCCCGCGAGATGCTGCAGGAGCTCATCCGACTGGGCGAGATCGAGCAGGTCGTCGCCTACCTCAACGCCATGCAGACCCGGGCGGCGAGCAAAATCCTCGGCGAGTTCGACGACGATGCGCCGCTGGCAGCCGATTTGCTCGAACGCCTCAGGACACGCGGCCTCCAGGCCCGCGTTCCCTGAGGCCAATGCATGCTCAACGCGACGCTCCTCTCCAACCTCCAAAGCATCGCCCCTGCGCAGGGGATCGCCCCGGACGCCTCCGCAAGAGCGATCGGACCGCGCACCGGGCCGCTCGCCGACGCCCAATCCAAGGGCGGCGCAACGAAAACGAGCCGCGAACAATCCTTCGCCGGGACGCTCGAACGCGCCTCAGGAAAGGCACGCGGCCGCACCGACGAAGCGCAGAGAAACACGGATCAGGCGCAGCCGGTGCGCACCGAGGCGCAGGGCGCATCGGACACACCTTCCAACAAGCCCACGGAGCGCGACGCCGCGTCCGGCAAGGGCGGAGACGCCGCCGAGGCCTCGACCGCCGACAACGCCGCGGCGACCGTCGCGCCCGATGAAGCCCGCAGCGCATCCGCCGAGGGCCGCGGCGGTTCCGAGGCCGCGCCGCAACAACCAGCGAACCACGGCGCCGACGACGCCGACACCCCGCACAACGTGCGATCCGCGCTCACCGGTCCCGAGCGCGGATCGCACGCCACGCACACCCAGCCCGGCGAGGCCGCGGGAGACGCCCGTTTCGCCGCCGCCGCGACTGGCCCTGCGGGCGCCCCCGCAACCCCCGGCGCCCCCGGCACAAGCGCCCCCGGAGCAAGCGACGCCGCATCCGCGCGAGCCGATCGCGGCGCCCCCGTCACCCTCACTCCCGGCGCCGATGCGCAGACCCAATCGCCCGACGCCAAGGGCGAGCAGCCCGGCGGGCGCGGCG
Source organism: Phycisphaerales bacterium (assembly GCA_007693765.1). Taxonomy (GTDB): domain Bacteria; phylum Planctomycetota; class Phycisphaerae; order Phycisphaerales; family UBA1924; genus RECZ01. The sequence goes on along the minus strand of RECZ01000089.1, from coordinate 18,528 downwards.
TTGACGAGGCCTCGTCCGCCGCGACACGGTCGAGAAACACCCGCGACACCGAAGCGCACGTCGCGCGATCCACGGCGGCCGAGGTCGATCAGGCGCAGGCCGCGGCGCGCACGCACGGCGTCCGCGCCGCCGAGGCGCCGGTCATCGACCAGTCCACACCCGCGCTCGCGGCGCTGGCCCCCCGCGTCGATCATTCAAGCGCAGAGGCCGCACCGCAGCAGGCCGCCGGCGGCGAGACGCAGGTGCGCGACCAGATCACCGACAACGGCGCTCGAGAGCGTCGCGACGACGGCTCGCGGCGACGCGACGCCGAGCGTGCGGTGCTCGCCGCACAACGGGCGGACGCGAAGGCCGAGGGCGCCACGCGTCTCTCCGCCGAGCCCGCCCCCTCGCCCGCCGCGACGCATGCGCCGGACCGCGGCGCGCCCGGGGCCCAAGCCCAGACCGCGCAGATCAAGGCGCCCTTCGCGCAGACTCTGCGCCAGGAGACGACAGAACAAGCCTTCGAGGCCTCCGTGTCGCGTGGCCTCGGCGCCGCGGTGCGACAACGCGGCGGCACCATCACGATGCAGCTCCAGCCCGAAACGCTGGGCACCCTCCGCATCAGGATGGAGATCGATCGCGGCGTCGTGAACGCCCGCTTCGAGGCCTCGTCCGCGCAGGCACGCGACTTGCTTACCAAGAACATCGAGACGCTCCGCACCTCGCTGGAGGCGAGGGGGCTGAACGTCGAACGCATCACGGTGCAGCTCGCACCGCCGCAAACGAACACGCAGGGGCAGGGCGCTCAGGCGGGGAACCAGCACGCGGCCGGCGAGCAGGCAAGGCAGGGGCAGCAGGACGCTGCCGACGGCCAGAGCCGCGGCGCCTTCGATCAACGGCAGGAGGCCGACGATCGGGGCGACGGGAGAGACCGCCACGGGGCGGGCCGGGGCAGGGCGGAGCCCTCCTTGTTCGCAGACGCATTCGGCACGGCCGACGCACGCGTGGAACGCCTGCGTCTGAGCCTCGACGCGACCGCCTGAGGCGACGCGCCGAGGGAAGCCCGCGCCCATATCACCACGCCGCGCGCTGCGCGTTGCGAGGAGACTCACATGTCCGCCATCGACAGCGTTAACACGCAGAGCCCGCCCAGCGCCGCCAACGCCTTCAGCGGGATCTCCAGCGAGCAGTTCGTCAAGATCATGCTCACGGAGCTCTCCAATCAGGACCCGCTCGCGCCCAACGACTCGCAGGCCATCCTGCAGCAGATCTCCAGCATCCGCTCCATCGAGTCCGACCTGGCGCTCAAGGACACGCTGAGCTCGATGATCAAGCAGAACGAACTGGCGACCGCCGGGGGCCTCATCGGCAAGAACGTCCTGGGCATGGCCTTGGACGGCCTGCCCATCGAAGGCCCGGTGACGTCGATCAGCAACACGCGTGACGGCGTGGTGCTGAACCTCACCGGGGGTTGGCAGGTCAAGATGAAGGACGTGCTCCAGATCGGCGATGCGCCGACCGGGGCCGCGCAATGACCGTCCGCGGCTCCGAGGGCGCCGAGCTGCTGCGCAGGCTCGCGTCGGGCATCGTCCCCGGCGGCGCCGAGACGCGCCCGCAGCCGCCCGTCGAGGGCGCGGCGTTCGCCGACCTGCTCGGCCGCGCCCGCACCGGCGAGATCGAGAGCGGGCGGGGCGTGCGCCAGCCCGAGGGCGCCGAGAAACAACTCACCAGCGAGCAGCTCAACCGCGTTTCGCACGCGGTGGACGCCGCGGAAGCCCAGGGCGCCGTGCGCCTCCTGGCCATCGTGGACGACATGGCCCTGACGATCGACGTCGTGACCCGCACCATCGAGGATGCGCGCCCCGTCGGCGACGGCGCGGTCCGCTCCGGCGTGGACGCCGTCGTGGTGCTGCCCGGCGAGCGCGAGGACGGCGTCTCCGGCGCCGAGCCCTCCATCTTGGGTCGCACCACCAACAACCAGAGCCTCCTGAGGCTGCTCACCGACATCGCCGCGCGGGGCGGAGCCCCGACCGGCGAGTGACGACCGCCCGCTGACACCGGCGCGCCGCGCGTGGAGCGAGCGCCGCGCCCCCGACCGCACACACACCCGCCCGGCGGTCACCGCCGCGGCGCTCCCGAGGAGTCCCCGAGATGGCATCCACCTCCGCCCTGCTGACCGGTCTTTCCGGGTTGATCGCGAACTCGCGCAAGCTCGACGTGATCGGCAACAACATCGCCAACGCCAACACCACCGCGTACAAGTCCAACCGCATGCTCTTTGCGCCGACCTTCAGCCGCACGCTCAGCAGCGGCACCGGCCCCTCCGGGGCGCTGGGCGGCACGAACCCCTCGCAGGTGGGCCTCGGCGTGAGCATCGCCGGCACGCAGCGCAACTTCAGCAACGGCGCGATCGCCGCCACCGGCGTCTCGACGGACCTCGCCATCGAGGGCTCGGGCTTCTTCGTCGTGAACCGATCCGGGCAGGACTTCTTCACCCGTGCTGGCGCCTTCCAGCTCAACGCCCAGCGCGACCTCGTCACCATCGACGGCGCCCGCGTGCAGGGCTTCGGGGTGGACGACAACTTCAACATCGTGTCCGGCACGCGCACCAACCTGAACATCCCCCTCGGCTCCCTCACGATCGCCGAGGCGACGCGCGCCGTGGACTTCGCGGGCAACCTCAACGCCGCCGGCGACCTGCCCACCCAGGGCGCAAACGTCGGCATCGACCAGCCCTTCGAGACAACCGGCGGCGCGCCCCTCACCGGCGCCAGCCTGCTGACCACGCTCGCCAACCCCGATGCGCCCGCCACCACGCTCTTCGACGCCGGCATGGTCCCCTACACGTGGACCCTCAGCGGCGCGCAGAAGGGCGAGAAGACCATGCCCGCGCGGACCCTCGAGATCGACGCCGCCACCACCGTCGACGACCTGCTCAACTTCATCAACAACACCCTCGGCATCCAGGCGGGCCTCACCAACCCCGACGGCTCCATCACCGGGGCGCAGATCGACGCCATGGGCGTGGTATCGATCGTCGGCAACATCGGCGAGGCCAACGACCTCGCTATCGACAACACCGACATCGTCCTCCGCGACATGAACGGCGACGTCGTCACCAACCCCTTCACGACCACCCAGAGCGCGCAGGCCGACGGCGAGAGCGTCCGCACCTCGTTCGTCGTCTACGACTCGCTCGGCGCCTCGATGGACGTCGACATCACCATGGTGATCGACTCCACCGGCCCGCTCGGCACCACGTGGCGGTACTTCGTCGAGTCGCCCGACAACGTCGACAGCGCCAACCTCAGCCGCGCCCTCTCCACGGGCACCCTCGACTTCGACACCTCCGGGCGCCTCGCCACCACGACGCCCATCACCGTGCAGCTCGGGCGCGAGAACACCGGCGCCGTCCACCCGCTGGTCTTCGACATCGTGCTCGACAGCGGCGCCGACACCGTGACCGCGCTCGCCGATCCCCTCGGCGAGTCGGCCATCGCCTCCGTCTTCCAGAACGGCTCCCCGCTGGGCGTGCTCTCCACCTTCTCGGTGGGCGAGAACGGGCGCATCACCGGCGGCTTCACCAACGGCCTCACGCGCACCATCGGCCAGATCGCCCTCGCCACCTTCACCAACCCCGAGGGCCTCGTCGACGCCGGCGGCAACATGTTCACCGTCGGCCCCAATTCGGGCACCCCGCTGATCACCACCCCCGGAGACTTCGGCTCGGGGCGCATCATCGGCGGCTCGCTCGAACAATCCAACGTGGACCTGGGGCAGGAGTTCATCGACCTCGTCCTGACCTCCACCGGCTACTCCGCGTCGTCGCGCGTCATCTCGACGACCGATCAGCTCCTCCAGCAGCTCCTGGCGCTGGGCCGATAAGCCGCCGCGCACCGGGGGCGCCGTCGGCATGACCCGCACACCGGGGAGGGCTTTGCCGCCGGCGGGCTGAACACGCGGCTCCGCTGCGCCGATGACGTGTGCGCCCCGATGTCACGGGGCGTCCACACGCCGCGCTGAGGAACCGTCCACCATGGTCAAGGAAGCCCCCGCGCCCGAGCCGCAGGCCCCCGCGCCCAAGAAGGCTCTGCCCGTCAAGACGGTCCTGATCGTCGTTGCGCTCCTGGTGATCGAGGCCGCGGCCCTGATCGGGGTGATGCACCTCGCCGGCCCGCGCACCACCGAGGGCGCCGAGCTGCACATCAAGGGCGACGAGGCGATGGAGCAGATCGTCGAGATCCTCGTCCTCAAGGACAAGTTCCCCAACAACCACAGCGGCCGGTCGTGGATCTGGGATGTCGAGGTCCAGGTGCAGGTCAAGACCAAGCACCAGGCACACGTGACCGAGCGCCTCGAAAACCGCAAGGCCGAGGTTCGCGCGGGCGCCGCACGCATCTGGCGCACCGCCCAGCACAACCACTTCAACGAGCCCAGCCTCGAGACGCTTTCACGCCAGTTGACGGACCTCCTCAACAACATATTTGGTCTCGACTCCCAAGGGAGACCATATGTTGTGCGTGTGATCATCTCGCGCTGCGTCGGATTCCCCACCGAGTACTGAGCGCTCGCGCCCGATCCGCGTCGGCGAAGCGTCGCAACCGAGAAAAAATGCGGCGAGTGCGCGATGCCGCCCGATGCAAGGGCATCGATGGCGCGCCCGTGCGCCGGCGGAGCCGGCCCGATCGCGCAGAGCATGTGCCACCACCCAGGGGCCGCGGCCCCCAACGACCGAGCGAGGCTACGGATGGCCGAGCAGGACGACAACGCCCGTCCCGGCGACAACGATCAACCCGAGTCCAACGGCGGAGCGCCCGATCCGGCGAAGCGCCAGCCCCCCGCAACGGGCGCCGATCCCGAGGGCGCGCTCGACGATGCGCAGGGCGCGGTCGATGAGCTGCGCGACGCCGCCGAGCACACCCCGCCGCCCGATGACGCCGAGGAACGCGCCGGCGCCGCCCTCAAAGCCGCCAAGGACGCGATCGACGCCGCCAAAACCCGCACCGAGACCGCTCCGACCGGCACCGCCGAGACGCCGGGGCACGTCGACCTGCCCACGTTCCAGCAAGAGAACGGCGAGGATCAACCCGCCGGCGACATCGACCTCCTCTCCGACGTCAACCTGCACGTCAAGATCGAACTCGGCCGCACCCGCATGTTCGTCGAGGACGTGCTGCGGCTCGCGCAGGGCTCCGTCGTCGAACTCGACAAACTCGCCGGCGACCCCGTCGATGTGTACGTGAACGACCGACACGTCGCCCGCGGCGAGGTGCTGGTCGTCAACGACAACTTCTGCGTGCGTATCTCCGAGATCATCACCGCCTCGCCGCAGGGCGAAGAACCGGCGCCCACCAAGTAGCGCCTCAACACAGCACACAACGCGCGGGCGGAGCCCGCGACGCCAAGCCAGGACGGCGACATGGCGAACCCGAACACCTCTATCAATCGCGGACGGCACGGCGTTTTTTGCGCTCTGCTGTGCGCATTTGTTGCGCTCTCGGCGCAGGGTTCGACGCAATCGCAGGCCCCAGTCGCAAACCCGCTGGGGACGGAGTCCGTCAACGCCGCCGAGCGCCCGATTGATCCGCGCCCCGCGAGCGCCGTCGAGGCCTTCGGCCCGCAGCCGGCGCCGCTCCCGGCGACCTCCCCGACCCCCGCTGACGCCCCGGCCCCGACGCCGGCCCCGGAACAGGAAGGCGCCACGCAGAGTGCGATCAGCGTCGAAGCACACGACGCCGACGCGGACGCGGTGTCGACCGAGGCGCTGCCGCTCGGCGCGCCCCGGGCGCGCATCTCGGCCCGCGCCTCCGGCGCCGAGCGATCCGGCTCGATCTTCGATCACTGGCTGCTGCGCACCGCGGGCGCCCTGGCCGTGGTGATCGGTCTGGTGCTGCTGCTCCGCACCGCGATGCGGCGGGTCGCGCTCGGCTCCGGCTCCGTCGCCGGGCAACTGGGCGCCGGCGGACGCGCTCCCTCCGGCGTGCTCACCGTGCTGGCGCGCTACCCCGTCGCCCGCGGCCAGACGCTGGTGCTGCTGCGCATGGACCGGCGCGTGCTGCTGCTCAACCAGACGGCCGCCGGCTTCGCCACGCTCGCGGAAGTCACCGACCCCGAAGAGGTCGCCTCCCTGCTGATCAAGACGCGCGACGACGAGGGCGACTCGATGGCCCAGCGCTTCGGCGTGCTGCTGCGGCGGATGGAGCGCGACCCCTCCATCGCCGGCGACGACGGCGTGGTGGACGTCCGTTCGCGCCGATTCGCCGAGGCGCCTCCGCCCGAGACGGCCGCGTGGCCCGAGGCGCGCGACCCGGTGGGATCGATCCGACGTCGCCTGGCCTCGCTGCGGGAGGGCGCATGATGACGACGCGCACGATCCGACTGCTGCTCACCCTGCTGGCGATGTGCGTGCTGCTCGCCGGCGCGCCCGCGATGGCGACCTTCGGCCCGCCGCTGCCTGGAACCCCCGGTTCCCCCGGCGCCCCCGGTTCCCCCTCACCCCTGGGCGACACGTGGACGGAGTCCATGAACCCCATCAGCATCCTCGAGAGCGCCGGCGACATGCTGCCGGGCTCGGAGAAGGGGCTGTCGGGGGCGCTCAACGTGCTGATCCTGCTCACGGTGCTCTCGCTGGCGCCGGCGATCATGATCATGTGCACATCGTTCGTGCGCATCATCGTGGTGCTGGCGCTGCTCAAGCAGGCGATGGGCACGCAGACGCTGCCGCCGTCGCAGGTGGTGGTGGGGCTGGCGCTGTTCATGACGTTCATGGTGATGGCGCCCACGTTCGAGCGCGTGCACCAGGAGGCGATCCTGCCCTACCAGCGGGGCGAGATCGCCAGCCAGCTCGAGGTCTGGGAGCGCGCCAAGCAGCCGATGCGCGACTTCATGTTCGATCAGATCGAGGCCACCGGGAACTGGTCGAGCCTCTACATGATCCTCAACTACCGCGGCGTGGACACCAGCCGCCCCGAGCTGCTCACCCGCGCCGACGTGGACACGGTCACGCTCATCCCCGCCTACATGCTCAGCGAGCTGAAGATCGCCTTCCTCATGGGGTTCAAGGTGTACCTGCCCTTCCTGGTGATCGACATGGTCATCGCCAGCCTCCTCATCTCCATGAGCATGATGATGCTGCCGCCGGTGCTCATCAGTCTGCCCTTCAAGGTCCTTCTCTTCGTGCTGGTGGACGGCTGGCAACTCGTCGTTGGCAGCCTCATGACGAGCTTCGTGCAGCCCGAACACGCGGCCAGACTTTCCGAAACGGCCCGGACCGCCGCGGGCGTCATGGGCGCCGGCGGGTGACGCCGCGAGGGAGATACGACCCAGATGCCTTACGACGACGCCATCGTCGACATCGTCAGCGCCGCGCTGATCATCACGCTCAAGATCGCGAGCCCCATCCTCATGGCCGGCGTGGTGATCGGGCTGATCATCAGCATCATCCAATCCATCACCCAGATCCAGGAGCAGACGCTCGTCTTCGTGCCCAAGATCTTCGCCATGCTCCTCGTCGCCGTCGCCCTGATCCACTGGATCGTCGGCCGGCTCGTGGAGTTCGCGGCGGAGATGTTCACCCTCGTCTAACGCCGATCGGTCCGACCAGTGCCTGTCTACGACCAACTGCTCGATCACGTGCCGGTCTTCTTCGCGACGCTCGCGCGTCTGGCGGGGCTGTTCATCTTCGCGCCCGTGCTGGGCAGCCCCGCGATCCCCGCGCGGGTCAAGGTGCTGCTGGTGCTGGCGCTCACCGCCGCCGTCTACCCCACGCTCAACCTGCACGACATGGTCCCCCTGCGCTTGAGCCTCATCGAGCTCGCGCCGGTGATGGCCACCGAGGCGCTCATCGGGCTGAGCATCGGGCTCATCGCCGCCATGCCCCTCATCAGCGTGCAGATGGGCGGCCTGCTCATGGGCCAGCAGATGGGCCTCGGCCTGGCCAACATTTACAACCCCGCCATCGACAGCGAGGCGGACATCGCCGGCCAGCTCCTCTTCTACATGGCCATGGGCGTCTTCCTCACCCTCGGCGGGCTGGACATCCTGCACGCCTCGATCGTGATGAGCTTCGACCGCGTCCCCATCGGCGGATTCGGCGCCACCGAGACGCCGCTGCTCGTGCTCACCGGCCTCATCGCCACCGGCTTCGAGCTCGCCGTCCGCGTCGCGGCGCCGGTGCTGTGCATCATCTTCCTCGAGACGGTCGCCATGGGCTTCATCATGAAGACCGTGCCGCAGATCAACATCCTGTCGTTCGGCTTCCCCATCCGCATCATGATGGGCATCGGGGCACTGCTCTTCTCGCTGCACGTCATCCAGGAGGCCACGGGCGTCGACGTCGAAGACTCGCTGATGCTGGCGATGGAGTGGATCGCCAGCCTCGCCGGCACGGGCGAGACGCCGCCGCCGCTCGAGGGCGTCGGGGGAGGGGGGTGATGCGCCGTGGCTGAAGACATGGGCGAACGGACAGAGTCACCCACGACCAAACGCCTCAGCGAGGCGCGGGAGCGCGGCCAGGTCGCGCGCAGCCAGGACCTCGCCTCCGCGTTCCTGCTGCTCGGCGCCCTCATCGTGCTGGCCACGCTGGGCGCGGGGCTGCTCGAGCGCATGGCCGCGCTGCTGCGTGAGACGCTCCAGACGTGGATCGTCCTCGCCGCCGCGCCGGACGCGACGCCCGTCGAGTCGCTCGTCGTCTCGCTCCGGCACATCGCCTGGATGCTGGCGCCGATCCTCGCGCTGATGACCGTGATCGCCTACGTCTCGCACGTGGTGCAGATCGGGTGGCTGGTCAGCGTGAAGGCTCTGCAGCCGAAGCTCGAGAAGTTCAACCTCGTCAAGGGGCTGGGCAAGATGGTCTCGCGCCGCAACTGGGTGAAGGGCGGCGTGAACATCATGAAGCTCGCCGCCGTCACCGGTATCGCCTCGCTCGTCATCAAGGGCGACTACGCGCAGGTGATCACCCTGCCCCTGCTGACGGCGCAGGGCGCCTTCGCGCTGGTGGGCCAGATGGTCGTGAAGCTGGCGCTCTGGCTGCTGCTGGCGCTGATCTTCATCGGCGTCATCGACTTCCTCTACCAGCGGTGGCAGCACAGCCATGACCTGCGGATGCACAAGCACGAGGTCAAGGACGAGCGCCGCTCCACCGAGGGCGACCCCCTCATCCGCGCCCGGCGCCTGCGCATGGCCCGCGAGATCGCAATGCAGCGGCTCCGCGCCGACGTGCCCAAGGCCGACGTGGTCGTCACCAACCCCACGCACTTCGCCGTGGCCATCAAGTACGACGAGTCCTTCATGCGGGCGCCGCGCGTCGTCGCCAAGGGCGCCGACTTCCTCGCCCTGCAGATCCGCCAACTCGCCGCGGCCAACGGCGTGCCCATCATCGAGCGCCCCTCGCTGGCGCGGGCCCTGTACCGCAACGTCGAGGTCGGGCGCGAGATCCCGCAGGAGCAGTACGAGGCCGTGGCCGAGGTGCTGGCGTACGTCTACAGGCTTGACGGGAGGGCCGCGTCCTGATGGCCCGCCGCGCAGCAACCCCGGCGCCCGCGTGGCTGATGGCGATCGCCCGCCACCGGTCGCTCTTCGTGCCCGTGGCCTTCATCCTGATGATCGGGGTGATCGTCGTTCCCCTGCCGCCGTCCATGATGGACGTGCTGCTGTGCCTGAACATCACGCTCGCGGCCGTCATCCTGCTGACCACCATCTACATCCGCGAGCCGCTCGAGCTCAGCGTCTTCCCGGCCCTGCTGCTGGGCGTCACGCTCTTCCGGCTGGTGCTCAACATCGCCACCACGCGGCTCATCCTCAGCGCCGACGCCAACTCCGCCGCGGAGGCCACCTTCGTGGCCGGGCGGGTGGTGCAGGCCTTCGGCGACTTCGTGGCCGGGTCGTCGCTGGCGGTGGGCGTGATCCTCTTTGCGATCATCGTCGTGGTGCAGTTCGTGGTCATCACCAAGGGCTCGACGCGCATCAGCGAGGTGGCGGCCCGCTTCACCCTCGACGCCATGCCCGGCAAGCAGATGGCCATCGACGCCGACCTCAACGCCGGCATGATCAACGAGCAGCAGGCCCGCGACCGGCGCGAACGCCTCAGCGACGAGGCCGACTTCTTCGGCGCGATGGACGGCGCCAGCAAGTTCGTGCGCGGCGACGCCATCGCCGGCATCATCATCACCGTGATCAACATCGTGGGCGGCTTCGCCATCGGCGCCATCTCCAAGGGCTGGACGATGGCCGAGTCCGCCGAGGTCTTCACCCGCCTGACCATCGGCGACGGCCTCGCCTCGCAGCTCCCGGCGCTGATCATCTCCATCGCCGCCGGCCTCCTCGTCACCCGCTCCAGCGGCAAGGGCTCGCTGGGCGACGAGCTCGCCGATCAGCTCTCCGGTCGCCCCGTGGCGCTGGGCATCACCTCGGTCTTCCTCGCCGCCCTCGCCATGACCCCGCTGCCCTCCGCGCCGCTGCTCGCGGCCAGCGTCGGGCTCGGCGGCGTCGCCTACTACATGAGCAGACACCGGCGCAGCGCCGCAGACGCCGTCGCCAACGAGCAGCGCGCCGGCGCGGACGCCGCCAAGCCCGAGCCGCCCAGCGTCGAGTCGCTGCTCAAGGTCGACGTGCTCGAGCTCGAGGTCGGCTATGGCCTCGTCCCCCTCGTCGACACCAACCAGGGCGGCGACCTGCTCGACCGCATCAGCGCCATCCGGCGCCAGATCGCCGTGGAGATGGGCCTCGTCATGCCGCCCGTGCGCATCCGCGACAACATGACCCTCGAATCGAGCGTCTACCGCATCCGCATCCGCGGCGCCGTGGTCGCCGAGGGGCACACCCACGGCGGTCGCCTGCTGGCCATCGACTCGGGCATCGTCACCGGCCCCATCGAGGGCATCCCCACGCGCGAGCCCGCTTTCAACCTCGACGCGTGGTGGATCGACCACGGCATGAAGGCCCGCGCCGAGGCCATGAACTACACCGTCGTCGACGCGACCAGCGTGCTCGCCACCCACATGACCGAGGTCGTGAAGCGCTACGCCGACGAGCTGCTCACCCGCGAGGAGGTCAACAACCTGCTCACGCAGCTCAAGGAAAAGGCCCCCAAACTAGTGGAGGAGGTCGTGCCCGGCATCGTCAAGCCCGGCGACCTGCAGCGCGTGCTCCAGGCGCTGCTGCGCGAGCGCGTGCCGATCCGCGACCTCGAGATCATCCTCGAGACCCTCGCCGAGTGGGGCGGGCGCACCAAGGACACCGACGTGCTGGTGGAGTACGTCCGCCACGCCCTCCGGCGCGTGATCTGCCAGCAGCACGCCTCCGCGGCGGAGCCGGGCGCGGGCGACAGCGCCGGGCGCCCGCGCATCGTGTGCGTGACCCTCGACCCGGCCTTCGAGGACATGGTCAACGGCTACATCGACCGCTCCTCGGGCGCGACCAGCGTGACTATGCCCGCCCGGGTCGCGAGCCGCGCATCGCGCCGCATCATCGATGCGCTCACCCCCGTGACCGCGAGCGGGCGCCCGCCGGTGGTGATCGCCTCGCCCCAGGTGCGCGCCGTGGTGCGTCAGATCATGGAGCCGCACTTGCCAAACATCATCGTGCTTGGGTACAACGAGATCGTGTCGGAGGTCGAAGTCGAATCGATGGGACTGGTGACGCCGCCCACAGAGGCGAGCGCCACGACTGCCGCGTAAACAATCCGATGCACGCGTCGCGCGGAGCGCGACAGCCCCGGCCCCGCGCCGGAGCCCGTGCGAGCCATGGAGGGCCGCGTTGAACCTACGGACGTACCGCGCCAGCACGATCGCCGAAGCGCTCACCCAAGTGAAGCGCGATCTCGGCGCCGACGCGGTGATCCTGCACACCCGCACCACCAAGGCCGGCGGCTGGTTCGGCTTCGGCGCCCGCGCCGTCGTCGAGGTCACCGCCTCCACCGGTGTGAACATCGGCCCCGCCCGATCGAGACGCGGCGCGCAGGATGCGCCGTCATCGCGCACGGACGCCGATCGCGCCGCCGCCGTCGCGCCCTCGCGCGAAACGCTCCTCCGCGCCTACGAGCCGTCCGCCGAGCAGCCCGCCGCGGGCGCGCCCTACCGCGGCGCCGCCCCGACCACCTTCGCCCGCGCTGCTTCCGGGGCTTCCGAGGGTTCCGGGGGTGGGGTTTCCGGGGGCGGGGGTGGGGTCGCGGCCATCGCCACGTGTGCGCCCTTCGCGCCCGCCGACGACGGCGCTCGCCTCACGCTCGAAACAGAACTCACCGCGATCAAGTCCATGGTCGCCCGCGTGCTCAGTTCCTCGGCGCGGGCCCGCACCGGCGCGATGCCCGAGGCGCTCCAGAAGCACTACCTCACCCTGCTCGAGGCCGAGGTGGCCTCCGAGATCGCCGATGAGGTCATCGACGGCGTCCGCGCTGATCTCGACGCGGAGCAGCTCGACGATCCCGACGCCGTGCGCCGCGCCGTGCTGCGGCGCATCGCGGGGCACATCCCCGTCGCCGACGATGCGCCCAGCCCCGACCGCGCAGAGGACGGCCGCTCGTACACCATCGCCCTCGTCGGCCCCACGGGCGTGGGCAAGACGACGACCATCGCCAAGCTCGCCGCGACCTACAAGCTCCGCCACGGGCGCGCCGTCGGCCTCGTCACCGCCGACACCTACCGCATCGCCGCCGTCGACCAGCTCCGCACTTACGCGAACATCATCGGCCTGCCCCTGAAGGTCGCGTCCACCCCCGCCGAGATGGCCGCGGCGTGCGATTCGCTCCGCGACTGCGACGTGGTGCTCGTCGACACCGCCGGGCGCTCCCAGATGGACGACACCCGCCTCGAAGAACTGCGTTCGTTCGTCGAGGCCGCCAAGCCCCACCAGACGCACCTCGTGCTCTCGAGCGCCTCGAGCGAATCGGTGCTGCTCAAGGCCGCCGAGCGCTTCGCGTGCGTCGGCCCCAGCCGCGTGATCTTCACCAAGCTCGATGAGGCGGTGAACTTCGGCGTGCTCGTGAACGTGGCACGCCGCATCAACACCCGCCTCAGCTACGTCACCACCGGTCAGGAAGTGCCCGACCGCATCGAGCAGGGCGACGCCGACCGGCTGGCCGGCATGGTGCTCGAGGGCAGGGGGTCGGCGTGAGCGTCGCCCCGCGCACCATCACGCACACCGACGCCCGGCGCCCGCGCACCGGCGACGATCAGGCCACCGCGCTGCGCCGCATGGTCGCGACGATGGGGGAGGGGACCACCCACCGCGCCCGCCCCGACGACGAACACCCGGTTTCCCCGACTCCCCCGGCGCCCCCGGTAATCGCGCCCCAGCCGCGCCTCGCCCGCGCCATCGCCGTCGCCTCCGGCAAGGGCGGCGTGGGCAAGACCAACCTCTGCGTGAACCTCTGCGTGCACCTCGCCCGGCTCGGCGTGCGCACCACCCTGCTCGACGCCGACCTCGGCCTCGCCAACGCCGATGTGCTGTGCAATGTCGGCGTGCGCCGGCACATCGGCCACGTCATCGACGGCGCCAGCGCCCTGCGCGAGATCGCCGTCGATGCCCCCGGCGGCTTCCGACTCGTGCCCGGCGGCGCCGGCGTCGCCGCGCTCGCCGATCTCCCCGAGCCCCAACTCGCGCAGTTGCTCCGCGACCTCGGCGCGCTCGAGTGCGAGGCCGACGCCCTCATCATCGATTGCGGCGCCGGCGTGGGCCACGTCGTCACCTCCTTCCTCAGCGCCAGCGACCACGCCCTCGTCATCACCACACCCGAGCCCACCGCCATCGCCGACGCCTACGCCCTCATCAAGTGCGTCCTCCCCGCGGCCACAAGCGCCGGCGCCCGCGGCGCCCCCGGATGCCCTAGCGCCACGCGGACGCGATCGGTGGAGTTGTTCGTCAATCAGGCCGCCTCGCGGCGCGACGCCGAACGCGTGCACGCGCGCATCAATGGTGTGTGCGAGCGCTTCCTGGGCGCCTCCGTGGCGCTCGCCGGGTGGGCGCCGCACGACCGACGCGTGCCCGAAGCCGTCCGCGCGCGCGAGCCCTTCGCGTTGCGGCATCCCAATTGCGGTGCATCGAAGGGGGTCGCGACACTCGCGGCATATGTCAGGGATATGTACGGATTTTCCGGCTCCGAGACCGCTCGGAGCGGGTTTGTTCGTAGAATGATCGGTATCTGAGGCGTGCTGGGCGACCGAAATTTGCCCGTGACGTCTCAAAATGACGCCCCGGCGTTCAGATCCGTGGACGCCGCGCCGAAGGTAAAGGCCTTGGCGCGTTGGGTGCGCCAGGAGGGGGCGGAGGTTCTGTGACTCGAGGCATGCCGGCCAAGGTGTTCGCGGGGTGTATGGCGCTGAGCGCGTTCGCCATCGCGATCATCGCCGGGCTCGCGGCGGACAACCCGTCGGACGCGATCCTCTCGCGCGCCCTCATCGCTCTGGTGGTGTGCTACCCCGCGGGCTGGCTCATCGGCGCCGTCGCCGAGCGCGCCATCGACGAGCACCTGCGCGCCTACGCGCGAGACAACCCGATCGAGGCGCCGGGCGGCGAGCCGCTCGCCGATCGGACAGGCGGAGACAACCCCAACGAGGGAGCCGACGGCCTGGCCGCGGCGTGAGAGTTTGACGGAGAACACTTGTGTTGGCACGGACGCATCGTTATAAAATCAAGTTCGCGAGAGTCGCCCACGGATGGGTGAACGATCCGATCACACGATGCGTCGCGTCGCCCACAGGCCACGCGGCGCGGAGCGGGAGAAAGCTCCGCTCCGGTCGACGGTCAAGGAGTAGACCATGACGAGCGCGAAAACAGGCTTCAAGCCGATGCGTCCCGGGACGTCCAAACGCAACGGACGCAAGAGCGACCACACGTGTGCGAACGAGAACCACACGCCGCACAACGGTGAGTTCGACGCCATCCCCATCCGCGAGGTGTGGGAGGAGTACCAGCGCACCAACTCGAACACGCTACGGAACTATCTCATGGAGAAGTTCCTGCCGCTGGTGCGCTACAACGCCGAGCGCATCCACACGCGGCTGCCCGTCGAGGTGGACATCGAAGACCTCATGTCCGTCGGCCTCTTCGGCCTCGCCGGCGCCATCGACGCCTACGACCTCGAACGCGGCGTGAAGTTCGAGACCTACTGCGCACCGCGCATCCGCGGCGCCATCCTCGACGAGCTTCGCTCGATGGACTGGGTGCCCCGCCTCGTGCGGCAGCGCAGCGCCAAGGTCGAACGCGCCCGCATCGCCATCGAGATGGAGACCGGCGTCAGCCCCACCGACACCGAGATCGCCGACCACCTCGGCGTCGACGAGGAAGAGTTCAAGAAGCTCCAGCGCGACTCGAGCGCCGTGGGCGTCGTCAGCCTCTCGCGCCGCTGGTCGGGCTCCGACTCCAACCGCGAGATGCGCGAGATCGACGTCATCCGCGACAACACCCAGCGCGACCCGCTGGGCGAGGCCCAGCGCCGCGACATCAAGAACATGATCACCAAGGGGCTCAGCCGCGCCGAGCGACTCATCGTCATCCTCTACTACTACGAGGAGATGACCATGAAGGAGATCGGCGAGACCCTCGACCTCTCCGAGTCGCGCGTCAGCCAGATGCACTCCTCCATCCTCGCCCGCCTCAAGGCGCAGATGCAGCACAAGTCCGGCGACTTCGACGACGCCGAAGACGACGAGTAAACCCCCGGACCGACCAGCCCTCGGGACGCAGCACACGCAACCATCCCCCGCCACGCCCCGCGCGTGGCGGTTTTCTGCGCCCACCCCTTGCACCCCGTCGCCACCCGTGGTCGACTGCGCCCGTGTCCGACCACGCGCCCCAGCCCGCGCTCGCCTGCATCGCGCTCGGCGCCAATCTCGGCGACCGCGCCGCCAGCATCGAACGCGCCCTCGCGATGCTCGATGCGCTCGAAGGCGTGCGCATCCTCCGCCGCTCGACCCTGCACGCCACAGCGCCCGTCACCCGCGGCCACGACGCCCCGCCGCAACCCGAATACCTCAACGCCGCCGCAGCGATCGAGACTACCCTCCAACCCCGCGCCCTGCTCGACGCGATGCTGGCCATCGAACGCGCCATCGGGCGCGACCGCGCCGGCGAAGAGCGTTGGGGCCCCCGCCTGATCGACCTCGACCTCCTGCTCTACGCCGACGCCGTGATCGACGAAGACGGCCTCCGCGTGCCCCACCCGCGCATGCACGAGCGCCGCTTCGTGCTCGCCCCGCTCGCCGAGGTCGCCCCCAACGAAACGCACCCGACGCTGGGGCGCCGGGTGCGGGAACTGTTGGATGCGATCCGGGACGCCGAGAGCGCCGCCGGCGCCGAGGGGTGAGCGTGGGCCGGGGCGTCCGATTCAGCTCGCGTTGAGGTTCTTCAAATACGCTTCGAGCGCGCTCTGCGCCTCCCGCAGTTCGGCCGCGACCTTCGCCCGCTCATCGGAGATCTCAACCAGCCGGTTCTCCTGCTCGCTCAGCGTCTGCACGTACCGCGCGTACAGCTCGGAGTTCTGTTGCAAACGCTGGATGTTGCCGCGGATGCGCGCCTGATCCGCAAAGATGGCGTCGCGCTCCGCGTCCAACCGTCGGATCTCGCTCTGCACCGCGTTGACCCGAGACTGCAGCTCCGCCGCACGCCGGATCGCCCGCACCACCTCGTCCGACGCCTTCCCCCGCTGCGCGTACGAGAGCACCGTCGGCAGGTCGATGGATGTCACCTCGAAGCGCGACCAGTCCGTGCGCTCTTCGACGACGAGCAGCGATGTCTCCTGCCCCGCTTCGACCTCCACCTCGAACCGCCGCAGGTGCTCGCTCTCGCTGGCGATCGATTCCGGCGCGGCGATCTCCCAGCCGAACCGCTTGGGCTGCTCCACCAGCACCGTGCGCCCGCGTGCGTTGTCGCGGTTGACGATCCGGTACGTGGTTGTGATGCGACGCACGTTCTCCTGCTGGATCATGCCGTCGCTGATCGTCAGCCGGCGCACGTCCTGCGAGGGCTCGGACTCCATCACCACCCGCACGTCCAGGTCCGCCGCGTACGACAGCACGCGGTCCTGCCCGCGCGAGGTGAAGCCGATCTGGGCGTCGCCCGCGTAGGCGCCGCCGTCGAACACGGTGATCGGCCCGGCCGTCAGGTCCACGCCGCTGGTGTTCGTGAGTTCGACGCCACGCATCGGGTGCCCGCGCAGGTCGGACGCGTTGTAGATGGAGATGCGCCGCCCCTGCACCGGGGCGTGCACGATCGGCAGCATCGCGCTGCGTTGCCGCTCGATGGTGACGGGCGCATCGACCGTGTACCGGAACATCTGCCCGACCTCGCCCCCGGTGACCTGTGCTTGCGCGGCGTACTGCTCCAGCGCATCGGCGCTCAGCGCGAACGCCTCGGCACGCTGCCCGGGGGAGAGAGCCTGCCCATCGTGATCCACGCCGCGCGCCGACTCACGCATGCGCATGTCCATCCGCATCGGTGCGCTCGGCGCCGACTCCGCCTTCGCCCCGGTCGCGGCGCTGATCGTCGTGTCGTAGACCCGTGATACCAGCGATCCCATCACCGGCACGGGCAGCGTCGGGCGCGTGAGAAACAAGGGATCGTGCAGGTTCATCTTGAACGACACCGGGTTGCCCGAGACGAGACTCAGACGGACGTTCTCCCAGTCGCTGCTCGTCGTGTTTTCCACGATCGCCCAGCCCTGCATGTTAAAGGTGTCGCTTGTCTCCTCCGGCAGCACCAGGCGGTACGTCGTCTTCCAGACGGGCGTCTCGTGCACGTACGCCACCACTGCGCGGCGTTCACCGGCGCCCGTGAACGCCAGATCGATCGTCGCCGACGTGTCTCCGCGCTGGTCCGCCACCATCGCCAGCGCCGCGTGCAGGTCGGCGGCCAGCGCCTCGTCGAGCAATTCAAAGGACGAAACCCGCGACAGCGCTACCGAGCGCATCCTCGCGCCGCTCAGGACGTTCAGGAACGTCTCCGTCGACGGCGCCGCACCCGCGCCGCCCGAGGGCGCGATCACGCGCGACTCCACCCCGAGAATCGTCCCCTCGACGGGGCCTTCGCTCGTGGTCAGGCGGATGCCCTCGCCGCGCAACTGCCCCAGCAGCCTGCCCAGCGATGGGTTGTCGGCGATGTTGACACCGAAGGCCGCGAGTCGCCGCTCCAGCGGCTCGTTCGTCGCGAACCCCGCGGACGTCACACGACCCCCGTCGAGGTCGAGCACAACCAGCGACTTGAGCACGTCGTTCACGCGCTCCCGGTCGAAGACCAGCGACACCCTCGCATCCCCATCGATCACCCCCTCGTGCTCGAACGACCCCACACCCGAGAGGTAGAGCGTGATGGACCGCAGCGGGAGTTCGGGCGCCTCCGCCGCATACAGCGACGCGGAGGACACGACGGCGCCGGCCGCCACGAGGACGCGGCCGGCTGTTCGGA
Source organism: Phycisphaerales bacterium (assembly GCA_007693765.1). Taxonomy (GTDB): domain Bacteria; phylum Planctomycetota; class Phycisphaerae; order Phycisphaerales; family UBA1924; genus RECZ01. The sequence continues at coordinate 150 of RECZ01000089.1, read as the reverse complement.
CGATCTGGTTGTGCATGGGTTGCCCCCTTGTGGAGTGACTCGCGCCGTCGCACGCCGCGCCGGCAGCGTGGGGTCTGACGCCGCCCGCCGCTGCCCAGTTCCGACAAGATTCTCTCGAACACCCCAAGTCGTGAGGCCGGGGGGGTTTCC
>RECZ01000065.1 GCA_007693765.1 Phycisphaerales bacterium | reverse complement strand
TGCACAAGATCCCCACCCCCGGCGCCGCGGCCCTCTTCGGCCTCGCCGGTCTCGCGGGCGTCCGCCGTCGCCGCTGATTACAGCCGAGAACGACCGTGTCATTTCACTGAGCGAATTGAAGCCCCGGGCGTTGCGCCCGGGGCTTTTCGTTGCGCAGAGACGATTTGTTCGGGGTCTGGTACACACACGAGACATCTGTCCTGGATGGTCCGAACACTCAGAACGTGCGATATACGGCGATGAGAGGGGTTTCGAGCGACAGATCTTCAGATGCCGCTGAAATTCCCGAAAGATTTCGATCAATTGGACAACTTGGGGTTGACAGGGGCCGCAGAATCCGCACAATGAACCCCGAATGGAGGTCGGCACGTGTCGGCCTCAGGACTGGATGGAAACACGTCACGGAGCCCTCGCGGCGCCACCTTGAGCATCGTCTCAGGCCACACCGGTCGAGATCGGCGTTCATAACCCTGTTGTTGGGGCTCGTGACAAAGAACGTGGGAATTCTCCCGTGTGCGGCGGTTCGTCGCACGGTCGTTCTTTATTTGGGAAAGGAAGAGACTCATGAACAAGATCGCCACCCTGACGGCCGCTGTCGGCATCGCCCTCTCGGGCGCCGCCTTCGCCGACACCTCCTTCGACCCCGCGCTCGATGAGAAGCTGGACTTCGGCAACTTCGTCCTCGACTCGCTGCCCAACGGCGGCGCCCCCGCCGTGTTCACCGTCCCCAACGGCGACAACGGCAACGACATCGTCGGCTTCTCGTTCAGCGGCTCCGTCACGGGCGTCAGCGGCAACTCGTCGTGGGCCTCTGACATGCAGCTGATCATCACCGACCCCAACGGCGGCACCTTCACCGTCGGCGGGTTCACCAACAGCGGCAACGCCGACATCGACTGGGACTTCGACGGCTCCAGTTCGACCAACGACGGCGCCTACGCCTCCGGCCCCCACTTCGCGTGGAAGAACGATCCCATCAGCAAGGACGGCGCCGGCTCGTGGACGTTCTCCTTCGCCAACGACTGGAACTCCACGATCGCCGCCACGATGACCTGGACCGACGTCAGCATCACGCTGCACAAGATCCCCACCCCCGGCGCCGCGGCCCTCTTCGGCCTCGCCGGTCTCGCCGGCATCCGTCGTCGCCGCTGATCGCAGCGAGACACGAGCCGACATCGACATGACTTGTCGATCACACAGCCCCGAGGGTCCGTACCTCGGGGCTGTTCTTTGATCGGGCCCGCTCATCGTCCCGTGCCCATGCGCCGATGATCCGACGGGAGACGGCGGACCGCCCCCGCGGCGGGGGCTACACTGCGATCCCAGAACGACTTGCGCGCGAGCGGAGACCGACACACATGCACGACGAAACCGCGTACGACGTAGTCATCATCGGCGGCGGCCCCGGCGGCTCGACCGCCGCCTCGCTGCTGCGCAAGTACAGCCCCGATCTCCGCGTGCTCATCCTCGAGAAGGCCCGCTTCCCCCGCGACCACGTCGGCGAGAGCCAGCTCCCCGCCATCGGCTCGATCCTCAACGAGATGGGCGTGTGGGAGAAGGTCGAGCAGGCGGGCTTCCCCATCAAGATCGGCGCCTCCTACACCTGGGGCCGCAACAACGACCGCTGGGACTTCGACTTCTACCCCGTCGAGGAGTGGCGCGACGAGGAGCGCCCCGCGAAGTACGCCGGGCAGCGCCTGCAGACCGCGTTCCAGGTCGACCGGGCGCTCTACGACGACATCCTGCTCCAGCACGCCGAGTCGCTCGGCGCCGAGGCGCGGCAGGAGACGCACGTCGTCGAGATCATGCGCGAGGGCGACCGCGTCACCGGGCTCAAGCTCGAGAGCGGCGAGGTCGTCACGGGCCGACACTACATCGACGCCTCCGGCACCGTCGGCATACTCCGCCGCGCCATGGGCGTCGAGGTGGAGGTCACCAGCGAGCTGCGCAACATCGCCGTGTGGGAGTACTGGCGCAACGCCGAGTGGGCCGTCGAGATCGGCGTCGGCGCCACGCGCGTGCAGGTGCGCAGCCTCCCCTACGGCTGGATCTGGTTCATCCCGCTGGGGCCCGACCGCACCAGCGTCGGCCTCATCACCCCGGCGGAGCACTACAAGAAGACCGGGCTCACCCCCGAGGAGATCTACCTCAAGGCCCTCGAAGAGCAGCCCGAGATCGCCACGCTCGTGCGCAACGCCACCCGCGAGAACAACCTGCAGTCCTGCAAGGACTGGTCGCAACTCGCGGAGCGCGTCGCCGGCGAGAACTGGTTCCTTGTCGGCGAGGCCGCGGGCTTCGCCGACCCCATCCTCGCCGCCGGCATGTCCCTCGCGCACTCCTCCGCCCGCGAGGCCGCGTACGCCATCCTCGAACTCGAACGCGGCGAGCTCGACCCCGCATGGCTCCGCGACCGCTACGACCGGCGGAACCGCACCAACATCGAGCAGCACATCCGCTTCGCCCAGTACTGGTACTCCGCCAACGGCTGCTTCACCGACCTGCAGGAGCACTGCGCCAACATCGCCAAGGAGGCCGGCCTCAAGTTCAAGCCCGGGCAGGCGTGGCGGTGGCTCAGCCAGGGCGGCTTCACCACCGAGCAGCTCGGCCTGCCCACCTTCGGCTCCTTCGACGTCTCCACCACCAAGCAGATCCTCAACCGCTTCGAGGAGGACGCCGGCAAGTCCGCGGGCTTCCACACCAACGGCTACAACGTCTTCAAGCTCAACCTCCGCGGCGCCGAGAAGGGGAGCATCGGCCAGCTCGAGGACGGGCGGATCAAGCTGATCGACTGCTGGCAGCGTGGCGAGCAGCGCCTGCCCCTCGCCGGCTACTACGGCGTCATGGTGAACGTGCTCGAGCAGACGAGCGACATCGCCGAGATCGTCAAACGGCTCTCGGCGTGGGTCGACCATCAGTTCCCGGGCGCCGCCGAGGCCTCCAAGTCGCTGCACCTCTCCTACTGCATCCAGGCGCTCGAGGTCATGATCGAGGAGTTCTGGGTGACCCGGTCGGTGAACAAGAAGCGCCCCATGCTCACCGTCTCCACCGACAACTCCCGCTATATCCGGTCCAGCGAGGACGCCAAGCGGGTCATCGACAGCGGCGCCGCCAAGGGCACGATCAAGCTCAACATCTGAGCCCCGGCCCCCTGCGGTCTTGCCCAGACCCCCACGCGAGGACATGCCAACCCTGCTGGCGAGGGCATGGCGCCCGACCCGTCAGGAGGCGGGCGCGAGGTTTTCTATTTTGCGCTTGCTTTTTTGCGACGGCCGTGTCATAGTGTCCGCACGGAGAGCGCCGCCGACATCCTCGGCGGCCCCTGGAAGGAACACGCAAGCCAAGAACCAGTCGTCATCAGTTCGTTCCGCGAGCGCACCGTGCGCACGCCCATCCCAGACCGAACGAACCCCAGGACGCAACCTCTGGCTCTCCCTCAGATTGAGACTCATACACGTGCGCCCTTGTGGGCGCACGTGTGTATGTGTAGTGATTCCTTCGAAAGGGAAGAAGACATGATGACTCGTACACTCATTGGTATCGCTGGCCTCGCAATCGCCGCCTCGGCGAGCGCGAACATCCCCGCGCAGATCACCGGCGGCGGCGGCGTGATCCCGGCGTCCGGCACCGGCGGCGGCGGCGTGTGGCAGTCCGTGCTGCCCACCGACCCCACCGTCACGTCCGGCTCCTCGCAGATCGGCGTCAAGAGCGTCAAGGCGCTCACCCTGCACGGCCTCACCCACACCTGGAGCGGCGACCTCCAGGTCGTGCTGACCGCGCCGGACGGCTCTCGCCACAACATCTTCGTCCGCCCCGGCTTCACCGGCATCGGCTTCGGCAACTCCGGCGACTTCAACTTCGGTGACTACACCTTCGTGAGCCCCGGCGCGAACCCGGAACTCGCCGCCGCCGGCGCCCACAACCCCGGCACGTACAGCCAGTCCTTCGGGCTCTGGACGAACGGCAACCTCGGCATCTCCAACACCCCGCTCAGCGCCATCAGCGCGCAGAGCGCCGGCGTCTGGAGCGTGGCGATCTACGACTGGGCGGGCGGCGACAGTGGCAACTTCACCGGCTGGACCCTCGACGTGAACCTGATCCCCGCGCCCGGCGCCGCCGCCATGCTCGGTCTCGCCGGCCTCGCCGGCATCCGTCGTCGCCGCTAATCACGCCGACGACCCCGGGCGCCCGCGCCCGGTTGCCTGACTCGCCGGGGGTTGGATGGTTGTCGCAGACCACACGCAGCGGGGCCTCTTCGGAGGCCCCGCTGTCTTTCTATCCCACCGATGCGGCCTCCGACAGCAACGCTCGATTGTCGATGACCCGCTGGCGAACGCGCATTGCGCCCGTACACTGCGCAGGTCCGAACCAGACCATACCCGGAGCCGTTTCGCATGATCCGTTCACAGGACAACGCCCCGTACGACGTGGTGATCATCGGCGGCGGGCCGGGCGGTTCGACAACGGGCGCCCTGCTCAAGAAGTACGCGCCGGAACTCCGCGTGCTGATCCTCGAGAAGGAGCGTTTCCCGCGCGAGCACGTCGGCGAGAGCCAGTTGCCGCCCATCAGCGCCGTGCTGCAGGAGATGGGCTGCTGGGACAAGGTGGAGGCCGCGAACTTCCCGATCAAGATCGGCGCCACGTACACCTGGGGCGACACCACCGACCCGTGGGACTTCGAGTTCCTGCCCATCGGGGACATCAAGCCCGATGAGGCCCGCCCCGCGAAGTACGAGGGCTGGCGCGTGCAGACGGCGTTCCAGGTGGAACGCTCGATCTACGACAAGATCCTGCTCGACCACGCCGCCGAGCTCGGATGCGAGGTGCGCGAGGAGACGCGCGTCGCGAAGGTCCACGCCGAGGGCGACCGAGTGACCGGGCTCGAACTCGAGACCGGCGAGGTCGTGGCCGCTCGGCACTACATCGACGCCACCGGCGCCGTCGCGACGCTGCGCCGCGCCATGGGCGTGAAGATCGACGCCCCCACACTGCTGCGCAACGTCGCCTTCTGGGACTACTGGGAGAACGCCGAGTGGGCCGAGGAGATCGGCGTCGGCGCCACCCGCGTGCACATCCGCAGCCTCGGGTACGGCTGGCTCTGGTTCATTCCCCTCGGCCCCACCCGCACCAGCATCGGTCTCGTCTGCCCCGCCGATCACTACAAGCAGACCGGCAAGCGACCGGAAGAGATCTACCTCGAGGCCATCCAATCGGAGCGTTTCGTCTCTGCGCTCACGGCCAGCGCCACCCGCGACGGGCCCGTCCGCTCCACGACGGATTGGTCCTTCGTGGTCGACCGCACCTACGGCGAAAACTGGTTCCTCGTCGGCGAGTCCGCCGGCTTCGCCGATCCGATCCTCGCCGCCGGGCTCACGCTGACGCAGACCGGCGCGCGGGAACTCGCCTACACCATCCTCGAACTCGAACGGGGCGAACTCGACCGCGATTGGCTCCTCGAGCGCTACGACGAGCTGCAGCTTCGCCGCGTCCGTCAGCACATGCGGTTCGCGGATTACTGGTACTCCGCCAACGGCTACTTCGACGACATCCGCGAGAACTGCTCCGCGATCGCCAAGGAGTCCGGGCTGAAGCTCGACGCCGCCGACGCGTTCCGCTGGCTCGCCCAGGGCGGCCTCGGCGACGATGCCCCGGGGCAGGTGGGCGTCGGGGGCATGGACGTCGCGGGCGTCAAGCAGATGATGCAGCGCTTCAGCGGCAGCGACGCCAAGTGGACCATCAACGGCAAGAACACGTTCAAGCTCAACCTCGTCTCGGCGAAGGAGACGACGATCGGCAAGCTCGTCGACGGGCGCATCCACACCGCGCCCTGCTACGTCCGGGGGAAGAGCAGGCTGCCCCTGCTGGGCGTGCAGGGGCTGGTCGTCGAAGCGCTCCGCGCCTCCTCCGACGCCGAAGGCATCCTCGAGCACCTCCGCGCCGAACTCAGCAAGACGCTCGCACCCGAGCACGTGCCCGTCAGTGTCCACCACGCGATCCAGACGCTGGAGGTCATGGCCAACGACTACTGGGTGATCTGTGGGGTCAAGAAGAACAAGCCGGTGCTGAATGTGACTACCCCGGAGGAGGGGTCGCAGATCCACACGCACGACGCCAACAGCCCGTCCGCGCGCCGAATCCCCGCCACGGAAGCATGACGAACGCGCCGAGACCCCTGACCTCGAAGCACCCCGGGCAGGATTCGAACCTGCGACCTGCGGATTAGAAGTCCGCTGCTCTATCCAACTGAGCTACCGGGGCACGATGCGCAGCCTAGCCAGAGGCTCCCCCCCGGACAATCGCCGATCGGGCACGCATCCGCGCCCCCGGACGCTCGGTACACCTGTCGACGGGCCCGGCCCGCAGGACCGCCCCCCATTGGTCAAGGACGACCGTGCGTCGGCCATCGCGTGCGGCGTCGCTCGCCCCGGCGTCGCTTGTGGTATCAGTTGAACGACACTCTTCCCCCCGGCGCCCTCCCGCACACCGCAGGGCGCCAACCTCCCCGGAGAACTCCCCCATGCGCCGTTGGATCCTCAGCGCCACCCTTCTCGTCGGCCTCTGCGCCGCCGCCAGCGCCCAGCAAGTCGAAGTCGAGGAGTTCACCCTCGACAACGGCATGACCTTCCTCCTCGTCCCCCGTCAGGACCAGCCCAACATCATCGCCGCCGGCTGGCTGGCGAAGGTGGGCAGCGTCGATGAACGCCCCGGCATCACCGGCCTCGCCCACTTCTTCGAGCACATGATGTTCAAGGGCACGACCACCATCGGCACCCGCGACGCCGAGGCCGACAAGCGCTTCACCCAGCGCCAGCAGGAAGTCCACGAGCAGCTCATGGCCCTCCAGCACGGCGTGCAGTTCGAGCGCTGGAAGCGCGGCGAGATCGACGACCCCTGGAACCCCCGCAACGACACCCCGGAGATGGCCAAGCTCCGCGCCGAGCTCAAGTCCCTGATGGACGAGCACGGCGCCGAGATCGTCACCAACGAGTTTGACCGGGTGTACACCACCATGGGCGCCTCGGGCATGAACGCCTTCACGTCCTACGACCTCACGTTCTACTTCATCAACGTGCCCAGCAACCGCTTCGAGTTGTGGGCGTGGATGGAGTCCGACCGCCTGTACGACTCCGTCTTCCGCGAGTTCTACACCGAGCGCGACGTCGTCCACGAGGAACGCCGCCTCCGCGTCGAGGCCACCCCCACCGGGCGTCTCGACGAGCAGTTCGACGCCATGTTCTGGGTCTCCTCGCCCTACAAGTGGCCCGTGATCGGCTGGCCCAGCGACATCACGTCCTACACGCGTGAGCAGGCCGAGGAGTTCTACGCCACGTACTACGTGCCCAACAACCTCGTGGGCGTCGTCGTCGGCGACTTCGAGCCCTCCGAGGTGCGCGAGCAGATCACCCGCTACTTCTCCCGCCTCAAGCCCGGCCCCACGCCCCCGCCCGTCGTCACCTCCGAGATGCCCTCGCTCGCCGAGAAGCGCATGTACGGCGAGTGCGACTGCCAGCCCCAGATCCGCATCCGCTACCACGCCGTGCCCTTCATGCACGCCGACTCCTACCCCCTCTCGGTGATGTCCGAGATCCTCAACGGCCGCACCGGGCGCCTCTACCGCGCCATGGTCGAGGGCGACGAGGTCGCCTCCAGCGCCTCGGCCGGCGTCGACGCCCGCAAGTACGCCGGCGCCTTCGAGTTCCGCGCCGAGACCAAGGGCGACGCCACGCCCCAGGACATCGAAAAGGTCTGGGCCCGCGTCCTCGCCGAACTGCAGGAGAACCCCGTCACCGACCGCGAGCTCCAGAAGGTCAAGAACCAGATCGCGGCGGACTCGTACCGGCGCCTCCAGAGCAACTTCTTCCTGCTCGTCCAGCTCGGCTACTTCGAGGGCCTCGGCTCGTGGGAAGAGCTCAACGAGGGCCCGCGCCGCCTGCAGGAAGTGACGGCCGAGGACATCCAGCGCGTCGCCAACACCTACTTCGATCGCAGCAACCGCTCCGTCGCCGTCTACACCCGACGCGAGGGCACGACCATCGACCCGATGCTCGCCGCCATCCCCGCCGAGATGCGTCCGATGGTTCAGCAGCAGCTCGCCCAGATCGCCGCGGTCAATGACCCCGCCGCCCTGCGCGAGGGCCTGAACCGCATGCGCTCCATGCCCGCCTCGCAGCTCCCGCCCGAGTACGCGCCCGTGATGGAGTACATCGCCAAGAAGATCGAGGAGCGCATCGCCGAGCTCGAAGACGCCGAGTGAGGCCGCCGGCAGCGCCCGACACCTCACGCAGCACCCGCACAACAAACCGCACGCATCAAGCGAGACACACCATGCGTCGCAATCACGCCTGCCTCACGATCATCGCCGCCGCGGCCCTCGCGTTCGCCAACGCGGGCGCGCACGCCGGCAACCTGCCCGAGCGCCCCGAGAACATCGAGTTCCGCCCGCTCGACTTCCAGCCCCCCAACGCGGCCGACCACCGCCACGAGACACGCTCCGGCGTGCCCGTCTACCTCGCGCCGAGCCGCGAGTTCCCCCTTGTCCAGATCAACTTCTCCTTCCGCGGCGGCGCCTACCTCGAACCCGCGGACAAGGCCGGCCTCGCCTCGATGACGGGCGCCATGATCCGCCGCGGCGGCACCGTCAGCGTCTCCGCCGACGAGCTCGACGAGCGCTTCGACTTCCTCGCCGCCAACGTCTCCACGGGCTCCGGCGACGTCATGTCGTCCGCCTCGCTCAACACCCTCACGTGGAACCTCGACGAATCGCTCGAGCTCTTCATCGACATGCTCCGGCGCCCCGGCTTCGAGCAGGAGAAAGTCCGCATCTACCGCAACGAGAGCATCGAGCGCATGCGCCAGCGCAACGACAACCCCGGCCCGATCCTCGGGCGCGAGTGGTCGGGCCTCGTGAACGGGTGGGATCACTACTCCTCCCGCGTCCCCACCAGGAACTCGCTCGAGTCCATCACCACCGACGACATGCGCGCCTTCCACGCCAAGGTTTTCCAGCCCGGCAACCTCATCATCACCGTCACCGGCGATTTCGAGGTCGACGACATGCTCGCCCGCATCGAGCACGCGCTCGAGGGCTGGGCCCACGGCGAACGCATGCCAGAGCCCCCCGCCCCCACCGCCACGCTCACGCCCGGCGTCTACCACGTCGAGATGGACATCCCCCAGGGCAGCGTCGCCATCGGCATGCGCGGCGTCGACCGCGATCACCCCGACTACTTCCCCCTGCTCGTCATGAACGACATCCTCGGCGGCGGCGGCTTCACCAGCCGCATCACCAACCGCGTGCGATCCGACGAGGGCCTCGCCTACGGCGCCGGCTCGTCTATGAGCATGCCCGCCTACTTCCCCGGCGTGTTCCGCGCCGGCTTCCAGTCCAAGAACTCCACCGTCGCCCTCGCGATCAAGATCGTCAAGGAAGAGATCGAGAAGATCCGCAACCAGCCCGTCACCGAGGAGGAGCGCACCACGTCGATCAACTCCTTCATCGAGACCTTCCCCCGCTCCTTCGAATCCCGGCAGGGCGTCGTCTCCATCTTCGCCTCCGATGAGTGGACCGGCCGCGATCCCGACTACTGGCAGACCTACCGCGAGAACATCCGGGCCGTCACCGTCGAGGACATCCAGCGCGTCGCCCGTGAGCACCTCCGCCCCGAGGAGATGGCCATCCTGGTCGTCGGCAAGTGGGAGGAGATCGCCCCCGGCGACCACACCGGCCGCGCCTCCATGCAGGACTTCTTCGCCGGCCAGCGGAACCGAATTCCTCTCCGCGACCCGCTGACGATGCAACCCATCGCCGAGTGACCTGTACCACCCCCCGACGCCCCCCAAAGGGCCGCCACTTTCCCATACCCCCACACAGGGGCGGGTTCTCTACAACGGGAGCCTCGCCCCTTTTTTCTGTCCCCACAACGCCCCTCCCCGCTCGCCCCCGCTGCGGCTGTACGCTACACTCGTATGCATAGTTTCTTGTCAGACGGGAACAGGCGCCGTCTGGCAGCACGCGGCTTTCGTTACGAGCACACCGTGACCCAGATGGAGCGCATCAGCGTCGTCGTGTCACCACCAGACGCCCCCGCCGCGCGCCCGCTGTGGCTGGCGCCGCTGCTCCACGCCGTCGAACTCACCAAACCCCGCATCACCAAGATGGTGACCATCACCGCGGGTGTGGGCTTCGCCATGGCGCTCGTTGCGGGTGTTGGTCCGGCCTCGGGCTTCACCCTTGCCGGCCTGCTCTGGATCACCTTCGCCGTCGCGCTCGGCACAGCCCTGTCGTCCTCGGGCGCCGGCGCCCTCAACGAATGGTGGGAGCGAGCGCGAGACGCCCGCATGCACCGCACCCGCACCCGCCCGATCCCTGAAGGGCGTCTCACGCCCCGTGCAGCCCTGTGGGTGGGTCTGGCGACATCGGTCGCGGGCGTTGGCCTTCTATGGGTCGGAGCCAACTGGACGGCCGCACTGGTCGCTCTGGTGACGATCGTGTCCTACGTCCTCATCTACACACCCATGAAGCCGCACACGCCGCTGGCCACGCTGGTCGGCGCCGTGCCGGGCGCCCTGCCTCCGCTCATCGGGTGGACGGCCGTCGCCGGCGGCCCGTGGCACGGCCTCGGAGCGGCCGGCGGGTGGTCGCTCTTCCTGATCATGTTCGTCTGGCAGATCCCCCACTTTCTCGCCATCGCGTGGAAGCACCGCGACGACTACGCCCGGGGCGGGTTCAAGGTGCTGCCCGTCGTCGATCCCTCCGGCGTGCGCACGTCGTGGGCGGTCATGCTCTGGTCCGTAGCGCTGCTGCCCGTGTCGCTGGCGCCCGTCAGCGCCATGAACGGCGTGCTGGGCTGGCCCTACGCCTTGGCGGCGCTCGTGCTCGGCGCCGGCATGTTCTTCTTCGCCGCTCAACTGGCGCTGAGCCGCACCGATGTGCACGCGCGGCGCCTCTTCTTCGCGTCGATCATCTACCTGCCCCTGCTCCTGCTCGCGATGGTCGCCGACGCGGCGGCCAGTGTCCTGCTGTGAGCGGACGCGTGGGCGCCCCCGCGATCATCCTCGACGCCGTCCGCAGGACGTACCGCGCCCGCCGCGGCGTCCCGGCGCGAGTCGCCCTGCACGAAGTCTCCATGCGCGTGCAGCGCGGCGAGTGGGTGGCCCTGCTCGGCCCGAACGGCTCCGGGAAATCCACCCTCATGCGCATCTTCGCCACCCTCGAAGCGCCCGATCAGGGCGCGGTCGAGATCCTCGGGGCGAGCCGCGTGCGTGACGCCCGCGCCGGGCTCGGCGTCGTCTTCCAGCGCCCCGGCCTCGACCCGCTGCTGACCGTCCGCGAGAACCTCGCCAATCAGTGCGCCCTGCACGCGGCGCCCGCCGATCGCATCGAACGCGAGGCCCAGCGGCTCACGCTCACCGACCGCCTCGACGACCGCGTGCGTACGCTCTCGGGCGGCATGGTCCGGCGCGTCGACCTCGCGCGAGCGCTGCTGAGCGACCCGGAACTCCTCCTGCTCGACGAACCCACCGCCGGCCTTGACCACGACGCCCGCGTCGGCTTTCTCGACACGCTCGACGCCATCCGCAAGGATCGCGAGATCACCATCGTCATGAGCACGCACCTGATGGACGAAGCGGACCGCGCGGGGCGCGTCGTCATGCTCAGCGAGGGCCGGATCGTCGCCGACGATGCGCCGGACGCGCTGCGTCTCGGCATCGGCGAGCGGCTGATCCGCTGCGGCGAAGCGTTCGCCGACGTTCTGCGCAGCGCCGGCCTGCGGGTCACGCTCGCGGGCGGACGCGCATCCGGCGCGGGCGATGCGGCCCAACTCGAAACCGTCGCGCGCGAACTCCTCGACAGGGGCGCCGATTTCGAGCACGCCGGCGCCACGCTCGCCGACGTCTACCTCTCCCTCACCGGCCGCGGCCTCGACGCGTCTCGCAGCGACAGCGCACCGCAAACCGCCGGAGCGAACGCGTGAGCGCCGCACCCACGACCCCCGGCCTCCCGGCGCTCTGCGCCCTCACGCGGCGCGAACTCGTTCGCATGCTCAGGCAGCCCAGCCGCGTGATCGCCACGCTCGGCGCCCCCCTGCTGCTCTGGGTCTTCCTCGCCGGCGGCTTCGCCGCCTCGTTCAACCCGCCCTCAGCAGACGGCGCCACGGGCGGTTACGCCGCATGGCTGCTGCCCGGCATGGTCTCGCTCGTCGTGATGTTCAGCGCCATGTTCTCGTCGATGTCGCTGATCGACGACCGCAACGCCGGGTTCCTGCAGGGCGCGATCGTCAGCCCGGCGCCGCGCTGGGCGATCATCGGCGCCAAGATCCTCGGCGGCGCGGCCGTCGCGGCGGTGCAGGGCGCTGTGCTGCTGTGCAGCGCCCCGCTCGTGGGCCTGTGGCCCGGGCCCTTCGGCCTCGCGCTGGCCCTGCTGGGCGCGACGCTGTCGGCCGTGTTCATCACCTCGCTGGGGCTGACGTTCGCGTGGTGGGTGAACTCTTCGCAGGGCTTCCACGGCGTGATGAATCTGGTGCTCATGCCCATGTGGCTGCTCAGCGGCGCGTTTTTTCCCGCCGAGGGCGCATCCCGCTGGCTCGCCGTGCTCATGAACCTGAACCCGCTTCGCTGGACGACGGACGCCATCCGTTCCGCGCTCGCCGGCGAACCCTCCCCCGTCGCGTGGGGCCTCACGCTGGGCCTGAGCGCGGCGTCGATCGCCGTCGCATTACTCGCCATGGGCGCACACGAAAGCAGACGAAATGACTGACGCCACACCTCAACGCCAACCCGAAGATACGTCCAAACGCTCGATCGGCCTCAAAGGGCCGCTGATGCTCGTGGTGCTCGTCTGCGCACTGATCGCCGGCGTGCTGGCCATCGCGTTCGCGTGGAGCGCCGCGGTACCGCGTCGCGAGCAACGGCTCGCCATGGCGCCGGATGAAGGGATGGATGTTCTCTCCGTCACCGACTTTCACCTCATCGATCAGGACGAAGCGCCCTTCTCGCGAGAAGACCTCCGCGGCCACATCACCGTGGTCGATTTCATCTTCACCAACTGCCCCTTCATCTGCCCGACGCTGAGCCGCAACATGCTCCATCTCCAGCGCGAACTCGTGGGAACGGGCGTGCGCTATCTGAGCATCAGCGTCGACCCCGGGAACGACACACCGGAGCGTCTCCGCGAATACGCCGCGTCCATCGGCGCCGACCTCACGACCTGGACCTTCCTCACCGGCGAGTTCGACGAGATCATGCGATTGAGCGAGGGCGGCCTGAAACTGGCCCTCTCTCTCGACCCCGAGACGCCCATCACCCTGGGCGACGGCAGCGTGATCGACAACGTCGCCCACACGGGGAAGTTCGTGGTCATCGGCCCCGATCTCCGCGTCATCGGCCTCTACACGGGCACCGATCGCGATGATGTTGACCGACTCGCCGCCCGACTCCGCACCGCCACCGGCGCCCGCTGAGCGGCCGTACGCGGTCCAGCAGGGGATTCTCGGCTCCCAGAGCCAACAACCAGAACCTGAACAGGCTGATCTGCGTACAGAATGGCGAGTGTTCTCTCCTCCAGTCCCCCTCCGGGCCAACGCCCCGCGGGGGACTTTTTATTTCTGGCCCGGACCTCTCGGGATCACCCCGACGCGGGGGGGTCGCAACGCCCGCAGATGGAGCCGGACTGACGACGCCGTGACGGAGATCGGGGCGGTCTTTTTGCAGCGGATCGCGGGCGCAGGCGTTCACCGCCGCGAGTGCCCCGGATGTCCACAGGATTTGCCCACAGTTGAAAACCGTACACGCAGAAAAGTGCGCGTCGTAACTCCCGTCTGCACCGAGTCGGACGAGGAAATCTGTGAAGTCACAACGTTGTGGGGGTTGAGCGCGGCCGCTGCTCATCGTACTTTCACGAACCGGCTCAAGGACGGCCGGACGAACGTCAGCTAGAGGGCGGAGGCCCTGGCGGGACACTCGACTTTGCAACCACACGCGGTGCTCAAGGCCGGAGGGCGCAATCCCCTACCGAGCGCTGTGGCTGCGCCCTTCGAGTGCGCCGCTTCCGATCGCGCGTTCGAGTTCGAACGGACTCGAAGTCTCACATTCGTGGCAGGAGACGCGCCGCACCGGCGGCGCGCGCAGCGATCTATGGAAGGGCTGTGCTGTGCAATCAATGACCACCGACGGAACGGTGTGCTCCGCCATCATGCGGCGACTCTCGCGGCTGATCGGCGAAGACAAACAACGCAAATACATCGAGGGCGCCACCAAGGTCTCCTACGACCAGCGCCGGCTCCGTGTCGCCGCATCGAGCACCTTCGCGGCCGACCTGATCGCCCGGCGATTCGCCAGCGCCTTCGAGCAGGCCGTGCGTGAGGAAACGGGCGACGAGGGCGCGGGCGTCGACATCGCCGTCGATCCCGGCGCGTTCGACGATCAGGCGACGGAGGCCGCGACGATCAACGAGCGCGCGACGCAGGCCGCCGCGGCCAACGCGGTCACTACCCGTCCCAAAGGCCGGCAGCGTCGCCCGGGGATGCGCCTGCGCAGCCTCGACGACTTCCTCGTCGGCCCCTCGAACTCTCTGGCGTGGAACGCGGCCATGGCCGTCGCGACGGGGCGGGGCGGCGGCGGCGTGAGCCCGCTCTTCGTCCACGGCGGGTGCGGGCTCGGCAAGACGCACCTGCTGCAGGGGATCATCGACCGCGCCCGGCGCGAGCGTCCGGGCGTGCGCGTGCGCTACACCACCGGCGAGGCGTTCACCAACGGCTTCATCGCCTCGCTCCGGTCCGGCCGCATCGACGAGTTCCGGCGCGCCTTCCGCGACATCGACGTGCTGTGCATCGACGACGTCCATTTCCTCGCCCGCAAGGGTGCGACGCAGAGCGAGTTCCTGCACACGTTCGACGCCATCGAACTCAGCGGAGCGCGCGTGGTCCTCGCCTCCGACGAGCACCCGCGTCAGATCCGCATGATGAGCGAGAAACTCATCTCCCGGTTCATGGCCGGCATGGTCGTCGCCATCGACCCGCCCGACGATGCGCTCCGCGAGCGCATCGTGGCCGCCCTCTTCGAGCGCCGCGGGCTGCGCGTCGAGGCGGCCGCGGCACGACTGATCGCCGACCGCTTCGTCGAATCTGTCCGTGATCTCGAGGGCGCCGTCGCCCGCGTCGACGCGATGCACAGGCTTGTCGAGCAGTCGGACGCGCCCTCGCACGGCGCCCACATCGGCTTGCCAGTTGGCGTCATCGCCGTCGAGCGTGCGCTGGGCGTCGCCCGGCGATACGTCAGCAAGCCCGTCAGCGTGGCGCGCATCGCTCAGGTCGTGTGCGACGAACTGCGCGTCGATCCATCCGAAATGCTCGGGCGCAGCAGGCACAAGCGCGTCGTGTTCGCCCGGGCCCTCACCGCGCACCTCTCCCGCGTGATGACCACGCTCAGCTACCCGGAGATCGCCCGGGCCATGAACCGGCCCAACCACTCGACCATCATCACCGCCTGCAACCGCGTCGTGTCGCAGATCGAGCGCGCAGAGCGCTGCGACCCATCGCTCATCAACGACCCCCCCCACGCCGGCGCCGCCTACCCGCACACGACCCCCACCGTGCAGGAATTCGTCGACAGGCTCCGCCGTCAGGCCGGTCTCCCGGAGACGGCCTGAATCACGCTCTCTCCCTTTCGGCGCCACGGCGCAGGATGCGCCGGGCGCCAGCCTCCTCCGAAGCGGTCGTCACGCCCACCAAGACGTAGGCGCGACGACCGCTTCTCGTTTTTTGGGGGCCGAGACGACGGTCCCGACGTCGCGCCCGCCACTGTCGACTATTATTTCCCCGATGACGGCCACCCCCACACGACGTCGCCTCGGCGTGCTCCTTGTCGTCCTCTTTGGCGTATTGAGCGGCCACGGCGCAAACGCTTCGCCCTACAGCGACCTCGCCGAGATCATCCGCCGAGCGATCCACGGCCCGGAGGAACGCGCCGACGCCGCACTCCTCGCGCTGCGCCAGCTCCGCGACCCGGCGCTGCGACCGTTCTTCGCCCAACTCGCGGCGAGCGATCGCGACGACCACCGCCTCCACGGCGTGCTGGGCGTCGGTGAACTGGAGCAACCGCCGGCCCTCGATCTCTTTCTCGTCTCTCAGCTCAACGACGCCGCGGAGCAGACCGCGCTCATCAGCTCCGCCCGCAACCATGGCATGCTCGCCGATGACGCCGTGGAAGAGCTCCTGGCCCGTCCCGGTCTCCCGCCCGTGCTCGAGGCGTACCTGCACCTGCTCAACGCCCGCAAGGGGGAGCCGGCGACCGAAGCCCGCCTGCGTGCGCTCCTCGACGCCGAGTCGCTGCTCACGTCCGGGCGCGCTGCGCTGCTGCTGCACGACGCCGGCCAAAGCGAACTCGCCTCCCCAGTTCTCGAGCGCATCATGCTCGACGATTCCACCCGCGGCGAATGGCGCATCGCCCTTCTCCTGCAGGACATCCGAACCTCCGACCTGTCCAGCGCCGCGGGCCTTGCGCACCGCGCGTACGACAAGTGGAGCGAGAACGGCGCGCTGCGCTCCGAGGCGCTCTTCACACTCATGAGCGTCGCTCCCGAGACAGGCACTCCGCTCTGGGCCGACGCCTACGGCGCCTCCGACGACCTTGCGCGCCGGCTCCGGCTCGCGCTGATCGCACTCGAAGCGCACCAACACACCCCAGATACGATTTTCTCCACCCTCGCCAGCCAGACCGACCAATCCCTGCTCAGCACCATCGGCAAGGCCGGCCTCGCCCTCCGCGAAGAAGGCCGCGCCCGTG
The DNA here is from genome assembly GCA_007693765.1 of Phycisphaerales bacterium. Lineage (GTDB taxonomy): Bacteria > Planctomycetota > Phycisphaerae > Phycisphaerales > UBA1924 > RECZ01. The sequence continues at coordinate 53,214 of RECZ01000065.1, read as the reverse complement.
TCGAGCCCCTGCTGGCCCTCGCACGCACCCGATACACCCCGGGTATTGCGTGGCTCGTCGCCGTGTCCGCCGAACTCCCCGATGACGAGGCCGTTGAGTTGCTCACCGAGCTCTCCGGGCTGCCCCTATCCAGCGAACGACTCGGCGTAGAACTGATGGACCAAGCCGTCGTCGCCGCTTCACGCCTCGCGGCCCGTGATCCCGCGGTCTTCGCGAATCTGCTGCGCGACTCCGAGACCGAGCAGCGCGATGCACACCGCCTCGCCCTCCTTCTGGGGCTGCTGCGCGATGTGAACGCCCCACGTCCCGAAGACGTGCTCGAGTCGTACTCGCCTCCAGACGCCGAAAGCCGTGCCCTCACAGCCCTCCTCCACGCCCAGCGTGAGGGTGCGCTGAGCGAGGACCGTCTCGATCGTCTCCGCCGCGTTGCCTTCGGCTGGGGCGGGCTCTCCCACGCGCGCCGGGTGCAGGCCGCGTGGATGCTGCTCCGGCGAGAAGGCCACGATCGCGCCGCGATCGCCCGCATCCTCACCGAGATGCCCTGAGCAGCGCCCGGGGACAAGTGCGGACCGCGCCTCGTGTGTGCCGATGCAAGAGGCGTCCCGGCGGCGGTCCCGGTTGCTCCGGCCTGCCCGTGCGTACTCCGGGGCGGGCCGCACGTACTCAGACGCCCTGGAGACCAACCCGCGCATGTCCAGCGATATCCCCCTCAGCCAGCCCGACATCACCGAGACCGAGATCGAGCACGTCGTGCGTGTGCTGCGCTCGGGCAGGCTCTCGATCGGGCCCATGCGTGAAGAGTTCGAAAGCCTCGTCGCCAGACGCACGGGGCGCCAGTTCGGCGTCTCCTGCTCCAGCGGCACCGCGGGCCTGCACATGGCCCTGCTGGCGCTGGGCGTGGGCCCCGGCGACGAGGTCGTCACCACGCCATTTTCGTTCATCGCCAGCGCCAACTGCATCCTCTACGTCAACGCCACCCCCGTCTTCGTCGACATCGACCCCCGCTCGCTGAACATGGACCCCGAACTCGTCGAGCAGGCGATCACGCCCCGCACCAAGGCGATCGTCGCCGTCGAGACCTTTGGCAATCCACAGCACATGGACGCTTACCGCGCCATCGCGGCACGCCACGAGATCCCCCTCATCGAAGATTGCTGCGAGGGCCTCGGCGGCGCGTGGCGCGGCCGGCCCGTGGGCGCCTTCGGTCGCGTGGGCGTCTTCGGTTTCTACCCCAACAAGCAGATCACCACCGGCGAGGGCGGCATGATCGTCACCGACGACGACCGCCTCGCCGAGACCTGCCGCTCACTCCGCAACCAGGGACGCGCGGAGAGCACCATGACGCCGGCCCCCGGGTCATCGCCCGCGGCCGGGGCGTGGCTCCGGCACGAGCGTCTCGGCTACAACTACCGCCTCTCCGAGGTCAACGCGGCGCTGGGCGTGGCCCAGATGCAGCGGCTCGACGAGATCATCAAGCGGCGCGACGAGGTGGCCCAGCGCTACATGATGCGCCTCATGGACCACACCGACGTCATCCTGCCCACCATGCACACCGACACGGTGATGAGTTGGTTCGTCTTCGTCGTGCGCCTCGCACACGAGTACACGCAGGAAGAACGCGACCGGATCATCGACGGGATGCGCCGCCACGACGTGGGCGCTTCCGACTACTTCCCGTGCATCCACCTGCAGCCCTTCTACCGCGAGCGGTTCGGCTTCCGGCCCGGCATGTTCCCCATCGCCGAGAGCGTCAGCCAGCGCACCATCGCCCTGCCCTTCTACAACGCCCTGACCGAGCGCGATCAGGACATGGCCGTGCAGACGCTCGAACTGATGATCTCGCGCGAAAACATCAAGCGGACCTAAATCGTGTCGCCTCATTCACGCAGCGAGATACCTTGATTATGGACACGATCGGCCTTTGGCAAATCGACTCCGGCTCACCCGTGCGCGTCACCACAGCGGCGATCGGGGCTGAGCGTGATCTCGAGTCTTGGATCGAGAACGATCCCGCCATGCTCGAACAGGGCTTGGTGGTCGTCGGGCGGCAAATCCGTCTGGAGGGAGGCCCGCTCGATCTGCTGGCGTTGGACCCGCAGGGGAGATGGGCGCTCATCGAGATCAAACGGGAGAGACTGCGTCGGGAAGTCATCGCGCAGGCCATCGATTATGCGTCATGCCTGCGCACGCTCGATCCCGAGCAACTCAGGACCGCGTGCGACGCGTACCTTCGCTCGCGGGGAAACAGGCACACCCTCGATGAGTTGTTGAACGAACGTGGTCGCTCGCTCGATGACGCCGACGATAATCGTGAGATCATCATGTATCTGGTCGGCGCGAGTCACGACGCCGGGCTCTCCCGGATGGTCGACTACTTGCAGGAACTCTCCGATCTGGCGATCCGAATCGTCACGTTCAGCGCCTACCAAGACGCTTCCCACAGAACCTTTCTCGCGCGGAAGATCCATGAGGCAGCAACAAAATCAGCCGTGACCCCGGCGAACGCGGCAAGGGGCGGCCTCACCCCGGATGTCGTCTTGCGGAAAGCAGAGGAGAACGGCGTCGGAGAAATCGTTCGAACTCTCTATGAATGCGCGAACGATCTCGGTCTTCACACAAGAACATGGTCGCGCAGCCTGATGTTCGCGCCGCCGATGCAAAAGACGAGGTGCCTGTACGTCGTGTGGTCTGACAAACGCGCGCGAGAGCCTGGCTGCGCGCGGGTGTACGTCGCCGCCGAAGCGTTCGAGCAATTCTACGGGGTCACAGAGGAGACATTTAGGGCTCACATCGGGGAGCCCCGCGAGGACATGATTCTCGACGCTTCTGGCGCGAAGCGCCTCTCGGATGGCATCAAGAGCGTTCTTGACGCGGTGACTTAGCGGCGCGCGACCGGCGCCGACTCAGTCGAAGTGTCTGTTCTCATACCGCTCCCGCCAGTCCGGGCGCGGCAGGAACGTGTAGTCCGGCGTGGTGTTGAGCGAGCGGATGTCCTCGTTCGAAAAGCCGTCGCCGTCGCTCACCGAGAACGGGCTCGGGACCTCCAGCCCCGTGCCGACGCTCAGGTCGACGAAGAGCAGGTTCGTGCGGATGTCGGATCGCGAGTGCCAGCGCAGGTTGCGCCCGAACCGCGTTTCGCGCGCTGATTCGTCGTAATCAAAGCGGTCGTAGTTGTAGATCGGCTGGTCGCCCATGAGCCACGTCTTGCCGGGGCTGACGACGCGCGGCATGCGTCCGTCACGCGGCAGGTAGCCGTCAACCAGCACCGGCACGAGCGTCGGCAACTCGTCTCCCACCGGCGTGCCGTTGCTCGGGTTGGGCTGCAGCGCGTGATCGTTCATCACGTAGCTCGAACCGACGAGGTCGTACATGCTCGGCACGTTCGCGTCGAGACCGAAAGCGGTCACGTAGTTGATGAAGCCTCCACGGTCGGCGGGGTCGCGCAGGATCTCCACCTGAAACCGGTCATCGGCGTCGAGCGTCGGGGACTGGGCGAATTCGTCCTCGTCGCGGGGCGGGTCCGTCACGCCGAGGTAGCTGTTGAGGGGACGCCGCTGGGCGCCGATGCGGTCGATGCCGTAGAGCGGCAGCAGGCCCCGCTTGCCAGCGAACAGGGTGCCGATGGGCGAGGCGCCCTCCGTGCCACGGGGGACGATTGTGGAGCTCGTCGGATTCGTTTGTGCGTTCTCGATCCACACCTGCGGCAGGCGCTCGTCGTTGTCGTTGAGATAGGCCCGCGTCGCGATGCCGATCTGGCGGAGGTTCGAGGCGCACGCCGCCGACTGCGCCCGCGTGCGCGCAGCGCCGATCGTCGGCAGGAGGATGCCGATCAGGATGCCGATGACGGCCACGACGACCAGCATCTCGACGAGCGTGAAGGCGAACGACGTTCCGGGGCGTGCGTGGGTGTCTGGCTTCATAATCTGCTGCTGACTGAATCGGTCCGACGTGTTTCTACGCGTGAACGCCCCGTTATTGTTCGCACCGGCGCCCCGCCCGGTTCGGAGGCCTCTTGGTGCGGTTCCGGGCGTGCGTGGATACGAAAGCGGCCGCGGCGGGCGCCGCGGCCGTCTCGGAAAGTGGGGGCAGCAGGATTCGAACCTGCGAAGGCTTTCGCCAACAGATTTACAGTCTGTCCCCTTTGGCCGCTCGGGCATACCCCCTCAGGGTGAAGGGGGAGAGAATACCCCTCCCGGCGGCGTTCTTCAACCGGAGGACGCCCCCATGCCCCTCCCCACGCCGGCGCGGACCCATCAAGAGCCACCGACAGGAGTCGAACCTGCAACCTGAGCTTTACAAAAGCCCTGCTCTGCCAATTGAGCTACGGTGGCGACAGCCGCAAGGATAAACGTGTCGCGACCCACGGTCGAGCCACGCCGCCTCCGACCCGGGTCAATCCGCCACGGCGTCCAGGGCCACCTCAGCCAGCACGCCGGCCCCGTCGCCGCCCGCAGCCGCGGCGACCACCGCCCTGAGCCCCCCACCCCCGAACGCCAGATCGCGCAGCGCCGACGCCCCGGATTCCGGGTCCACGATCATTGCCGCGAGCGACCCCGGACGGCCCAGGCGGAGGGCCTCGTAGAGCGCCGCGCTGTGCGCATAGAAGCCGTACGCCTGCGCCGCGCACCCCAGCGGGGGCGTCTCGGTGTCGAGAAACGACAGGCCGCGGTCGATCTCCTCGAGCAGTCCGTCGAACGGGATCGTGTCTTCGACGAGCCGGCGGGCGATGCTCTCGGCCATGCCCTCGCACAGCCACGCCGGGTGCGACGGACCCGAAGCGACGCCGTGCCGCGTGGTCGGTTCGGGCGCCCTGTCCATCACGCCCGTGTTGTACGCCAGCAGGTGCACGCCCTCGTGCGCAAGCCGACGGAGCGTGGTTCGGAGGGCGTCGCGCTGGAGTCGCTCCTCTTCGGAGTCGGCCTCCGCGAGGCTCCGGGTCGCCCAGTCGCGCAGGCGTGCCGCGAGGCCGGCGTCGCTGGAATGCGCGGCACGGCGCATCGCCTCGTAGGCGAGCGCTCGGGTATGCGCGATGGAGCGCAACGCCGTGAGAGATTCTGGCGACCCCAACTCGTCGAAGAGCACCGCGTGGTTCGCGCGGGCGCTGTAGTACCCCCCCATCGCGCCGGCGTCGACGCCGTCGTGCTCGCGCGCGAAGCGCTCGAATCCCTCTACAGAGGCGAAGACGATGCACACCAGCGGCGTTTCGGGGCTGCGAGCGTCAACGCCGAGCTCCCGCATCTCGTGCTCGAACGCCGAGACCAGCCTATGCAGCACCTGCGCATACTCGGCGAGCCGGTCGCCGGGCGCATCCGTCAGCAACCGGAACGGACCAACCCTCACGCTCAGGAAGCCCGGCCCCAGCGACGCTCCGTTGGGGCCGAAGGTCGACGAGGCGGCGTGGCCTCCGGGCGGGGCCGAGGGCGCCGTGTACGCCGTCGCCAGACGCGGCCCCATCAGGCCGCAGGCGAACAGAGCGACCACACACAGGCTCGCCGCCGCCCACGCCGCCCCGTTCGTGATGTTCATGCGGTATCGCATCCGTGCGCGACATCGGCACAACGCGAAGGCCGCTGGATGTCCTCGGAGCGGCCCCCGAGCCCCCGGAAACCGCCCACCTTGCCCAGCCCGCACAGACCCTTACGCGATCGGCCCCCAAGGCTGATCGGGCCCCGAGACCTCCGCTCCCGCCGACCCTCGTTTGACTCTTGCTCCCGCACGTCCGACGATTGAGGTGATGCTGATCCGCCTCATCCTGCTGCTGACGTTGGTGCTCCCGCCCGCGATGCTGGGCACGCAAGCGGTCTGCAGCCTCCGCAGCGCAGATCTGGGGCCGAGCGACGCCTGCTGTTGTGTCCCGGCCGTCCCCGAGGCGCCCTCGTGCTGCGACACCGATGCGCCCGCCCCGGACCAGGAACTCGGCTGCCCGTGCATGGACCTCGTGCCGGCGCCGATCCTCCCAACGCTCGCGGAGAAGCCCGGACAGCCCCAGACCCTCGTGGATCGCACCGCCGGGCACGAGCCACGGATCGCCTATGAACGGCGCTCGCCGGCCCCCGAATGGACGCTCTCGCCGCACACGCGCCGTACCCAGGCGTCGCTGTGTCGCTGGCTGACCTAGTTCCCTGTCGTTGTCGCTTCGCACCTGACCCCCCGCACGCGTGCGCGTTCGGGGCGTTGATCGATGCGCCCGCACCGCGGGGCATCGCGTGACACCGACAAGGAGCGTCTCATGACGCCGAATACCCCGTGGCGCGTCCCCCTCGGCGCATTGTGCGTCGGCGCCGTGCTCACAGGCTGCGCATCGCCCCTCGACGAGCGGCGACCCCCCGCGGCCTCGTGGCAAGACCCGTGGCTCGATATGCAGCGCCCGCCGCCTCCCCGCGCGAACGGGTCGCCCGCCAATCCCAGAGACGGTGCGCACCGCGCCGACACCGACCCGCTGCCCGCCAACGCGACGCTCGAGGACGTGCTGACCTACGCGCAGACGCACAGCGTCGCCCTCCGAGCCGCGCAGGAGCGGTGGCAGGCGGCCGCGGCCCGCATCGACTCGGCCCGCTTCCTGCCCGACCCGCGGGTCTCCTACCTGCACGAACGCGACGGGCGCCCGCGCAAGCAGGAGATCATGGTCGAGCAGGCCTTCCCGTGGTTCGGCACAATCGAGCGCCGACGCGATGCGGCCACATACGCCGCCGAGGCGGAGTTGGCGAGGGTGAGCGAACAGTGGCTCGCCATCCGAGCGCGCATCATCGAGAACGTGCTCGAACTGGGCTACCTCGACGCCCGCATCGCCCTCACCCGTGACACGGCGGAGCTCGTGACGCAGCTCGAATCATCCCTTCGCGCCCAGTACATGACACAGCCGGACATGTACGCCGCGGTCGTGCGGGCGCAGGTGGAGGTGGGCAGGCTGGAGAACGAGTTGGAAAGCCTCGTCGCTCGGCGCGTTCCGCTCGCGGCCCGACTCAACGCGATGCTCAGCCGCCCCGCGGACGCCCCCCTCCCCGAGGCGTGGGCGTCGCCCGACGAGGTGCTGGACGCACACGATGATGACGTGGTCGCGTGGCTCGAGGATCACAACCCGACGCTGCGCGCACAAAGCGCGCTCGTCGAATCGCTCCGACAGGGGCAGGCCGTGGCCCGCGCCGAGAACAACCCGGATTTCACCCTCGGCGCCGGCGCTGACGTCACCACGGACGAGTACATCTTCGCCGTCTCGATGCGTGTGCCGATCTGGCGCGAGCGCAACGAGGGGCGGGTGCGGGAAGCGACCTCGAACCGGCTCGCCGCCGCGCACGAGCGAGAGGACGCCCGCCACCGGCTGCGGGCGGAGGCCTCCGACCTACTCTTCCAGCACCACGACGCCCAGCGTCGCATCGTGCTGCTGCGTGACACGCTGATCCCCAAGGCCGAGGAGGCGATGCGCGCCGTACTGGCGTGCTGCGCGGCGGGCAACACCGGCCTGCAGGACGCCCTCGACGCCGAGCGCACCCTGCTTTCCCTGCGCCTCGAAGAAGCCCGCGCCGTGGCCGACCGCGCATCGACCCTGGCGCAGTTGGAGTCGCTCAGCGGCGTGCCCCTGCCGCGCCGGATCGACGCCTACAACGACGCGCAATCGACCGAAGGAGACGAACAATGAACCGGCGCGCCCCCGTATCCATCCTCCGACGTGTGGCAGCGCACGCCGGCACGATCGTTCTGGTGCTCGTGCTGCTCATCGTGGCCTTCGTGCTCGGGCGACAGTTTGCTCCTCGCGCCGAGTCCGCCAACGGCGCCGAGGCGCCGGCGAGCGCCGCTGACAAGACGGTCTACACCTGCTCCATGCACCCCCAGATCCGCATGGACCGCATGGGCCAGTGCCCGATCTGCTTCATGGACCTCATCCCCGCTGGCGAGGCGGAGGACGACGACGAGGACGGCGTGGTCCGCGTCCGATTCGGGGCCACGGCGCGGGCGCTCGCCGATGTGCGCACCAGCCGCGTCGAACGACGACCCGCCTCCGTTGAGCTGCGTCTGTTCGGGCGCATCGAGACGGACGAGACACGCATCCGCGATCTCGTGGTGCTGACCGACGGCGTCATCGAACGTCTCCACGCCAACTACGTCGGCGCGCCGGTGCGCGTGGGCGACGTGATCGCGGAGTTCTACTCTCCCGATGTGCTCACCGCGGCGTACGAACTGGTCGCCGCACTCGACACGCGCCGCCAGTCGCGCGTCGACCCGGCGTTGGATCTCGTCGAGACCTCGCGCCAGAAACTGCGCCTGCTGGGCGTCACCGACGCCGACATCGACGAGGTCGTGCGCACGGGCCTCGTGAAGAAGACCTTCCGCATCCACAGCCCCGCGACGGGCGTGATCACGATGCTGGGCGGGCACGAGGGGCACTGGCTCGACCGGGGCGAGGACCTCGCTGAGATCACCGACTACACCGGCGTGTGGGCCCTGCTCGACGCCTACGAGCGCGACCTGCCGCTGCTCCGCTACGCCCAGCCGGTGATCGTCACGACCGACGCCGTGCCGGGGCGCGAGTTCCGAGGCGTGATCGCCTACATCCCCCCCGCCTTCGACGAAATGACGCGCAGCGTCAAGGTGCGACTCAATGTGCCCAACGCCGATGGCGCGCTCAAACCCGGCATGTACGTGCGGGCGCGGGTCGAATCGCGCGTGGACGACGCCGGCCACGCCATCGGGCCGGATCTTCGTGGCAAGTGGATCAGCCCCATGCACCCCGAGATCGTCAAGGACGAGCCGGGCGCTTGCGACGTGTGCGGCATGGCGCTCGAACCCGCCGAGCAAGTGCTCGCCGGCGCCGGCGGCCTCCGCGCCGGGCCGCACACCGACCCGCTGTTGATTCCCGCCTCGGCGCCGTTGATCACCGGGCGGCGTGCGCTCGTGTACGTGGAGGCCGAACAGGGCGTTTTCGAGGCCCGTGATGTGCGGCTCGGTTCGCGCGTCGGCGACGCCTACGTGGTGCTTGATGGTCTGAGCGAAGGCGAGCGCGTCGTGACCACGGGCGCCTTCAAGATCGACAGCGCCGCCCAGATCGCCGGCAAGCACAGCCTGATGAGCCCGGCCCGCGAACCCTCGCACGCACCCCGCCATAGGGCGCCCGCGTCGTTCCTCGACTCGCTCCCGGCGCTCTACAAGGCGTACTTCGCCGCCCAGGAGGCGCTCGCGGACGACGACTTCTTCGATTTCCTCGACGCGACGGAGGAACTGCACAGCGCAGCGATGCGCGTCGACGATTCGGGCCTCTTCGGCGCTCCGCGCGACGAGTGGAGGGCGCTGCGCGAACGACTGGCCGCCGGGCGTGGCGGGCTCGACGACCTGCTCGATATCGGGGAGGCACGGGCGCTGTTCGAGACGCACGCCGACGCGATGATCGCCCTCGTGCGCACGTTCGGGCGACCCGGCGGGGGTGTCTCGTACATCGCCCACTGCCCCATGGCCTTCGATGGCCGCCGCGCCGAGTGGCTTGCCCGTCAGGAAGAGATCGCCAACCCCTACTTCGGCGCCTCCATGCTGCGGTGCGGCGTCGTGGACGAGCGTGTCCCCGCCCTCGGCGCCCCCCACGCTTCGCCGCCGCCGGCACGAGATCAACCGGCGCAGCGGGGGCATGAGGGGCACGGCCATGAATGATCGTCTCTCACCGCTGGACAGGCTGATCCGTGTCTGCCTCGAGCAGAAGGTCGTGGTGGCGCTGTTGCTCGCGTTCGCGGTGCTCGCGGGCGTGCTGGTGGCGCCCTTCGACTGGGACCCGTGGGGCATGCCGCGCAACCCGGTGGCGGTGGACGCGATCCCGGACATCGGTGAGAACCAGCAGATCGTCTTCACGGACTGGCCGGGGCGCTCGCCGCAGGACGTCGAGGATCAGGTCACGTATCCGCTGACGACTGCGATGATGGGCGTGCCGGGCGTGAAGACGGTGCGCAGCATCTCGATGTTCGGCTTTTCGTCGATCTACTTGATCTTCGACGAGGGCGTCGAGTTCTACTGGTCGCGGGCGCGGATCCTCGAGAAACTCAACAGCCTGCCCGCGGGGGCGTTGCCGGAGGGCGTGACGCCGGCGCTGGGCCCGGACGCGACGGCGCTGGGGCAAGTGTACTGGTACACGCTCGAGGGGCGCGACGCGGAGGGGAACCCCGCCGGTGGTTGGGATCTGCACGAACTGCGCTCTGTCCAGGACTGGGTCGTGCGGTACGCGCTGCAGTCCGCGGAGGGCGTGAGCGAAGTCGCCAGCGTGGGCGGGTATGTGCAGGAGTACCAGGTGGACGTCGACCCCGACGCCATGCGCGCGTGGGGGGTGACGCTCGATGATGTCTACAGCGCGGTGCGCGACGCGAACCTCGATGTCGGCGCCCGCACGATCGAGGTCAACCGCGTCGAATACACGGTGCGGGGCCTCGGCTTCGTCAAGAGCGTGGACGACCTCGAACGCAGCGTGGTGCGCGCCACCGGCGGCGCGCCCGTGCTGCTGCGCGACGTCGCGCGAGTCGCCCTCGGCCCGGCGCAGCGTCTGGGCGTGCTGGACAAGGAGGGCGCCGAGGTCGTCGGGGGCGTCGTGGTGGTTCGTCACGGCGCCAACCCGCTGGAGACGATCAACAACGTCAAGCGCAAGATCGACGAGATCGCCCCCGGCCTGCCCGTGCGCACACTCGAGGACGGCCGCACCAGCCGCGTGACGATCGTGCCCTTCTACGACCGATCCGGGCTGATCCAGGAGACGCTGCAGACGCTGTACAGCGCACTCATCAATCAGATCCTCATCACGGTGATCGTGGTGATCGTGATGGTTTCGCACCTGCGGGCGGCGTTGCTGATCAGCGCCCTGCTCCCCGCCGCGGTGCTGATGTGTTTCGTGGGCATGAAGGGGTTGGGCGTGGACGCCAACGTGGTGGCGCTGGCGGGCATCGCCATCGCCATCGGCACGATGGTGGACATGGGCGTCGTGCTGACGGAGAACATCCTCAAGGGGCTCAAGGAGGCGCCCCCGGACACACCGCGCATCGAGGTCGTGTACGAGTCGACGCGTGAGGTCGGTTCGGCGGTGCTGACGGCGATCGCCACGACGGTCATCGGCTTCCTTCCCGTCTTCGCGATGACGGGGCAGGAGGGCCGGCTCTTCTCGCCGCTGGCCTACACGAAAACCCTGGCGTTGATCGCCTCCGTGGTTCTGGCCCTGGCGGTGATCCCCGGCGCGGCGTACCTGCTGATCGCGCGCCCCTTCCCCTCGCGGCTCACCCGCCGCGTTGTGCTGTGGGGACTGATCGCGTTGGGCCTTGCGCTGGGGGTCTTTGTCGAGTGGTGGGCGGGCGCCATCGTGGCGTTGATCGGGATCTTCCATCTGGCCAAGCCGCACATGCCGCCCGCGGCCCGGTGGGCGGGGCCAACGCTGGCGAACATCGCGGTGCTCATCGGCGTGTGGCTGCTGTTGACGAACGTGTGGCTGCCGCTCGGCCCCGCAGAGGGCTACCTGCGCAACGCGGTCTTCGTGGGCGGGGTCATCGGGGTGGTGCTGGTGGTCTTCAAACTGCTCGAGTGGGCGTACGAGCCGATTCTTCGGGTTTGTCTGGCGCACAAGGCGGCGTTCCTTGCGCTGCCCACGCTGCTCATCGCGACGGGCGCCAGCGTATGGCTGGGGTTCGATCGCGTCTTCGCGTTCGTGCCGGCGACGACGGAGCGTCTTGGCGTGGAGCGCGACACGGTGCGCAGCGCCCCGTTCTGGGTCTCGCTCTCGCACGCCTTCCCCGGGCTGGGCAAGGAGTTCATGCCCCCGCTCGACGAGGGCTCGTTCCTGCTGATGCCCACCGTCATGCCGCACGCCTCCATCGCGGAGGCGGCCGAGGCGCTGGCGCTGCAGGACATGATGATCACGCAGATCCCCGAGGTGGAGTCCGCGGTGGGCAAGCTCGGGCGCGTGGAGAGCGCCCTGGACCCGGCGCCGATCTCCATGATCGAGACCGTCATCAACTACAAGCCGGAGTACATCGCCGACGACAGCGGCAGACGGATCCGCTTCCGTTTCGACGACGCCGAGGGCGAGTTCGCGCGTGACGAGCACGGCGAGCTCATCCCCGATCCCGCCGGCCGCCCCTACCGCCAGTGGCGCGACCACATCCGCTCGGCGCGCGACATCTGGAACGAGGTCGAGAAGGCCGCGGCCGTGCCTGGCGTGACCGGCGCCCCCTTCCTGCAGCCGATCTCGGCGCGGCTGGTGATGCTCCAGAGCGGCATCCGTGCGCCCATGGCGGTGCAGGTGCGCGGCCCGGACCTCGAAACGATCGAGCGGGCCGCCATGGAGATCGAGGCGTTGCTGCGCGACGTGCCCACGGTCGAGCCCGCGGCGGTGATCGCCGACAGGATCGTGGGGCGGCCGTACATCGAGATCCACCTCGACCGCGACCGCCTTGCCCGCCACGGCGTGCGCATCGCCGATGCCCAGCGGGTGATCGAAACGGCCATCGGCGGCGCCATCGCGACCACCACCGTTGAGGGGCGCGAGCGCTACCCGGTGCGGGTGCGCTACCAGCGGGAACTGCGAGACGGGCTCGAGACGCTGCCGCGTGTGCTCATCACGACAGAGAGCGGGGCGCAGATCCCGTTGGAGGAAGTGGCGGACGTTCGCTCGGTGCGCGGGCCGGAGATGATCCGCGGCGAGGACGCGTTCCTTGTCGGGTACGTCCTCTTCGATCGGCGGCGCGACGTGCCCGAGGTGCGCGCGGTCGAGGACGCCGCGTCCTACCTGCAATCGAAGATCGACGACGGTTCGCTCGTGCTCCCCGGGGGCGTGAGCTACACGTTCGCCGGCTCGTGGGAGAATCAGGCGCGGGCGCAGAAGACGCTGGCCCTGGTGCTGCCCGTCTCGCTGTTTGCGATCTTCGTGCTGATGTACATGCAGTTCCGCTCCGTGCTGACGACGGGGATGGTCTTCACGGGCATCTTCGTCGCCGGTGCGGGCGGGTTCCTGATGCTGTGGCTGTACGGGCAGCCGTGGTTCCTCGACTTCGACGTGCTGGGCCGGAACATGCGCGAGCTCTTCCGGGTGAACCAGATCAACCTGAGCGTCGCCGTCTGGGTGGGGTTCCTGGCGCTCTTCGGCATCGCCTGCGACGACGGCGTGATCATCGCGACGTACCTGAAACAGAGCTTTGAGAAACGCGCGACCGAGACCATCGAACAGATCCGAGCCGCGACGATCGCGGCCGGCCTCCGCCGCGTGCGACCCTGCCTCATGACGACCGCCACCACCCTGCTCGCCCTGCTGCCCATCCTCACGAGCACCGGACGCGGGTCGGACATCATGACGCCAATGGCCGTGCCCAGCGTGGGCGGCATGCTCGTCGTCGCCATCACCATGTTCGTGGTGCCCACCCTCTACTGCCTCCGCGAAGAGTGGCGCCTGCGCCTTCTCAACGCGACGGCAGAGCGCTAATATTCGTTCGTTCACCGTGGCGCACCGCCACCACCAGTCTGAAGGAGACACTCCCCATGCCGCACGTCATTCGATCGATCTTCCTCGCGTTCGCCTTCTGCGCGACGCCTGCGCTCGCCCTCGCGGCGCCCATCAACTCGGCGTGCCCCATGTCGGGCGAGGCGGTGCCCGAGGGCGCGCCGACCATCGCCTTCGACGGCGACACCGTCGGGTTCTGCTGCGCCATGTGCCGCACGGCGTTCCAGCGGCTCGGTGAAGACGAGCGCCGCGCCGCCGTGGCGAAGGTGCGAACCGCCGGCGCCCCGGCGATGTCGCCCGCGCCCGCGGCGGAGTCACCCGCGTTGATCGTCAACGACACGTGCCCCATCAGCGATCAGCCCATCGGCGCCGAGCCCCCGACGCTGCGGGTGGGCGCGTACAGCGTCGCGTTCTGCTGCGGCGGGTGCCCGGCGCAATTCCGCGCATGGGACACGGACGCGAGGAACGCCTACGTCGCCGCCCGTGCTCCGCGGGCCCCGATCAACGAGGGCTGCCCCGTGAGCGGCCGCCCCGTCGCGGCGGATGCGCCGACCATCGCGGTGGGCGATGAAGCGGTCGGGTTCTGCTGCGAACGCTGCCCGCCGCGGTTCGAAGCGTGGGACGAGGACCGTCGCCGGGCGTACGTCAACGAGATCATGACGCAAGACGCGATGAACACGGCGTGCCCCGTGAGCGGCGCCGAGGTCGATTCGTCGAGCCCGCGCCTTGCGCACCGCGGCGCCGTAGTGGCCTTCAAAGATGAAAAGGCCGTCAACGCGTGGCGCGTGCTGGGGTTCGAAGCGCAGGACGCCAGAGTCGGCGAGATGCGCCGCGCAAAGAGCGCCATCAACGCCATGTGCCCCATCGGCGAAGAAGCCATCGACGGCCGGACCTTCCTCACGTACAAGGACAACCGGATCGGCTTCTGCTGCCCCGGCTGCGATACGGCCTTCGACGCGTGGTCGGAGGCGGACAAGGACGCCTTCGTGGCGAAGCAGAAGGCGGACTGAAGCCTCACGCCGACTCTCATTGAACGAAGGGGGTCACGGCTGATTGCGGTCGCGGCCTTCCTGCGCGAGCGCCCACCGCAGGGCCTCGTCGATGGTGTCCGTGACGACCAGCGTGTGGCCCATGTCGGGCTTCACGCGCAGTTCGATGTCCGCGCCGGCGCCCCGCGCCCGCTCCACGCCCTGCTCGATGCGTGCGAGCGGGATGATCGGGTCCATCCCCGCGCCGATGACGAGCGTCGGCGCGGCTCCGGGCGCACCGCCCATCATGCCGGGGCCGGCGATGCAGACCACGGCGCGCACGCCCTCTGGGCGAGCCCGCCCGATCGCCGCGGCGACGCCAGCGCCCATCGAGTGGCCGACGAGGATGATGCGTGATCGGTCCACGGGCCAGCGCTCGGCGATGAAGTCGATCATGTCATCGAAGGCCGCGGGATTGGCGATGGGGGTATTGAGCGGGGCGACGACGATGAGGCCGTGGGCGTCGGCGAGGCGCTTGACGGCGCCGGCGCCGTAGGCGTCCATGAACATGTTCTCGTCGCCTCCGGCGCCGTGGATGGCGACGACGATCGGCGCCAGCACCCGCGCGTGGGCGAGTTCTTCGGGGACGTAGATGCGCAGGGGCACGTCCTGCCCGGCGGCGCGGATGGACATCCACGCGTCGCCCGTGCGACGAATGTACGGATCGGAGCCGGCCTCGATCGCGTCCACCTCAGCGGTCGTCGCCGCGAGGAGCGCGTGCTGATCCGCGAGCCACTGGGCGGACTGCATCGGCGAGGGCCGGTCGGCGAGCAGGCCGAGGCGGGAGGCGCACGCGTGCGCGGCCCGCTCCATCGCCTCGTTCGCAGGGCGCATCCCGCGCAGGCGGGCGAGCAGCGCTTCGCGTTGGGTGTCGAGCGAGGAATCGGCGACCACCAGCCGCCCCGCATCGAGGAGTGTGCGCTGCGCCGTGGCGATCTCGATCGTGTACACGCCCGGCGACCACCCGGCTCTCGGCGCATCGACCGCGAGCGGCACGAACCGCGCCCCCGGGTCGATGTCCGGGAGCAGGGCGGAGAAGACCACCGCGCCAGCGGGGTCGCGCAGCCTGACCCAGACTCGTGGCGCGCCCTCCTCGCCCTCGGGCGCGTAGCGGGCGGAGACCTGCAGCGTCGGCGCCACGCCGCGGCCGGGCGTAATCGTCGGCGGCTCCGCCTCGATGCGCAGGGCGAGGGCGGCGCGCATCGCCGGGGAGTCGAGGTCGGGGCGCAGGGCGAGGTAGAGGGCGTCCAGGGCCCGCACCGCGGAGGCGAAATCGCCGGAGAAGAACGAGAGGGAGATCCTGTCGAACGTGCGGTGGGCCTCGACCGCGGGCACAGCGCCGGGATGGCCCTCGGCGTAGGCGTGGTCGACGCGCAGGTACGCCGCGGCGAGATCGGCCCGCGTGACCTGGCCGGAGGCCGGACGCATGAGCGCCGGGCAGCAGTTGGCGACGATCAGGAGTGCGGCGGCGAGGGAAGCGGTTTGGAATCGCATATGGGGGGGATTCTCACGGAAAAAGCCCCCCCGCTCCACTGCTGGATGCGAGAGGGCTGGCGCGAGTGTGGTGTGTTGTGTGCGGCGACGGGACGCCTCGCGCTGCGTCAGGACCGGGCGGAACACGCCGGTCAGTGCCTTCCGAGGTGATTTCGCGGGGGGTTATGGGGTGGATTCAGCGCCCTATACAGGTTTTTGCCCCACGCCGGAAGGCGGGTCATTTGTCGCCGGCGATGGCCCTGAACGCCGCCATGACCCGATCACGGGCCTTGCGGTGGTCGACCATGGGCTCGGGGTAGTCGATCTGCGACCGCAGGAGGCCGGGGATGGCGGATGGGTCGTGGATGTCGGCGTCATCGAGATCGATAAGTTCGTGGACGAAATGGCGGATGAACTCCCCTTGTTCATCCCAGCGGCGGCTCTGGCTGACGGGGTTGAAGATGCGGAAATAGGGCGCGGCGTCTGTGCCGGTGGAGGCGGACCACTGCCACCCGCCGTTGTTGCTGGCGAGGTCGCCGTCAACGAGGTTGCGCATGAACCAGCGCTCGCCCCAGCGCCAGTCGATGAAAAGATCTTTCGTGAGGTACATCGCCGCGATCATGCGCAAGCGGTTGTGCATCCAGCCGGTCGCCCTCAACTGGCGCATCGCGGCGTCCACGATGGGCACGCCGGTTTGGCCGTCGCACCAGCGCTGGAACTCAGCCTCGTCGTAGCGCCACGGGAGGCGGTCCGTCTCCGGCTTGAAGGCGCGGTGCATGCAGACGCGCGGGAAGGCGACGAGGATGTGCTTGTAGAACTCGCGCCACACGAGCTCCGAAATCCAGTGCACGGCGCCGGGGGCGCCGGCATCGAGCCTCCCGTCGTTGGCGTCGAGGGCGGCGCGGAGGCACTGGCGGGGCGAGATCGCGCCGATGGCGAGGTAGGGCGAGATCACGCTGGTGCCGTTGATCGCGGGGTAGTCGCGGTCGGTCTTGTAGTCGCCGATGCGGAGCTGCGCGAACTCGGTGAGGCGTCGCATCGCGGCGTGCTCGCCGCCGGGGTGCAGTTCGGCGGGCACGTCGGACGTGTAGCCCTCCACCCGTTCGGGCGCCGGACTGGGCGCGAGGCCCTGAGGCATCTCCGGCTGCTTCTTCGGCGCCGGCAGGACGGGGGCGCCGCCGCGATCGTCGTGGACCGTGAACCACGTCTTCTTGAAGGGCGTGAAGACGGTGTACGCCCCGTCCTGCTTGGTGCGGACGCTCCCCGGCTCGATCACGCACTGGTCGTGGTGGGCGTGGAACGCGGCGCCGATCTCGCGGAGCAGGTCCGCGGCGTTCTCGTCGCGGATGGTCTCGTTAATCTCGTACTCGGTGTTGCAATGCACGACGTCGCACGCGTGCCGCCGGGCGATGTCGCGGACAAGGGCGGGCACATCGGCCGCCTTCTCGGCCCGTTCGATCAGGAGCGGGATGTTCTTCGACGCCAGGTCGTCGCTGAGTACCCGCAGCGTGCGCAGGATGAACTCGACCTTGCACGGCGCGACGTCGTGGCGGCGCCACTCATCGGGAGAGACGATGAACAGCCCCACGACGCCATTGGTCGCGGCGCGCGCCGCGTGGTGCAACGCCGTGTTGTCGTTGGTGCGGAGATCGTGACGGAACCAGACGAGTGTGCGCATGGGATGACTTTGTCTTATTGAGATAGGTTCAGACTTCGCCGATGCCCATCGCCGCGCGGAGCCGTCCGGCGCTGACGGTGACCCGCGTGCGCTTCTCGGCGGGCATCTTCTCGACGTGCTTAAGGGTGAGAGCCATACGGGTGTTGGCGCGGAATCGTTCCTCGTTGCGGATGAGGAAGTCCCAATAGAAGACGGTGACGGGGCACGCGCCCTCGCCGTGGCGGGAGCCGGGGTCGTAGCGGCAGCCCTTGCAGTAGTTGCTCATCCGCTGGATGTACTTGCCGCTCGCGGCGTAGGGCTTCGAGCCGACGACGCCCCCGTCGGCGTGCATGGCCATGCCCAGCGTGTTGGGCAGCGTCACCCAGTCCACACCGTCGGCGTACATGCCCAAATACCAGTCGGCGACGCGCTTCGGATGCACGCCGGCGATGAGCGCATAATTCCCCGTGACCATCAGACGCTGGATGTGGTGGCCATAAGCGTTGTCGAGCACCTGCCCGACGCACTCGCGCAGGCATGCCATGTCGGTCTCGGCGGTCCAGTAGAACGCGGGGAGTTTGGCGTGCTGTTCGAGCGCGTTCCGGCGTTCGTACCCGGGGCCCTCACGCCAGTAGATCGCGCGGATGAACTCGCGCCAGCCGATCACCTGGCGCACGAACCCCTCGACGGACTCGATCGGCGCCTTGCCCCGCCGGTACGCATCGAGCGCGGCCTTCACAACCTCACGCGGGTCGAGGAGCTTCAGGTTCATCGGGGCGGAAAGCCGCGCGTGCCAGAGGACTGGCTCGCCCGTCCACATGGCGTCCTCGAAGGGACCGAACATCGGGAGCCGGCGCGTGATGAAGTCATCGAGGGCGCGCAGAGCGTCGGCGCGGGTGACGGGCCAGTCGAATCGCTCCGCCCTGCCGGGCAGGCCGGGCAACCGCTCGCGGACCGCGGAAATCACCTCGCGGGTCACCGCGTCGGGTTCGTACCGCTGTGGCGGCGTGGGGACGGGGTCGGGGCCGTGCTTGCCGAACGCCTTGCGGTTGTCCTTGTCGAAGTTCCAGGCGCCGCCGACGGGCTCGCCGCGCTGGTCCATGAGAACACGAAGTGCGCGCCGCTGTCGACGGTAGAAGTGCTCCATGCGCACTTCCTTCTTGCCTTCGGTCCACGCGTTGAAGTCGGCGAGATCCGTGAGGAAGTGCGTGTCGGGAAGGATCTCGATGGAGATATCGTGTTCCTGCTCCCACGCGCGGGCCATGGCCAAAACGCGGTGCTCGCCGGGGTGGGTGACGACGATGCGCTCGGGTCGCAGGTCGCGCACCGCGGCGGCCACCTCACCGTCGAATGAATGGGTGTTCGCCGGGTCCTCGAGGCGGGCGTAGCGGACGGGCACGCCGCGTGCCTGCAGCTCCAACGCGAAGTGGCGCATCGCGCTGAGGAACATGATCGTGCGCTGCGCGTGGCTGGGAACGTGCTCGGATTCCTGCGCGACCTCCATCATCAGCACGGCGTCGCGCTCCGGGTCGATTCCCTTGATCGCGGCATACTCGTGCGAGAGTTGATCGCCCAACACGACCACGAGCGTGCGCACGGTGTGCGCGACTCCGTCCTGCCGCAGGCCGGCGGTGGGTGAGGCCTCGCTCACGCCGCGCCACCGGTGTTGGCTTGTCCCGTCATGCTCTGCACGATCATCACCAAGGCGATGACGCCCCGCGCCGACCACGCGAGTGTGCGCACCCAGTTCGTGAACACCAGCCGGCGCGCGGTGGCGGAGTCCCACGAGCGCTCCAGGCGCATGTGGAGGGGCACCTGCACGCCGAACGTTGAGACCCAGATCAGCACCACCAGCGCGAGGCCCGTCCAGATCAACGCCGGGGCGACGTTTGCGGGCAGCAGGAAGCACAGGATCGCGACGGCACAGAGTTCGGTGGCCATGAGCGGCAGAACGACGAAACCTGTGCGCCGGGTGTGGGCGCGTTCGTATTCGGTGAACCCTTCCTCCCCCACCTTCGGGTAGAGCGGGTAGTGCACGATCTGCACGAACCAGATGAGGCCCATCATGGCCAGCGTGGCGCCGGCGTGCACGCTCAGGACGGCCGCGTCGATGATCACTCGCCGTCCTCTCTCTCCAAACTCTGCTCAGGCGTGAGCCGTGCTGGGGCGCCGATCGCGTTGCGCAGCAGGCGATCCATATCGAGCAGCGCCGAGGGCGAGTAGCCTTGATCCCAGAACCAGACGATCGTTCCGTCGGGATCAAGCAGAAGGACGCGGGCGTTGTTGCCGAGCTCGTTCCCCGTGAGGTCGACGATCCTGTCGGCGTCGGCGTAAACCGTGATGACCACGCCCCACGTCTCGCGCGGGATGCCCTTACGCATGCCGTCGTCGATCCATCCGCCGATCACCCGCGGCGCCAGGCCCTTGATCGTCGGGATCTCGTAGAAGTCCACCGGCGTCTCGGCCTGCAGGAGGCCCATCATCCAGCGGTCGATGTCGAACTGGGCGTTCTGCTTGTAGCCGACGAGGAGCAGCACGTGCTCGCCGGCAAAGTCGTCGGGGATCGTCCACTTGACGCCGTCGAGACCCTCGCCCCGCACGCTGGGGAATGGTTCGCCGCTTGGGTCGCGGTTCGGCACGCTCGACGAGCAACCGGAGACGAACACGACGCCGAGCATCGTTCCGATCGTCCAGAGCGCGGCGAGAGCGCCCCGGGATGTGGAAACGGCATGTGTGTGTGATGAGCGCGCCATGCGCGTCCTTTCGATAAGGGTTTCTGACGGATTCAGACCGAGGGGGCGCCTTGCGCGGCCTCGATGGGCTTCTCGGCGGCTCGTTTGATCCCACGCTGCATGCCGCTGAACACGACGCCGTGGAGCGGCAGCACGGCGTACCAGTACAGCAGCCCCAGCAGTCCGCGGGGCTTGAACCGGGCGGCCTGGGTGAGCATCGACGGGCCCCCATCGCGCTCCGGGGGTGCGATGCGGAATTCCAGCACGGCGTCGCCGGGGAGCTTCATCTCGGCGCGGAGGGTGAGGCGACGGTTGCGCTCAAGGCCGATGACGCGCCAGAAGTCGAGGGCGTCGCCGTACACCACATCCTCGGGGTGACGCCGGCCGCGTCGGAGGCCGGGCCCGCCGATGATCCGGTCCATGAACCCTCGGACGCGCCACAGCCAGTCGGCCGCGTACCACCCGTGCCCGCCGCCTACACGGCAGACGGCCTTGAAGACGCGATCGGGGGACGCGTCGATCTCGATGGTCCGTTCGTCCAAGAACACCGTGCCGCCGGCCCAGTCGGGGTCGCCGGGGATGGGCCCCGCGTCGGACCAGAACGTCTCCACATCGGCGCTGGCGATCTTGCCCAGCGCGGCGCCGATCGCCTCGCGCACGCCCAGGAGCTGCTGGGGCATGAGTCGGGCCGCTTCGTCGTCGCGACATACGACCTCGTTGCGGAGACCCTCGGCGAGCGGGCGGGCGAGGCGGGCGCTGAGGGGCGTGACCAGGTGGATCCACAGCGACGAGAGCCGCGGCGTGAGCAGGGGCACGGGCAGCACGATCCGCTTCCGCAGCCGCAACTCCGCGGCCATGACATGCATCAGATCGAGATACGTGAGGACATCGGGGCCACCGATGTCGAGCACGCGTCCCGTGGTGTCGGGCGTGGTGAGGCACGCCTGCAGGTAGTGCAGCACGTTGCGCACGGCGATGGGCTGGCTGCGCGTGCTCACCCAGCGAGGAGTGATCATGATCGGCAGCCGTTCGACGAGGTAGCGGAGGATCTCGAAGGACGCCGACCCGGAGCCGATGATCATGGCCGCCCGCAACGCGGTGAGCGGAACGCCGGTGGAGGCCAGCGCCTCCTCGACGTCGCGCCGAGAGCGGAGGTGCTCGCTTAGTCCGGCGCCGAGTTCGCCGAGGCCGCCGAGATAGATGATGCGGGGTGTGCCGGCCTGCGCCGCGGCGCGGGCGAAGCGCTCGGCCATCTCGCGGTCGGCATTGGCGTACTGCTGGCCGACGGCCAGCATGGAGTGGACGAGGTAGTACGCCGCGTCGCAGCCGCGCATGGCCTGCGTGAGCACCGCTTCGTCGGAGAGGTCGGACTCGATGATCTCGACGCGCTCGCTGCTGGCCCACGCGCGGGCCCGGAGTTTGTCGGGCGAGCGCACGAGGCAGCGCAGGGCCCACCCTGATTCGAGAAGCCGCGGCGCGAGCCGGCCCCCGATGTAGCCGGTGGCGCCGGTGAGCAGCAGCACGCCGCGCGGCGGGCCGGGAGGATGGCGCACATCGCGCTCGGGCAGGACGTCGTGCGGGATGTCGATGTGTGTGGGTGTGGTCATGATCGCGCCGGGCGGTGTGGGCGTCGTCGGGGAGGAGACTCTTCGCCGGGTGCGGCGGCCCGATGCGAATCCGCCCGGTCGATGGCGGCGATAGCAGATCATATGCGTTCTCCAGCATCATCCCCGGTATGGATGCGCCGCACGCTCGTGCTCGCGGGGGTCTACAACCTCGTCTGGGGCGCGTTTGTCGTGGTATTCCCGCAGGCCCCATTCCGATGGATGGGGCTTGAGGCCCCGAACTACCCCGAGATCTGGCAGTGCGTGGGGATGATCGTCGGCGTGTACGGCGTCGGCTATTTATGCGCAGCGCGCGACCCGGTCCGGCACTGGCCGATCGTGCTCGTCGGACTGCTCGGCAAGGTGTTCGGGCCGATCGGGTTCATCGACGCCGCGTTGCGGGGCACGCTGCCATGGGCGTTCGGCTGGACGATCGTGACCAACGATCTGGTCTGGTGGGTTCCCTTCGGGTTGATCCTGCTCGCGGCGTGGCGCAGGGCGCATCCGCCCGGCTGAGCGGCGGCCGAGGAGCGGGTACAATCGCCGCCCACTCGCCGGAGTGGCGGAATTGGCAGACGCGACGGATTCAAAATCCGTTGCCCGAAAGGGTGTGCGGGTTCGACTCCCGCCTCCGGCATTGCGATGGGGACAGGGCGGCGTGTGTGGGGGGATACCGAAGCCGTCGGCATACACCTCGTTCACGCTCGCAGACCGAGGGTTCTGTCCGAAATCGCTCGGATTCCCGCCACGGGTTGCAGCCAACGCCCGCTTGCGTCCGCAGGCGCGGCGCCCGATGATGTTTGGCCCATCCGCGGCTCGGTTTACGCTGCGGGGGGCAGCCGCTCTTGCACAACCAACAACGACGGCCCGCGGCGCGGGCCTGAAAGGCGATCATGGCAGACCAGCAACGTCAAGTTCAGATCCGCATCGATGAATCGCGTATGACGACGTCGTACGCGAACACGATCCGCACCTCGACCACGCAGGACGAGGTCGTGCTCGACTTCGGCCTCAACATGCCAACGCAGAGCCAGGACGGCAAGCAGGCGATGCAGTTCTCGGTCGGCTCGCGTGTGGTGATGAACTGGGTCGGCGCCAAGCGGCTGATGATGTCGCTCCAGCAGATCGTCAAGCAGTACGAGGATCAGGTGGGCGAGATCCAGCTCCAGCGTCAGCCGCCGCAGCAGGGCTGAGCGCCCCGCGGCGTCTACGCCCGGGCAAAGCGCTCAGAGGATGCGCTTGGCGCGCGGGTAGCTCCCGAGCACGATCAGGTCGACGCAGTGCGCCGAGGCTTCCTCGATGGCGCCGCGCACGCGTGCGTCGTCGCGGTGGCCCTGCGCATCGATGAAGAACGTGTACGTCCAGTTTTCGCGCCCGCTGGGGCGCTTGTCGATGTGCGAGAGGTTCACCCCCGCGCGGTCGAAGACGCTCAGCACGCGCACGAGGGCGCCGGGCTTGTCGTCGGTCTGGAACATGATCGACGTCTTGTCGTCGCCGGAGAGCTCGGCGCGCTGACGCGAGATCACGAAGAACCGGGTGATATTGTTGGGGTTGTCCTCGATCTTCTCGAAGAGCGGCTCCAGCCCGTGGAGCTGACCGGCGAGGAGCGAGGCGATGGCCGCGCTGCCGCGTGCCGGGTCCGCGTCGAGCTCGGATCTGGCGTCGATGACGGCGCGGCTGCTGCTGGGCGAGGCGATCAGCTCGGCGCGCGGGTACTGCGTCGTCAGCCATTGGCGGCACTGGGAGAAGATCTCGGGTTTCGAGTGGATGCGTCGCACATCGCGCGGCTCGCAGGCGCCGAGCAGGTTGTGGTGGATGTTGATGAGCACTTCGGCGTAAATGGTCGCCTCGGCGCGCGACTCGCGGAAGGCGTCGAGCGTCTCGACGATGCCGCCGCCGGTGGAGTTCTCGATGGGGACAAGCCCGTAGTCCACGTGCGCACGCCGCACCTCGGTGAAGACGCCGCCGATGGTGTGCAGATCCTCGAAACTGACCGAGGAACCGAACTGCAGCACCGCCGCCTGGTGGCTGAACGATCCCTGCGGCCCGAGATAGCCGATCCGCAGGGGCTGCTCGAGCGCGAAGGAGCCGCTCATCAACTCGCGGTAGATGGCCTCGATCGTGCGCGCCGGCAGCGGGCCGCGGCTGGCGCTGAGCACCTTCTCGAGCACCGCAGCCTCGCGGTGCGGGGCGTAGATCGGGGCGCCCGACGCCCGCTTGGAGCGGCCCACGTCGACCACGATGCTCGCCCGCTCGTTGAGCAGTTCCACGAGCCGCCGGTCGATCTCGTCGATGCGGCGGCGCAGGTCGTCGAGGGGGGGCGGGCGACTTTCCGGGGTGTTCGGGGCGGTTTGATCGGGGGGCATCAGGGTCATCATCGACCAGCGGGCGTGGCGGGTGCAAACGCGTCCGGAAAGGAATCCGCGTTTCGACCGGAATCGAGGGCCGGGGGCGCCGATCAACGTATAGTTCGAGACGCCTCCCCGCAGCCTACGGAGCCCCCTTGGCCAGCACAGGATCGGACCATTTCGGCGCCTTCGCGCAGTACGGCGAGAGCATCGCCGCGTGGACCGACTCCGTCTCGTGGCTGGCGCTGGTCGCCGGGCCGGTGGCCATCGGCATCGGCCTCACGCTGTGGCTGGTCGGCGGACGGATGATGCGCCCCGGGGCCGTCCTGGCGGGCGGCGTGGCCGGGGCGTGGTTCGGGGCGACGCAACTCCCGGCACTGTGGAGCGCGGTCGACCCCGTCATCGGGGGCGTCATCTTCCTGATTGTGGGCCTCGCGCTGGGCTTCGCGCTCTTCCGCCTCTCTGTGGCGGTGCTGCTGGCGGCAGTGCTGGGGCTGGCGGCGCCCGTGGGCGTCGGGTTGGCGATGGACATGCATCGCACCGTCAACGGCTCGGCCGCGCACGGTTCCCTGAGTGAGGAATTCATGCTGCTCCGCGGCGTGCCCGTGGAGCGTGACGACGCGACGCACGAAGAGACCGCCGAAGACGACGACGACACGCTGCGCGGCATCGAGGCCGTCACGCGCGACGCCAGGGAGCGTGCCTACGCCTTCGCCGCGGCCATGACGGAGGAAGTCGGCGAGCGTTGGAAGTCCATTGATCAGAACAACCGGCGGGCGCTCTTCGCATCGAGCGTGATCGGGGCGCTGCTCGGGTTCTTCGCCGGGATCGTGGCGCCGCGCTTCGCCGCGGGCGGTGTGACCGCCGGCGCCGGGGCGGCGCTGTGGCTGGGGGCCGGGGTGTGGACGCTGCGTTCGTTCCGCCCGGAGGACGCCGACCGACTGCCGTCGAGCGCGTTGGCGTGGCTGGCGATCTGGTTCGTGGTGGCCTTCGCGGGCGCCGCGTTCCAGTGGGCGCCGATCGCGAAGGGACGCAAGCGGGCACGGGCAACACCCGCGCCGCCAAAGGCCGAAGCCTGAGCGAACGCTCCGACGCGGCCTCGCCGATCAGCGATCTTGCGTGACGTCGTCGTCGACGCGGACGAGCGGCGAGGCATCGCTCACTTCTTCGCTCATCGTGACGATGGCCGTCGTGGGCTGCAGCGCGACGGCGCGCTGGGAGGCGCGGACGAGCGGGCCCACGAAGGGCAACAGCACGACCACAGACGCGGCGGAGGCGACCGCGGCGATCATGCGTCCGCGGTGCGTCGTCAGGACGCCGTCGCCGGCCCGGGCGTCGGGCGCCTCGAACATCGCGCCGGCGACGATGCGCAGGTAGTAGAACGCGGCGACCGCCGAGTTGAGCAGCAGCACGACCACCAGCAGGTACTCGCCGCCGCTGAGGCCCGCGGTGACGAGCAACAACTTGCCCATGAAGCCCAAGAGTGGGGGCAGGCCCAGTAGAGAGAGCGCGCTGAGGACCATCGACCATCCCATCACGGGATGGGTGTGGCAGAGGCCGCGGATGTCGTCGAGGGTTTCGAGTTCGATCGGCTCGCCGTCGGGGCCGGTCATGCGTTCGACGCAGGCGAGCACGGCGAAGGCGCCCATGTTCATGAAGCCGTAGCAGAGCAGGTAGAACAGCATGGCGCTGAGGCCGTTCTGCCAGAACGAGCCGTCGCCGGGGCCGACGACGATGCCGACGAGCATGTACCCGGAGTGGGCGACGGAGGAGTACGCCAGCATCCGCTTTACGCTGGTCTGCAGCAGCGCCAGCACGTTGCCGATGGTCATCGTCAACGCCGCCATGATCCAGAGAATGACGCGGATGGCGTCGGGCAGCGCGTCGCCGTTGGCGCCCCACGTCCACCCGATGGTCGAAGTGAGCAGCAGGAAGGCGAGGAAGCCCGCCGCCTTGGGCGCGAACGCGAGGTACGCCGCCACGGGCGTCGCGGCGCCCTCGTAGACATCCGGCGTATAGAAGTGCATGGGCACGGCGGCGATCTTGAACGCGATGCCGAGCAGCGCCAGCGCAAAGCCGGCCGTGCCGATCGCGCCGAGGCCGTCCGTTCCGATGATGTCGCGGATCTCGCTCAGGTACGTGGTGCCGGTGGCGCCGTAGATCAGCGCGAAGCCGTAGAGGAACGTCGCGGCGCCGAACGCGCCGAGGAAGAAGTACTTCACCGCGGCCTCCTGCGAGCGGAGGCGGGGCGTGGAGATGGCGACCATCACGTAGGTCGGGAGGCTGGCGAGTTCGAGAGCGAGGAAGAGCCAGATCAGGTCGTCCGCGGTGGCGCAGAGCATGACGCCGGTGAGGCTGAAGAGGAAGAATGAGTAGAACTCGCCGCGGTTTGCACGGGCGGGTTCGAAGGCCTCGCCGCGTGTAACGCGCAGTTCGAGATCGCGGTCGATCACGCCGCTGAGCAGCAGGAGCAGCAGCAGCCCCACGCCGGCGACGAGCGTCTTGGCGTAGGGGATCAGGCCCGGCAGGAGGGCGGAGTCTGTTTGCGGGGTGAAAATGGCCAGCACGCCGGCGATGGCGATGCCCACGCCGCTGACGGTGGCGCACGCCTTGCGCACGCTGTACGTCCGCGACAGACCGATCACCATCACCACGCAGGTGGTGATGAAGAGCACGATCTCGGGCTGGATGAGGGCGAGTTTCTCGATCACGGCGTCGCCTCCTCGCGGGCGCCAAGGGGCGGCGTTTCAACGAGGACGAGGGCTCCGGCCGTGTTGGCTGTCATGGTGGCGCGGTGCTCGTGCACGCCGGCGAGGGCGTGGGCGACGGGGGCCTCGAGCGCCTTGAGCGCCGGGCGGGGGTAGAGGCCGAGGAAGAGGCAGAGGGCCGCGAGCGGCGCGAGGACCAGGATCTCGCGACGGTTCAGGTCGACCGGCAGCGGGCCGTGGTGCTCGTGGCCCTCGGGCTCGCGCAGCGGGCCGAAGACGATGCGCCCGACCATGTACAGGAGGTAGATGGCGGCGATGATCATGCCCGTCGCGGCGACCGCGGCGAACCAGGGGCCAAGCGGGCCGGGCGTACCGCCAACGCCCCATGTCGCGCCGGACTGGAACGCGCCGAGCAGGCACATGATCTCGCTCACGAAGCCGTTGAGCCCGGGCAGACCCACCGAGGCCAGCGTGAAGAAGACCGTGAAGAACGCCCACACGGGCATCTTCTTGGCCAGCCCCCCCACTTCTTCGAGCGAGCGTGTGTGGTAGCGCTCGTACATCATGCCGACGCAGAAGAAGAGGGCGCCCGTCGAGAGGCCGTGGTTGATCATGTACATGACCGACCCGACCGAGCCCACCGAGTTGAGCGCGAAGAGCCCCAGCACGCAGAAGCCCAGGTGGCTGACGGAGGAGTACGCGACGAGCTTCTTGACGTCGCGCTGCACCCAGCAGATCAGCCCGGCGTAGACGATGCCGATGATCGAGATGATCGCGATGAGCGGGGCGTACTCGGCCACCGCCACCGGCACGAAGGGGATCACGAACCGGTACAGGCCGTAGGTGCCGAGCTTGAGCAGCACGCCCGCGAGCACGACCGAGCCGGCCGTGGGCGCCTCGGTGTGCGCCAGCGGGAGCCACGTGTGCACGGGGAAGAGCGGCGTCTTGACCGCGAAGCCGCACATCATCGCCAGCAGCACCCACGCCTGCTCGGTGGCGGACATCTGCCGCGCAGCCTCCATCAGCACGCCGATGTTGAACGACCACTCCCCGGCGCCGAGGCCGCTCAGCGGCAGCTGCGTGGCGTTGAACCACACCACGTAGAGCAGGCCAGCGAGCGTCATGAGCGAGCCGGTGAACGTGAACAGGAAGAACTTGGTCGCCGCGTGCTTGCGGTTGGTGCTGCCGAAGAGGCTGATAAGCACGTACATGGGCACGAGGGTGAACTCGAACGCCACGTAGAAGGTGATGAGGTCGCGGGCGAGGAACACGGCGACCATCGGCGCCTGCAGCGCCAGCAGCCACGCGTAGTATGTGCGCACGCGATCGGTGATGCTGCTGAACGAGCCGAAGACGCACAGCGGCGCCAGCAGCCCGGTGAGCATGATGAGCAGCATGGCGACGCCGTCGACGCCGAACTCGAGGGCCACGCCCGCCGCGCCGTCGTCGCCGAGGCCCAGGGGGAGGCGGAAGGGCATCTGGAACGCGGCGCCGTCGGACCAATCAAAGACGAATGCGCACGCCACCGTGAGCGCGAAGAACAGCAGCGACGAGGCGCCCGCGATCCGACGCGCGAGCGCGGGGGAGGCGAAGGCGATCAGCAGCGCCGCGACGATCGGGATGACGACCAGCAGCAGCAGCATCAGAGGAGCGCCCACACAACGAGGAGCACGAACACGAGACCCGCGGCCATGCCCGCGGCGTACGACTGAAGAACACCGTTCTGGCTCGGTCGCAACGCGCGGGCCGTCATCGTGGGCAGCCGGCCGAACAGGTTCACGAGGCCGTCGACGAGCAGCTTGTCGACGATGTGGAAGACGTGCGAGAGCACGAGCAGAGGCTGGCGGATGACGGCGTCGTAGAGCTCATCGATGTACCACTTGCCCTGCGCCCACGTCGCGACGGGGCCGACGGCGGGCAGGAGCTTGTCGGCGTTGGCCTTCTCACTGGTGCGCCGGCCGACGTAGTGCAGCATGAACGCGATCGCGATGCCGATGAAGCCGACGATCGCCGAGACGTAGTACATCGCCTTGTGCGGGTCCATCCCGAGGAACGTTCCCTCGTGGGGCGACGTCACGTCGGCGGTCGAGTTGTGCACCATCGAGCCGACCCAGCCGTGGTCGGGCTTGTTGATGAAGTACGTGGCGGCGGCGGCGATGGAGAGCACGGCGAGCAGCGCCAGCACCGAGTTGATCGCCCATCCCGGCGGGTGCGGGTGGAAGTCCTCGTGGGCGTGGTCGTGATCGTGCGAATGGTTGTCGTCGCCGTGGTGCTCGTCGCCCGGCTCGTAGAGCTTGGGGCCGACGAAGACGCGGAAGAAGACGCGGAAGGTGTAATACGCGGTGATGCCCGCCGTCAGCAGCAGCACCCAGCCCAGCATGGCGTAGCCGGGCGTGGCGAAGGTCTGCGCGAGGATCATGTCCTTCGAGAAGTAGCCCGCGGTGAAGGGGAACCCCGCGAGGTTCAGGCAGCCGATGAACATCGCGATCCCGACGATGCCCCACCCCTTCATGAAGCCCACGCCCGAGAGCTTGCGCAGGTCGAGTTGGCCCGCGAAGCCGTGCATCACGGCGCCGCAGCAGAGGAAGAGCGTGGCCTTGAAGAACGCGTGGGTGAAGACGTGGAACGCGGCGCCCGCGCTCGTCAGCACGCCGAGGCCGGCGAACATGAAGCCGAGCTGCGAGACCGTCGAGTACGCCATGATCCGCTTGATGTCGAACTGGGCCATGCCGATCGTCGCGGCCAGCAACGCCGTGATGCCGCCGCCCCACGCCACCAGCGCCAGCGCGAAGTGCGTGCCGTCGAGCAGGTAGAGCGGCATCATGCGGGCGATGAGGTACACGCCCGCCGTGACCATCGTCGCGGCGTGGATGAGCGCCGAGACGGGCGTGGGGCCCTCCATCGCGTCGGGCAACCACACGTAGAGCGGGAACTGCGCCGACTTGCCGAAGGCGCCGATCATGAAGAACACGGGGATCCACGTCGCCTGCCACGAGCCCGCGAGCGGGGCGCCGGCGCCGTCCACACCCTCGCGCAGCATCTCGAAGAGCGGGGCGAACTCGACCGTGCCGAACGTCACGAACACGCTGAAGATGCCCAGCGCCAGACCGAGGTCGCCGATGCGGTTGACGATGAACGCCTTCTTGGCCGCGGCCACCGCGGAGGGCTTGGTGTAGAAGTACCCGATGAGCAGGTACGAGCAGAGGCCCACGCCCTCCCAGCCCAGATACAGCAGCAGCAGGTTGTCGCCCATGACGAGGCACGCCATGGAGAAGACGAACAGGCTGAAGTACGCGAAGAAGCGGCAGTAGCCCGGGCCCACGTCGTGCGACATGTACTCGCTGGCGTAGAGCGCGATGAGCGTCGCGAGGCCCGTCACAAACAGCATCCACAGCAGCGTGAGCGAGTCGATGTAGAGGCTCAGGTTGGCGACCAGTTGCTGGCCCGGCCCGTCGCCCCACGCGAGGGTGATCCACTCGTACCCGTGGGCGATGAAGGTGTTGTGCCCGGCCTGCCCCCAGATCATCAGCGTGACGACGAAGGACGCCGCCAGCGCCCCCACCGTGATCCACGCTGGAAGCTTGGACTTGACGCCAAACACAGCGCACAGGCCGCACGCGATCGAGGCGAGCAGCGGGAACACCAGCACCAGCAGCGACGCGCGCAGGCCCTCCTGCGCGCCGGCGTCGGCGGCGGCGAGGGTGAGCATGGGCGAGATGGCCTCGAGCATGGGGGTCACGCGGGCGTCAGCCTCTCAGTTCCGCCCACGCCGAGGCGTCGAGCGTTTCGCGTCTGCGGTAGAGCAACACGACGAGCGCCAGCGCCAGAGCGGACTCGGCCGCGGCGATCGTCAGGATGAAAATCACGAACACGTCCCCGGTGAGGTTCATGTGGTAGCGCCCGAAGGCGATCATCGCCAGACCGGCGCCCTGGAACATCATCTCGGTGCAGAGGAACATGATGATGATGTTGCGGCGGCTCAGAAACCCGATCACGCCCAGCGCGAACATCGCCGCCGAGACGAACAGGTAGTGGAAGAGCGTCACCTCGTGCATGAACACGTCGCCGATCTGGGCGAGCGTGGCGCCGGTGGTGAGCATCGGGAGCAGTTCGGTCACGCCGCACCCCCCCGCATGGTGGCCGCGGCCTCGATCTTGCGGTCGTCATCGATCTGGATCTGCTTCCGCGAGAGCACCACGGCGCCGAGCAGGGCCATGAGCAGGATGATGCCCGCGAGCTCGAGCCCCAGCGGGTGACCGCCCACGAGCTGCCAGCCGACGAGTTCGATGTTGTCGATCGTGAACCCCTCGGGCAGCGGCACGTTGACCGTCTGCCCGGCCTCGACGGGCCGGGGGAAGATCAACGCATCGCCTTCGTAGCCGCGCGGGAAGGCGACCTGGGCCGTCATGTCGTCCAGCACCCGTTCGACGCGGATGTTGGCCGGCAGGCCGGCCTCGACGAGGGAGCGCTCAACCTTGCGGGGCATGCGCTCGATCAGCGACGACGTGTCCATGGGGCGGCGCTCGGGAGGGGCCGTTCCCAGACCCGTGGCGATCAGGCCGACGATGGCCGCAAGCAGCGCGAAGCCGGCGACCGCGGAGGCGATCGGCTCGCGGCTGTAGCGGTCGTACGCGCCCTGGGCCTCGGGCTCCTCGGCGCTGGGCGACTCGGTGGCCAGCATGATCACGAAGAGGTACGTGATGAGGATCGCCCCGGCGTAGATGATGATCAGCGCGAAGGCGAGGAATTCCGCCGCCAGTATGAGATAGAGGCCCGCGGAGGCGAGGATCGTCAGGATGAAGTAGAGCGCGGCGTACACCGGCCGCGGGTGCGTGATGACCCGCAGCGACGCCCCCAGAGCGATGAGCGCGAAGACATAAAAGTAGAGGCTCGGGGCGTTCTCGCCGGCCTTGATGCCCATCGAGAGCAGAGCCAGGCCGAGCCCCGCCGCGGCCACCAGCGCCCCGATGACCTGTGGGCTCAGGCCCCGCCGGGGCATGGCCACAACGACACCGATCGCGCCGAGCGCGATGCCGAGATACAGCACGAAGGGGTTGGCAACGAGGCTCAAAGTCCGCTTCGCTCCGCGAAACCGAGCAGCCGCGGTGGCTGGACATCCATGCCCAGCCGGTGCGTGTGGGGAGGCTCCGAGCCTCTCCGCGGCATGCCGGGCGGGCAGAATACGGAGGGCGCCCCGTATGGGCAACTCGGCGGGGGCTTCCCGCTGCATGTCGTGGATGGAGCCGCACAAGGCTCCGACATGGACGACTACCGACCGGCGCGACCCGGGCTCGCCGCTCCGGTAGGATCGGCGCGACGTGACCCCGAACGCCCCCCGCAAACGCTTGGACCGACGCGATGTCCCCAACGCGCTGACCGTGCTCCGGCTCTTGCTGACCGGGGTGTTCGTCGTGGTGCTCAGTTTCTACAGCCACGGGCACAACGCCGGCGGACTCGCCCTCCTCGCGGCGATCCTGTTCACGGTCGCCGCGGTGACGGACGCCCTCGACGGCTACCTGGCCCGCAAGTGGGACGCGGTGAGCGTCTTTGGGCGGGTGATGGACCCCCTCGCCGACAAGGTGCTGGTGCTGGGCGCGTTCATCCTGCTCGCCGGCCCGGGCTTCGCATCGGTGATGCTGGACGGGTCGCGCGTGCAGGTCTCCGGCGTGGCCCCGTGGATGGCGGTCGTCATTCTCGCCCGCGAACTGCTCATCACCTCGCTGCGGGGGATGGTGGAGTCACGCGGCGTGTCTTTCGCGGCGACGTGGTCGGGCAAGGCGAAGATGATCGCGCAGTCCGTCGTCCTTCCGGTGATACTCGTGCTGGTCTGGATGCACAGCCGCGAGCCCGATGACGCCGCATGGGCGCCGCGTGTGTGCGCTGCATTGGCTTTGGCGACGACGCTGCTCACCGCAGGCTCGGCCATCCCCTACATCACCCGCGCGATGCAGGTGCTTCGCGCCCCGACCTCGGAGCGAACGACCAAATGAACGATCGACTCCGTGTCGCCGGGCTGACCACCTTCGGGCTCGGCTTCATGCGCCCCGCTCCCGGCACGTGGGGCTCGCTGCCCCCCTGCGGCGTGGCGTGGTTGTGCGCCCTGGCCGCGGCGCCCGCCGGCCTCACGCACGCGCTGCTCGTCGTGATCCTGCTCGTATTCAGCGCCGCGTGCGTTGTCTGGGGGGCGTGGGGCGAGAAGCGGTTCGGGCGCAAGGACGCCAGCGAGATCGTCGCCGACGAAACCGCGGGCCAGTGCATCCCACTGATGTTCCTGCCCGCGTTCGCGCTCGACGGCTTCTGGGCGGCCTCGTTCACCATCGGCGGGGCGTTCGTGCTCTTTCGCATCATGGACATCATCAAGCCTTGGCCCGCGCACGGGCTACAACGCCTCCGACACGGCTGGGGCGTGCTCGTCGACGACCTCATCGCGGGGCTCTACGCCGCGATCGTGCTCCAGATCGTGGTTCGGTACATCGTCCCGCTGGTGATCAACGCGGCGCCGTAAGTCGCAACGGAGGACCAAGCACATGCCCTGTCTCATCGGCCTCATCGCCCTCTTCTTCCCGCGCCTGATCATCCTGGTGCTCGCGCTCTTCACGACGTACATGAGCAGCGCGTACAACACCCTCCTCTGGCCGCTGCTGGGCTTCTTCTTCATGCCCTTCACGACGCTGGCCTACGCGTGGGCGATCAACAGCAACGGCTCCGTCGCGGGGATCTACCTGGTCGTGGTCGTGCTGGCCGTGCTCTTCGACCTCGGGTCCTACGGCAACGGCGCCTACAGCGGGCGCCGGGTGTACGTCCTCAAGACCTCGGGCGGCGGCGTGAAACGGGTCAAGAACACCGCTCGCTGACGCGCCGAACCCTCGCCGCAACGCCAAGCCCGGCCGCCGCGTCGGGTACACTCCGCGTGTGCCCGACCCCGACAAGAACACGCCCACGAACGCGCCGCTGCTCCGCGTCGATCGACTCAGCACCCACTTCCCGGTGCGCGCGGGCGTCACCCGGCGCATCGTCGATCACGTGCGCGCGGTGGACGATGTGTCGTTCTCCGTCGCCCCCGGCGAGACGCTGGGCCTCGTCGGCGAATCCGGCTGCGGCAAGACGACCGTGGGGCGCACGATTCTCCGACTGATCCCCGCGACCTCGGGGCGCGTCGAGTTCGACGGCGTCGACGTCATGGCCGCCGGCGCCCAGACCATGCGTCGCCTGCGCCGGGAGATGCAGATCGTCTTCCAGGACCCCGCGGGCTCGCTCAACCCGCGGATGCGCGTGGCGGACATCGTCGCCGAGCCGCTGATCGTGCACCGCGTCTGCAAGGGGCGCGACGACCTGCGCCAGCGCGTGCGGACGCTCCTCGAAACCTGCGGCATGCCCCCGGGCGCCGCGGAACGCTACCCGCACGAGTTCTCCGGGGGCCAGCGCCAACGCATCGGCATCGCCCGGGCGCTGGCGCTGCGGCCGCGTTTCATCGTGTGCGACGAGCCCACGAGCGCGCTGGATGTTTCGATCCAGAGCCAGATCCTGAACCTGCTCAAGGACCTGCAGAAGGACTTCGGCCTGTCGTACCTGTTCATCAGCCACGACATGGCGGTGGTCCAGCACATGTGCGACCGCATCGCGGTGATGCTGCGCGGCCGCATCGTGGAGGAGGGCCCGCGGGACGCGGTCATCGGCGACCCGCAGCACCGCTACACACAGGCCCTGCTCAGCGCCGTGCCCGAACCGGACCCGAGACGGGTGCGCACGCGGATCGTGTACGAGGAGGCGGCGGGGTAGTTGTTGATCGCGCCGGGGATACGAGAACGCCGATCAGCGCGGCCACTGTTCACCCTCTGAGCAACCGGAACACCAGCCTACAGAACCCCACAACGCCGACCACGATCACCGCAAACGCGATAGTGGAAATGGCTATGAACACCCAGACTTCCGGCTCATCGTTGTATCTCGGCGGCCTGAACTGCGACGCCAGGTATTGGTAGATCCCGAACGAGAGCATGAACACGGAGAGCGTCAGAATGCCGATCACGGCGTAACGGCCATAGGCCGCGCTCATCTCCATCGCGCTCTTTCTGGCGGCATATGTATCCGCCTCCTGCATCTCATCCGCCGCATACTCGATCACACCCTGGGACCTGATTTCATCGAGCAGCCGCAACGCCGCCTCGTGCTGTTCGGCGAGCACCATGACACGGACTGGAGAGTTGTGGCCCGCGTAGGGGCCCATGGTGGTCGCGCTGACGCCGCCGACAACCTCCGCCCCGATGCCCGCCTCTCGCAACCGCGCGGCGAGCAGGTTGGCCTCCGGCTCATCGGCGTAGGTCATCAGCAGCACGTGCTTGTCCCGCCGGTTGCTCATGGCGTCGCTCCCCGAGTGGCGTGTCGCGGCATGCAGGATTCTAACTGTTCGCGCCCACTGAGATCAATGAATTTGTGAGCACATCACACCGCCGCACGGTTGTTGGCGTTCACAATCTCGCGTTTCACCCCCACCACCGCTCGCCCCACATCGCGATGTTGATCATCGGCCACGCGAAGCGCCAGTGCGTTGACGGCTCGGCCTGCACGCGCTCGATCATCTCGGGTGTGAAGACCTCTTGTGACAGCGCCGAGCGCGAGAGCGCGGGGGCGTGGGCGGCCATCCACCCCTGGAAGGGCAGCGGGAAGGACGCCTTGGGCCGCTCCACGATCTCACGGGGCAGGGCGTCACGGAACGCCTCCCGCAGCGCGATCTTCGTTCGGCATGCGGGCGCCGCCTCACCAATCTCCAGTGTTCCACCGGCCCCATGCTCCGGTCTGCCACGGGCCAGCGCAGTGACCCCATGCTCCAGTGTGCCACGGGTCCGCGCAGCGGCCCCGTGCTCTTCACCCACGACGACACCCGCCGCGGCCAACTCGAACTTCACCCGCATGGGCAACGACTCGGCCAACTCCGCGAACCGGGCATCCGCGAAGGGCGTGCGGCCCTCGACGCCGGCGAGCATCGTGGCGGTGTCCAACCGTTGGAGCAGGCCGGCGAGGTTCACGCGCCGGTGGAAACGCAGGTGCGCATCGAGCGTGTCCGGCGCCACGCCGCGGCCGGACCCGGCGGCCTCGTGTGCGCAGGCGGCGTAGATGTCGTCGTACGTGCGCACCAGCGATGCATCGCCGTCGATCGCGCGCCACACCTCGGGGCGCAGCAGCGCGGGCTTCACGCCCGAGGGGATCCACGCGTTGGCGTCGAGCTCGAACCGGCCGCCCCGCACGCCACCGCCCGCCGCGGCGCGCTGCACGTGCTCGAGCGCGCTGCGCATCGGGGCCTCGTACCCGGCGAAGAGCTCGTCCGCGCCCTCGCCGGAGATCGTCACGACGCAGCCGTCGGCGCGCAGTCTGGACGACACGGCGTGGATCGCCACCTCGTTGGGCGTGCTGAGCGGGACGCCCATCCGCTCCACCATCCACGCCCAGTCATGCGCGAACGATGACTCGGTGATGATCGCCTCGCTGTGACGCGTCCGCAGGGTCGAGGCCATGAGGCGGGCGCAGGCGAGGTCGTCGATCTCGTCGTCGTTGGGGCTGCAGGCGCCGGCGCAGTACGTCCGCAGGCCGCGGACGGCGCCGCACGCGATCGAGGCCACCACCGCGCTGTCCAGCCCGCCGCTGAGCAGGGCGCACGTCGGCACGTCCGCGCGCAGGTGCAGGCGGACGCTCTCTTCGACGGCGCGGCGCACCAGCGCGGCGGTCGCCACCTCGTCCGCGCCGTCGTCGCGCGTCGCGGGGCCGGCCCAGTGATCGAACGTCTCGATCTCGACGCCCCGCTCGAACCGCACCAGCGCCCCCTGCCCCGGCGCCAGGGCGTGCACGCCCTCAAAGAGCGTGTCGTTGCCCAGCACGGTGCGGATCGTCGTGAGGTACGCGCTGATCATCGCGATGTTCGGCCGCGCCCCGACGCCCGGGTGCGCGACGATCGGCGCCGGCTCGCTGGCGAACACCAGTTCGTGCGCGCCCGCGTGCAGGTACAGCGGCTTCACGCCCAGCGGGTCGCGGGCGAGCAGCAGCGTGTGCTCGCGGGCGTCGTAGAACGCCAGCGCGTACATCCCGCGGAAACGCGCCAGCGCGCCGCGCCCCCACTGCGCCAGGGCGTGCAGCACGGTCTCGGCGTCGCAGTCGGAGACGAAGCGGACGCCGCGCTCGCGAAGGTCGCGCCGCAGTTCGAGGTCGTTGTAGAGCTCCCCGTTGTAGGACAGCACGTAGCGCCCGTCGGGGGTCCGCATGGGCTGGGCGCCGGCGGGCGAGGGGTCGAGCACCGCGAGGCGCCGGTGGGCGATGATCGCGTTCTCATGCGACCACGTGCCGGCGCCGTCGGGTCCCCGGTGCGCGAGCATGTCGCGGAGGCGGTCCGCCTGCGTCGCCGAGATGGAGGGGGTGCGCCCGCGCGCAGCGACGACGCCGAAGATGCCGCACATATGGGCTCACTATCGGCGAGGCGCACACCCCGGCATCACAGCGGCGCCGTGATCAGTCGGTTGGCGTCGCTCGGAACACCCACGTCTGGCCATCGCCCGTGGGCTCCCCCCTGTACGCCACGGTCGCGCCGGTGTCCCAAGCGACGACGGCCGTGACCATCTCCGGGGCTTCGTGCATCTCGCGGACGACGCCCGAAGCGACCCGCATCACCTCGCCCCGTCCGCCGCTCACGGGGCCCTCGTGGGTGAGATAGAAGGTCCGGTGGTCGGGCAGCCGTTCTGCGCTGAAGCGTCCCGCGTCGCCGCGGTCGATCCGCTCCGACACCCGCCACGTCGGGCACCGGCCCTCCTGCTCGCCGCCCACGCGTTCGAGCAGCCAATCGAAGTGCGATGTGCCGTCGGGCAGTTCGTGATGGAGCAGAACGGCACGCGGCATCCGGGCATTGTGCGGCGTACCCCGCTCCCCTGCTCACCCGGGGCTTGGAGGGAGGTCGGTCATGGGCAGGGGCGGGGGCGTCCGATAGGATGGGTGATCCACGCCAGTACCGTCCCCGTTCGGTCGCCCCCCTCCGCAGCGGGGCGGCGTGCGGCGACACCCGGAGATTCTCGAATGCGCATCACGCCCGGCGCCGCACCCGCGTTCGCCCTGATCACCGTCCTCACCACCTTGCTCGCCCTCGGTGGCTGCGGCCAGCGGTCGATCCTCATGCTCGAAGAGAGCGGCATGAAGAACCTCGAACGAGGCCGCTACGCCGAAGCGGCGTCCGACTTCGAAGAATCGATCGACCGCTCCCCGGGTCGCTACGAGTCCCGCGTCGGGATGGGCCGTGCCTTGCTGGCGCTGGACCGCCCCCGTCACGCACGCGACCACCTCGAAGTCGCCCACACGCTCTTCCCGGATCGGGACGCGGCGGTCGGCCTGCTCGCCGAGGCCATGCACCGTGGCGGCGACACGGGCGCCGCGATGCGATTCCTTCGGGAACGCGCCGAGGAGCGCCAGTCCCCCGTCGATTGGGTCCGCTTCGGGCGGTTCGCCGCCCGCACCGGCGACGCCGACACCGCGGAACGGGCCCTGCTCACCGCGGCTCGGATCGACGGCGGCGTCAGTGTCGAGCCGCAGTTCGCCCTCGCCGAGTTCTACGCGGCGATCGGAGATGAGCCGCGTGCGATCAAGCGTCTCCGCATGGCTTCCTGGCTGGACGCCGGCGACCAGCGCGTGATCGGGATGATCCGCGATCTGGGCGGCACGCCGGGCCCGACCTTCGTTCAGGTGCCCGCCGAACGCGAGTAAGCCTCAGCGGGAGGCGACCCCCCGGCCGTCCCCGACGTGGATGGGCCGTGCCCGGCTTGAAGCGGCCGGGGATTGCTTCTACAATTCATCCGGATAAACGGATGAAGCGATCCCCCTCCCAAGCCCCCGTCACCGAGCGTCTCGCCGTGCTGAGCGAGATGGTCCGCCTGCGCATCTGCCGCATGCTCGAGCAGACGGAACTGAGCGTTGGCGAGGTCGCCCAGATCGTGCAGATGCCCCAGTCCACCGTCAGCCGCCACCTGAAGCTATTGAGCGACGGGGGCTGGCTGGTGAAGCGTTCCGAGGGCACGGCG
Source organism: Phycisphaerales bacterium (assembly GCA_007693765.1). GTDB lineage: Bacteria > Planctomycetota > Phycisphaerae > Phycisphaerales > UBA1924 > RECZ01. The sequence continues at coordinate 14,167 of RECZ01000065.1, read as the reverse complement.
ACGCTGTACCGCCTGATCCACGACGATCTACCCCCCGAGATGCGCGCCCTGTGGCTGACCGTTCGCGCCCAGCTCGGCGAGAACGCCGACCTCCGAGAGGATGCGCGCCGGCTCGACCTCGTCCTGAGCGCCCGCCGGACCGACAGCCAGGCCTTCTTCGGGCGCGTCGCCGGGGCGTGGGACGACGTCCGCAACGAGCTCTTCGGCGATGGGTTCACCGCCAACGCATTGCTCGCGCTGCTGCCCTCGGAGTGGTCGGTCGCCGACATCGGCTGCGGCACGGGCAACGTGTGCGAGCTGCTCGCCGGGCACGTGCGCCGCGTGATCGCCGTCGATCAGTCCGCCGCGATGCTGAAGGCGGCCAAAAAGCGGTTGCGCGATCACACCAACGTCGAGTTCGTGCGCGCGAGCGTGGAGGATCTCCCGCTCGAACCGAACTCGCTCGACGGCGCGGTCTGCGCGTTGTTGCTGCACCACGTCGATTCCCCCGCCGCGGCGTTGGCCTCGATCCGGCGCACGCTCCGGCCGGGCGGCGTGGCGCTCGTCATCGACATGTTCGAGCACGACCGCGTCGAGTACCGCCACTCCATGGGCCATCGGCGGCTCGGCTTCAATGAGGAAGCAATCGTCGAGGCCTTCGAAGAAGCCGGGTACGTCGGCGCGCGCGTCGTGCCGCTGCCCGGCCATCCCAACGCCAAGGGCCCTAGTCTTTTCGCCGCGACGGGCAGAAACCCCGCGGATGCATGATCCAACGCGTCGGCGCCGGCGAACACACCCGCCCGTCGAAGCATCTCGCAAACCACACGCAACGACACGACACCGCAAGGAGACTCACTCGTGACAACCGCCGCATCCAGCGCGACGTTCCTCAACACCGGCCTGCCGCTCACGACGAACATGGCCAACAAGATCGCCGACATCTCCCTCGCCCCCTACGGGCGCAAGGAGATCGAACTCGCCGAGCACGAGATGCCCGGCCTCATCGCCTGCCGCGAGGAGTACGGCGCCAAGAAGCCGCTCAAGGGCTCGCGGATCATGGGCTCGCTGCACATGACGATCCAGACCGCGGTGCTCATCGAGACGCTCCGGGAGATGGGCGCCGATGTGCGCTGGGCGTCGTGCAACATCTTCAGCACGCAGGACCACGCCGCCGCGGCCATCGCCGAGGGCGGCACGCCCGTGTTCGCGTGGAAGGGCGAGACGCTCGAGGAGTACTGGTGGTGCACCCTCCAGGCCCTCACGTTCCCCGCCGACGAGAACGGCTCCAACGGCCCCTCGATCATCGTCGACGACGGCGGCGACGCCACCATGCTCATCCACGAGGGTGTCAAGGCCGAGAAGGCTTTCAAGAAGGACGGCACGCTCCCCGACCCCGACTCGACGGACAACGAGGAGTTCAAGGTCGTGCTCTCGATCATCCGCGAGAAGCTCCAGGAGGACCCGACCTTCTGGACCCGCATGGCCCCGCACATCCGCGGCGTCTCCGAGGAGACGACCACCGGCGTCCACCGCCTCTACCAGTTCGCGGAGCGCGGCGAGTTGCTCTTCCCGGCGATCAACGTCAACGACTCGGTCACCAAGAGCAAGTTCGACAACGTCTACGGATGCCGTCACTCACTCGCCGACGGCATCATGCGGGCGACGGACGTGCTGCTCTCGGGCAAGATCGCGGTCGTGTGCGGCTACGGCGACGTCGGCAAGGGCAGCGTGCAGTCGCTCGCCGCCCAGAAGGCCCGCGTCTTCGTCACCGAGGTCGACCCCATCTGCGCGCTGCAGGCCTGCATGGACGGCTACGAGGTCGTGCGCACCGAGGACATGCTCGAGCGCGCCGACATCTTCATCACCGCCACCGGCAACAAGGACCTCATCACCGCCGAGCACATGTCCAAGATGAAGCACAACGCCATCGTCGGCAACATCGGGCACTTCGACAACGAGATCGACATGGCCGGCCTCTACCGCCTGATCAAGCAGGGCAAGGCCGAGCGCATCAACATCAAGCCACAGGTCGACGAATTCAAATTCAAGGCCGACCCCGCCAAGGGCGTCAAGGAGCACAGCGTCATCGTGCTCGCCGAGGGTCGCCTGCTCAACCTCGGCTGCGCCACCGGGCACCCCTCGTTCGTGATGTCCAACTCCTTCACCAACCAGGTGATCGCGCAGGTCGAGCTGTGGACGAACCAGAGCGCCTACGAGAAGCAGGTCTACACCCTGCCTAAGCACCTCGACGAGAAGGTCGCCCGCCTCCACCTGGAGAAGATGGGCGTCCGCCTCACCACGCTCTCCAAGGAGCAGGCCGACTACATCGGCGTGCCGGTGCAGGGCCCCTACAAGCCCAACCACTACCGCTATTAATCCGCGCCGCCCCGTACGGACGATCCAAGGGCCGGTCGGCGCACACGCGTCGATCGGCCCTTTTTCAGGAGACGCCCGAAGATGCCAGAGTCCGCCAACTCCACGCTCGCCCATGCTCAGGTCGGTTTCTTCCTGCGCCTGCTCGTCGGCGGGTGGTTCTTCATCCGCGGCTGGCACATGGTGCTGACCATGGGCGGCCTCGGCGAGCGGGCGGCCAAGACGCACTACGCGGACCCGCTGGCCGGATCGGGCCTACCGACGTGGATGGCGTGGGCCGCAGGGTACGCCGACGCGTGGATCTCGCTGGTGTGCGGCGGCCTCGTGCTGCTGGGCTTCCTCGTGCGTTTTTCCTCGTGGCTGCTCATGCTGGTGATCGTCGTGGGCGCCGCGGCGCATCAGATCCAGAACCCCATGAGCGCCCTGCCCGCCAACACGCTCGCGATCGCCATCGGCCTCGTCGGCCTCGCGTGGGTCGCCGGCCCCAGGGACTACATCACCGCCGATTACATCGTCCGCAGCGCGACCAATCGCATCCGCGGCGGATAACCACAGACGACAGCCCATGCACATCCAAGACATCTTCAAGCAGCGTTCGACGACGGTCTCCTTCGAGTTCTTCCCCCCCAAGGACGACGGGGCCGCGGAGTCGCTGTTCAACGCCATCGCCGAGCTCGAGGCGCTCCGGCCCTCCTTCGTCTCCGTGACCTACGGGGCGGGCGGCGGCACGCGTCAGGTGACGCACGATCTCGTCCTGCGCATCAAGAAGGAGACCGCTCTCGACCCCATGCCGCACCTGACGTGCGTCTGTCACACCGAGGCGGAGATCTACGACCTTCTTGAGAATTACGCGCGAGCGGGCGTCTCGAACATCCTCGCGCTGGGCGGCGACACCCCTCGCGGCATGCCCGACCACGACCGCTCCCGCGACGCGTTCCGGTACGCCTCCGACCTCGTCCGCTTCATCCGCCAGTTCAAGGACCGCCACGCCGGAGGCCTGATCCCCGACCCGCGGGGCTTCGGCGTAGGCGTGGCCGGTTTCCCCGAGGGCCACCCCGCCACCCCCAACCGACTGCACGAGATGGACCACCTCAAGGCCAAGGTGGACGAGGGCGCCGACTTCATCATCACCCAGCTCTTCTTCGACAATCGCGACTTTTACGACTTCCGCGAGCGCTGCGAGATCGCGGGCATCACCGTCCCCATCATCGCCGGGGTCATGCCCATCACCTCCATCGGCGGCATGAAGCGGATGGCCGAGCTGGCGCTCTGCTCCCGCTTCCCCGCCCCGCTGCTCAGGGCCCTCGACCGCTGCGCCGACGACGCCGGGGCCCGCCGGGTCGGCGTCCACTGGGCCACTCAGCAGTGCATGGAGCTTCTGGACCACAACGTCCGCGGCATCCACCTCTACACCCTCAATCGCTCGAAGGCGACGCGGGAGATCTACGCCACGCTGGGCGTCCGCGACTCCCTAGCCCTCATGTGAGCCTGCCCGGGCTCCCCGCTGGCCGTAAGGGGCATCCGAGGCTGGGGCGTGGCTACGGCGCCCTGGGGGTGGCGGGTGCGGCGGGGGCGTTTGGTTGATTGACGGGGGAGTTCCGGCTATCCTGAGGCGATTCCGCCCTGCCCGCGCCGGGCTTTGCGGTGTCGTTGTCTTTCAATCCGGTCACCTCAGGCGAGCGGGGCTCACGCCCACGTCGCGCCGTGCAGCGAGAAATTCTCTGTGTCCATCACCGCCGAGCGTCGAGCATCTGTTGTCCAAGAGAACCGCGTTCACGACAACGACACGGGATCGCCCGAGGTCCAGGTCGCGATCCTGACGGCGCGCATCAAGGAGCTCACCGAGCACCTGAAGCTCCACAAGCACGACTTCGCCAGCCGTCGAGGCCTGCTGATGATGGTCAGCAAGCGCAACCGGCTGCTCCGATACCTCGCGCGCACCGAGCGCGAGCGGTACCTGTCACTTATCCAGCGGCTCGGCTTGCGCAAGTAAGCGAGCGGCACGCAGGACGACCCTCCACCCTGCGGCTTGGCGCTTGACCGAGCGGCAGTGGGCACGAGCCAGACGCCGCGACGATCGCGCTTGCTGGACCATGCCTTCTGCCCCTCATAGTTGAGGCCCGCCGCGCAACACGGCCGCGACGCCCCCGTCCGTTCGTCCACGGGACACACGGCGCCGCGCACACGCAGAAGGCAGTACACATGTCCAAAGAGATCAAGATTTCCCGCGAGATCGGCGGGCGCACGCTCACGTTCGAGACGGGCAAGATCGCCAAGCTCGCCAGCAGCGCGGTCATGGTCACGTACGGCGAGAGCTCCGTGCTCGCGACCGTCGTCCGCGCCGACCCGCGTGAGGGCCTCGACTTCTTCCCCCTCGCCGTCGACTACCGCGAGAAGACCTCCGCCGCGGGCAAGTTCCCCGGCGGCTTCCGCAAGCGTGAGGGCGCGCCGAACGAGAAGGAAATCCTGACGATGCGGATGATCGACCGCCCGATCCGCCCGCTGTTCCCGGACGGGTTCGTCGACGAGATCCAGATCCAGTGCTGGGTCATGAGCCACGACGGCCAGAACGACACCGACGTGATCTCCGGCATCGGCGCCTCGGCGGCTCTGGCGATCTCGGATGCGCCCTTCGACGGCCCGATCGCCACCGTCCGCGTCGGCCGCATCCACACCGACGACGGCCCCCGTTTCGTGCTCTTCCCGACCACGACGCAACTCGACTACAGCGACCTCGACCTCGTGCTCTCCGGCCACAAGGACGGCATGAACATGATCGAGGTCGGCGCCGCCGAGATCCCCGAGGCCGAGATGCTCGAGGCAATCGAGTTCGGCTACAAGCACATCCTCGAGATCATCGGCATGATCGACGAACTCGTCTCGAAGGCCGGCGTCCCCAAGCGCATGGCCTCCTCGCTGCTGCTCCCCAGCGACGACGTCGTCAAGCTCGTCAAGGACAAGGCCGAGAAGGCCATGACCGAGGCGCGCCAGATCAAGGGCAAGGACGAGCGCAACACCCGCGTCGACGAGCTCAAGAAGCAGATCCTCGACGAGCACTTCCCCGAGAAGACCGACGGCAACGTCGCCGAGTGGAAGGAATCCACCAAGCGCCGCGCCATGGCCAAGGAGGCCCTCCGCACGCTCGAGAAGAAGGTCACGCGTCGCCTCATCGTCGAGAAGGGCATCCGCGCCGACGGCCGCAAGTACGAGGAGATCCGCCCGCTCGAGATGAGCGTCGGCATCTTCCCCCGCACGCACGGCTCGGCCTTCTTCCAGCGCGGCGAGACGCAATCGCTCGTCTCCTGCACACTCGGCACCGGCAAGGACGAGCAGATCGTCGACGGCCTGATGCCCGAGTACGCCAAAAAGTTCTATCTGCACTACAACTTCCCCCCCTTCTGCACCGGCGAGGCCCGCCGCATCATGGGTCCCGGCCGTCGTGAGATCGGCCACGGCGCCCTCGCGGAGCGCTCGCTCGTGGGCGTGCTGCCAGACCCCGAACAGTTCGGCTACACCGTGCGCATCGTCTCGGACATCACCGAGTCCAACGGGTCGTCCTCGATGGCGTCCGTCTGCGGCGGCTGCCTGGCGATGATGGACGCCGGCGTCCCCATCCGCAACACCGTCGCCGGCATCTCCATCGGGCGCTTCAGCAACGACGACGACAGCAAGGAAGTCTTCGTCACCGACATCATCGGTGAAGAGGACTTCTTCGGCGACATGGACTTCAAGGTCTCCGGCTCGCGCGAGGGCATCACCGGCGTGCAGCTCGACCTCAAGGCCCGCGGCCTGAATATGGACCAGATCACGCGCACCTTCGAGCAGGCACGCAAGGGTCGCCTCGACATCATCGAGCAGATGGAGGCCGTGATCCCCGCGCCTCGCGAGGACGTCAGCAAGTACGCCCCGCGCATGGTCACCATCATGATCGACCCGGAGAAGATCGGAAAGCTCATCGGCCCCGGCGGCAAGATGATCCGCGGCCTGCAGGACAAGTACGAGGTGCAGATCGACGTCGACGACGACGGCAAGGTCGTTCTCTCCGGCAACGACGCCGACGGCATGCGCGGCGCGCAGGCCGAGATCGAGGCCATGTGCGCCGAGATCAAGGTCGGCACCGTCTTCGAGGGCAAGGTCGTCTCGACGAAGGACTTCGGCGCCTTCATCGAGCTCGCCCCCGGCACCGACGGCATGTGCCACATCTCCGAGCTGGCCGACGGCTACGTCAAGAACGTGCACGACGTGGTGAAGATCGGCGACGTGATCAAGGTCAAGGTCATCAACGTCGACGACCAGGGCCGCATCAAGCTCAGCCGCAAGGCCGTCCTCCGCGACGAGTCTGAGACCACCGAAGAGGCGAACGCGTAACGAACATCTCCCCGCCGCGTCCGCTCGGTCGCGACGGATCGCCCCCCTGCGGGCCTCATGGCCCGTCGGGGACTGCTGAACCCTTCGTTTTGAACCGCCTGGCGCGGTCGCGCAACATCTGCCGACCCGCCGGGCGTTGTTCTATTGACTCCGGGCACTTGACCATTGAACAACGACGCGGGCGTTGCTAGGCTGGGCGCAAGAACATGGCGCATTCGTACGCCATGCTCGCGTTCGGTTCCGTCGTGCCGCGTGCGTCGCGACGGGCGTTCCTTGCCCGGGGTCTCCCGGCAGGCGTCGCGACAAACGCGGCGTCCACGCACGTGTCGGGGATGCATCGCGATCAACGCCGCCGTGACGGCTTGGCGTCCTAGAGATCGCGAGTGGGGAGGTGTCGCATGAACGACAACCCCGAACGCCGCCTGCAGGACGTCGAGGGCGAAGTGAAGTGGTTCGACCCCCGCAAGGGGTACGGATTCATCATCGGCCCCGACGGGCAGGATGTCTTCGCCCACTTCTCCAAGATCGAGGGCGACGGGTTCCGTGTGCTCAAGGACGGTTCGCGCGTGACGTACGACGCCGAGCACGGCGAGAAGGGCTGGCAGGCGACACGCATCGTGCGCCTGCCCGACTCCGAGATCACGGTGCGAGAGAAACGCGGCTACGCCCGCTCCCCTCGACGCTGAGCCGGGCCCGACCGCCGGGCACACCATCCTGCACCGGCGGGGGCGCTCTGCGGGTATCGTCTGCACTTCATGGCGTGGACCACACTGGCGATCGGTATCTGCGTGGGGCTACTGCTCGGCGCCCCGCTGACGTGGCTTCTCGCGACCCGTCTCGCCCGCCGCGCGAGGGCCGCGGAACGCCGCGCCCGCGACGCCCAGCGTCTCGCCGAGATCGGGGCCATGACCGGGGGGCTCGCCCACGAGATCAAGAACCCCCTCTCGAGCATCGGTCTCAACGCGCAACTGCTGGGCGAGGCGATCGCCGAACTGCCGGTGGACGACGACGACCGCACCAGGCTCGCCCGGCGCATCGGCGCGCTCCGCCGCGAGGTCGACCGCCTGCGGGACATCCTCGCCGACTTCCTGCGCTTCGCCGGCGCTCTGCGGCTCGAACGCCGCGAGGCCGACGTGCGCGGCGTCGTGGAGGAGATCGCCGACTTCTTCGCCCCACAGGCCGAGCAGGCCGGCGTCCGCGTCCGCGTGGACCTCGCGGCCGAGCCCCTCATCGCCAGCGTCGATGCGCCGCACCTCAAGCAGGCGCTGCTCAACCTCATGCTCAACGCGATGCAGGCGATGACGGATGCCAAGACGGGCGCCCCCCCGGTCGCCCCACGCGAACTGATGCTGCGCGTCGAGCCGGGCCGGGACGAGCCCGATCGCGTCTGCCGCGTGCATGTCATCGACACCGGGCCCGGCATCCCCGCGGACAAGGCGGACAAGGTCTTCACCCCGTACTTCACGACAAAGTCCGGCGGCAGCGGCCTCGGCCTGCCCATCGCGCGCCGCATCGTCGAGGAGCACGGCGGGCGGATCGACGTCCACTCCGAGCCGGGGCGCGGCACGGACTTCGCGATCACGCTGCCGCTGGCGAGCCCCGAATAAGGCGCCGCCTCACGCGCGGTTTTCGATCTCGGTGCGCACATCCCACAGCTCGGGGAAGAAGACGTGGTCGAGCGCCCGCCGGAGGAAGCCCACGCCGGATGAACCGCCTGTGCCCTTCTTGAGCCCGATGATCCGGTGCACCGTCTTCATGTGCCGGAACCGCCAGAGCTGGAACTGCTGCTCGACATCGACCAGCTTCTCGGCCATCTCGTAGACGTCCCACCACTCGTCCGGCGACTCGTACACCCGCTTCAGCGCCGCGATCACGCCCTCGTGCGTCTCGTAGGGCAGCGACCAGTCGCGCTCCATGCGCTCGGGCGGGATGGGCAGGCCGCGGCGCGACATGTGCCGGAGGAACTCGTCGTACAGGCTCGGCGCCCGCAGCACGGCGTCGAGCGCGGCGAAGTCGTCCGGGCGGGACCGGTGCACCTCGATCGACGCGGCGTCCTTGTTGCCCAGCAGGAACTCGATCTGCCGGTACTGCACCGACTGGAACCCGCTGGCCCGGCCCAGCTTGTCGCGGAACTGCACGTACTCCGAGGGCGTGAGCGTCTCGAGCACCGCCCATTGCGAGAAGAGCTGCTGCTGGATGTGCTTCACCCGCGCCAGGACCTTGAACACCGTTTCGAGCTCGTCACGCCGCACGCACTCGATCGCGCAGGCCAACTCGTGGATCACCAGCTTCATCCAGAGCTCCGAAGTCTGGTGCTGGATGATGAACAGCATCTCATCGTGATGGTCGGAGACAGGCTTCTGCGCCGAGAGCACCTGGCCGAGGCACAGGTAATCGGCGTAGTTCATGTCCTTGGCGAAATCGCGATGCACCCCCGGCTCGAGTTCACGCGCGCTCATGCTCGTCCGTCCTTTCGATCCGCATTCGTTGCGGAGGCGAGCATACCGCCCCGGGCGAATCGCCGGGTTCGCGCCCCCGGAAGGCCCCCGGAACACCCCCCGGAACGCACGCCGGACGGTCGTCAGTCCGGTGGAGGCCGGAGCATCACTCGATGTCGTTGAGCCGCTCGGAGGAGGCCCGCACGCTTGTGGCCTCGACGAGGAGGCCCTCGACAGGCAGACGCTCGGTCAACGCGACTCCCGAGCCGAGTTGCGGCGCCACCGCCTCCGCTCGCAACGCGAAGTGGCGGTCGCGATCGGGGGTGGAGCACCCGCAGAGCGCAGCGACAGCGACAAGTAGATGGGCGGCGCATACAGCGCGGACGAAGTGTTGAGAGCGGGGTGTGGTGTCCACGTCCGTGCCTGGCCTCGGCGCGGCGTGGTCCTTCACGCCGCGGGGTGTCTCGGCGTCCATCGACACGATGGCGTGTCTGGGACGGCCGGCTCCGCCGGGCGGGGGGATATCGGCGTGGATCGTACGACCTGCGCCGGGTGGGACGCTCCGCGTCCCGTCCGGATACTGTCGGCGGGGTCGCCCCCTAGCCTGCACAAACAACACCCCCACGCCTCTCGCCACCGGGTCAATGGACCTCTACGCTGTAGCCCCATGCATGAAGAGGTGCGGACATTCGATGTCATCGTTGTCGGCGGCGGCCACGCCGGCGTCGAGGCCGCGTGGGCGTGCGCGAACCTCGGCGCGAACGCCGCCTTGGTGACGCTCGAACCCGCCAAGATCGGGGTGATGTCCTGCAACCCCGCCATCGGCGGCCTCGCCAAGGGCCAGATGGTGCGCGAGGTGGACGCCATGGGCGGCCTCATGGGGCTCGCGGCCGACGCCACGGGCATCATGTTCAAGGTGCTGAATCAATCCCGCGGAGCCGCGGTGCGCGGGCCCCGCGCCCAGTGCGACAAACACGCCTACGCCCGCGAGGTGCGGCGCCTCATCGCCTCGCGCCCGGAGATCACCGTCGTCGCCGGAGCCGTCGAGCGCATCATCGTCGAGCACGGGCGGGCGACGGGCGTGTCTGTTCGCGCCGCGGATGCGCTGCTGACGCTCCGCGCCGGGGCCGTGGTCCTGACCACGGGCACGTTCATGCGCGGCCTCATGCACACCGGCGACGCCCGCACCCCCGGCGGGCGCACAGGCGAGGCCCCCGCCGACACCATCAGCGACGCCCTCCGCGCGCTCGGCTTCGAACTCGGCCGCCTCAAGACGGGCACGCCGCCACGCCTCGCGCGAGATTCCATCGACTGGGATGCCCTCGAAGCACAGACCGGCGACGACCGCCCCGTTCCCTTCAGCGACATGACGCCTCTCGCGGAGTTCCCGAGGCTCGAGCAGGTGGAGTGCCGCATCACCGCCACGAATCAGGCTGTGCACGACGTCATCCGCGCCAACCTCCACCGGGCGCCGATGTACTCGGGGCAGATCGAATCCGCCGGACCCCGCTACTGCCCCTCGATCGAGGACAAGGTCGTGCGTTTCGCCGACCGGTCGAGCCACCACGTCTTCCTCGAACCCGAGAGCCACGAGGACGACAGCGTGTACTGCAACGGCGTCAGCACGTCCCTCCCCGCCGACGTGCAGGAGGAGATCGTGCGCCGCATGCCCGGCTGCGAGCGGGCGCGCATCCTTCGGTTCGGCTACGCCGTCGAGTACGACATGGTGCGCCCGCACCAGATCCACGCCGGGGCGATGACCAAACTGGTGGACGGCCTCTTCCTCGCCGGGCAGATCAACGGCACCAGCGGCTACGAGGAAGCCGCGGGGCAGGGGCTGCTCGCGGGGCTCAACGCGGCCCGGTGGAGCGCCGGGCTCGAGCCCGTCACGCTCGGGCGCGACGCCGCGTACATCGGCGTGATGATGGACGACCTCGTCACCCGCACCCCCGTCGAGCCCTACCGCATGTTCACCAGCCGCGCCGAGCACCGCTTGTCGCTGCGCGCCGACAACAGCGCCGACCGCCTCACACCGCTCGCCCGCCAGTTCGGCCTCGTCGGCGGCGACCGCTGGTCCCGGTACGAGCGCCGACGCGCGGATATCGAGGCGCTCAACGCCCGCATCGACAGCGCCCGCATCGGGGGCGAGCCGCTCGCGCAGCGCATCAAGCGCCCCGGCTACGGCGTCGACGAACTCCTCGGCCTGCTGGGCGACCGCTTCGACCGCGGCGCCGCGGAGACCGTTGTCATCGATCGCCAGTACGAGGGCTACCTCGCGCTGCAGCGCGCCGAGGTTCGTCGGCAGGCCGACATGGAACGCCGCCGCATCCCCGATGCGCTGAACATCAACGCCGTGCCCGGCCTCCGCGCCGAGTGCCGCGCCGTGCTCGCGAGGTTTAATCCTGAGACCTTTGGCCAGGCCTCGCGCCTCGAGGGCGTGACGCCGGCGGACGTCACGATCCTGCTCGTCGCTGCCGAGCGGGTTCGACGCAGCGCATCCGGCGTCGGCACATACTGAGCACTCCCCGCACTCTGCTAGGGTGCGCATCCCGCCTCGCACAGAACCCCAACCTCCAGCACGCAAGAAACACCATGCGCATCCTCATCGCCGACAAGCTCGCACCCGAGGGCCTCGCCTACCTCGAATCGCAGGAGGGCGTCGACGTCGAGGTCCGCCTCGGCCTCACGCCGGACGAACTGCCGCAGGCGCTTCGCTCCGCCGAGGGGCTGGTCGTGCGTTCCGGCGTCCGTGTGACGGGGGACGCCCTCCGTGCCGCGTTCGCGCAGCCCGGGGCCCGTCTGAAGGCCATCGCCCGCGCCGGCGTGGGCGTGGACAACATCGACCTCGACGCCGCCACCGAGTTCGGCGTGATGGTCATGAACTCCGCCAGCGCCTCGACCATCACCACCGCCGAGCACGCCTTCGCGCTGCTCATGGCCATGGCGCGCAACATCCCGCAGGGGGACGCCGCGATGCGCTCGGGCGGGTGGGACCGCAACAAGCACGTCGGCGTGCAGTTGCACGGGCGCACGCTGGGCGTGGTCGGGCTCGGACGCATCGGGCAGACGGTCGCGGAGCGGGCGCTGGCGTTCGGGATGGATGTGCTGGGCTACGACCCGTACATCAAGAGCGACCACGTGCTGGACGGGCGCGTGCCGATGGCGACCGACTGGCACGACTTCCTTTCGCGCATCGACGCCGTGTCCTTCCACGTCCCCCTCAACGACCACACGCGCAACATGCTCGGGCGCGAGGCCTTCGCCCACACGCGCCCGCACCTGCTCATCATCAACGCGGCCCGGGGCGGCGTGGTCGATGAGGAGCACCTCCCCACCGCCCTCGACGAGGGCCGCTGCGCCGGCGCAGCGCTGGACGTCTTCACGACCGAGCCGCCCCCGGCCGACTCCCCCCTGCGCACGCATCCGAAGATCATCTGCACGCCCCACCTCGGCGCATCCACCAGCGAGGCGCAGGAGGCCGTGTCGGTGGACGCCTGCCGCGCCATCGTCGAGTACCTGCGCGGCGAGGGCGTGCGGGGCGCCGTCAACGCTGGGGGCGTGCGCTTCGATCTCTCCCCCCGTCAGAGGGCCTACATCGACCTCGCGACACGCATGGCCCGCCTCGCCGTGGCCCTGTGCGACGCCCCGCCGGCCACGCTCAGCATCCACGCCGTCGGCGAAGAACTCACGGGGGCCACCGACACCCTCGGGCGCATCGCCCTCGCCGAGACCCTCAGCGCCGCGATGGATGACCCAGTCAACCTTGTCAACGCCTCCGTTGTCGCCCGTCGGCGCGGCCTCGAGTTCCACAACACGCACGAGACGAGCGACGACGGCGCCCCCGCCCGCCTCGCGATCGAAATCGAAACCGGCCGCGGCGTGCAGAGGGCCGAGGGCGTCGTCCTGCAGGACGGCCTGCCCCGCCTGCGCTCGATCGACGGCTGCGCGGTGGACCTCGTGCCCACCGGCCACGTCGTCGCCCTGCGCAACCGCGACGAGCCGGGCGTGATCGGCCGTGTCGGCGCCGTCTTCGGCGGGGCCGGCGTAAACATCGCGGACATGACGATCTGCCGGCGCAAACCCGGGGAGGGAGAGGCGCCCTCGGCGCTCATGCTCATCCGCCTGGACGCCCCAGCGCCGCGAGAGGTGCTCGACGCCCTGCGCGGCCTCCCCGCCCTGCTGGGCGTGGCGTCCGTCGAACTGGGTCCGTTGCCGGAGTGATGCGCCAATGGGAGATTGGTCTTCTCGTCTGGCCGTCATAGAAGACTCAGGGCGCCACACCACAGCCGGAGGCTGTGGTGTGCTTCCCCTTCCATAATCCTTCACACCGCCGGGCGCCACGCCTGACCGCGCAGCGGCAGGCGTGTTGAAAGCAACTTGTGCCTCCAGCGCTCAACCACTGCTGCCCTGCGGGTCAGCAGTGGCACCCAGAGTTATCACCACACCACCCCCCTCCCCCCTGATACGCTTCCCCCCATGGACGTCTCCCACCGCGTGCGATCGTTGGCCCCTTCCTCCACAGTCGCGATGATGAACCGCGCCAAGACGCTCATCGCGCAGGGCGTGGACGTGTTGTCCTTCTCGGCGGGCGAGCCGGACTTCGATACGCCGCGCAAGATCAAGGACGCCGCGATCGAGGCGCTGCTGGCGGGGCAGACGAAGTACATGCCCACCGCCGGCGACATGGAGACACGGAAGGTCGTCGCCGAAAAACTCGCGCGCGAGAATGGCATCCCCGGCGTGAAGCCGGAGCACGTCGTCATCTCCGCCGGCGGCAAGCACTCGCTCTTCGTGCTCTTCCACTGTCTCTTCGACGCCCCCCGCGAGGGCGAGGCGCCCCAGGAGGCGGTGCTGCCCGTGCCCGCGTGGGTGAGTTACGCCCCGCAGATCGCGCTCGCGGGCGGCAAGGTGGTCGAGGTCGAGGCCGGGCCCGATCAGGAGTTCAAGATCACCGCACCCCGCGCGGCCGCCCGCTGCAGCAGCGCGGCGGCGTTACTCGGATAGGTCAT
>RECZ01000031.1 GCA_007693765.1 Phycisphaerales bacterium | reverse complement strand
GCGGGCTGGGGGGGATGGGCGCGTGGTCGTGGCGGGGGGAATCGGACGTTCGGGGCTGTGGTCTGCGCCGGATGGGGGGCCGGCGCCGGGTGCGCGGGGGTGTTGGGGCGGGGAAGCGGCCCTGATCGTGGGGCGGTGCTTGTGCCGGTCCGAAGTGAATCGGAGTCTTGAGACGGAGCGTCCCGGCGTGCGCCGGGAGGAGGTCCAGATGCGCGGACGAACGGGATGGACGATATCGGGCCGCGTGCGCGGCTTCTCGCTGCTGGAGGCGTTGATCGCCAGCGTGGTGCTGGGGATGACGGTGCTGGCGCTCACGAGCGCCGTGGCGGCGGGGCAGCGGACGAGCATCGAGGGCCAGAAGATGGTGCTGGGCTCGATGAGCGCCAGCGACCTGCTGAGCGAGGCGTCGAGCGTGCCCTACAAGGAGTTGGAGGCGCTCGATGGGCTCACGCAGGGCGTGGGCCTGATGCAGACGCTCGACGGCGGGGCGTACCCCTCGACGTATTGGATGGTCGGGCGCCGGCTGTCGGTGGTCGAGGAGATCGTGACGTACGAGGAGTTGGGCGTGTCGATCCGCGGCCTGCGGCTGACGGCGACGGCGTTCGACGAGGAGCGCGACCTGCTGAGCCTCGAGCGGTTCATCCCGGAGCCGGTGTCGTGAGCGCGGCCCGCACGAACGCGCGGCGCGGGGCCCGCGGCATGACGCTGATCGAGCTGACGCTGGCGCTGATCGTCACGGCGATGATGGGCCTCGCGATCGCCTCGATGATGGCGATGGTGGGCTCGGTGGCGCAGACGGATCGCGACGGGCGGTCGGTGATGCTGCGGGCGCACGCCGGGCAGACGCGTCTGGGCGTGTACATGGGGCATGCGCTGTGCGCGCTGCAGCACGCGCCGGAGCGGCACGCGCTGGCGGTGTGGCTGCACGATAAGAACGCCCCCGGGGCGGTGAACCTGACGGAGTTCCGCGTGGTCTGGCACGACCCGGTGTCGGGCTCGCTCTCGGTGGAGCGGGTGGCCTTCCCCGACCACTGGTCGGAGATGATGAAGGAGCAGGCTGACGTCCCGCTGGCGAAGACGACGGACTTTGTCTCGGTGATGCAGACGCAGCGGTCGCTGGGCTTCACGAAGACCACGACGCTGCTGGACAACGTGTGGACGGCGCAGTGGACGCTCAGCGCCGCGCCCGCGCAGGACGCGCACCGCGTCCGGCTGGCGATGACGCTGGGCGTCGACGAAGAACGCTCGGTTCCGGCGCTGTTCGCGTTCGGGTTCGCGGGGCACAAGCCCCCGGCCCAGTGACGGATGAAGGAGGGAGAGATCGCATGAATCTTCGCAACACAATCTTGATCCGTGCGGCACGGCGCGCGGCGTCGGCGCGTCGGCGCGGCGTGGCGATGCTGCTGGTGATGGTGGCGCTGTCGGCGGCGACGGTGCTGACCGTCTCGTACGTCAGCAGCCGCGACAACACGAGCGGCATCGCGACGAACGTGAAGCACGCCGCCGATGCGCAGTGGGCGGCGGCGTCCGGCGCGGCGATGGCGATCGCCGTCCTCGAGACGGGCGCCGTGTGGGGCTCCGACGTGGACCCGGCGGCGCTGATCGAGTCGACGTTCGGCCCCGGGGTGAGCGTCTCGATCCGCGTGACCAACTTCGAGGGCGCGCCCGCCGGTCAGGACGACCGCGACGTGGTGGTGAAGACGACGGCGACGATCGGCGGGGTGTCGTCGGTGGAGGAGCGCGTGGTGCGGCTGCGCCCGAGCGCGTCGATCGCCGACGGGCTGGACCCGGAGCTGCTGGAGTTCGCGCTGTATGCGCGGACCGGTATGCGCCTCGACTCGGGCTCGACGATCGGGTCGTGGAAGGCCGGGCCGGCGTCGAAGTCGGGGCGCCCGGTGAAGCTGGGCGTGGGGTTCAAGAGCGCCGGCGGCCTCAACATCCATTCCCATGCGCAGACCGCCAACACCGCGTTCTTCGTGCCGGCGGACGCCGACCTTGGTCTGCGCGACCGGGTGGAGGACGATCGGTTCGTGGGCGGGGGGCTGATCCCCTACGACGTGCCGGCGCCGCGGGCGAGCGCGCCGGGGTCGCTGCTCTCGCTGCTGGCGGTCTCGTTGACCGACGTCACGCATACGGGGTCCTCGACGCACGTGAACCTGATCGGCGGGCGCTACCAGAACGTGAGCGTGCACGGCAACGCGCTGGTGACGATGGGCGCCTCGTTCGGTTCGAATTTCAACGTCGGCGAATTGGCCATTCGGAACGGCGGCGTGCTGCGGATCCACGGCGACGTGCGCGTCGTGGTGCGCGACAGCCTGATCGTGGAGAACTGGGGCTCGATCGAGTTCGCCGACGAGAACGCCACGCTGAGCGTGTACGTCGCCGACTCGGTGGTGGTCGACGACGCCGCGATCGGCGTGCCGCGGGCGGTGGCGCGGAACTCGTCGCGGTCGGCGACGAGCGTGACGTCGTACGCCTCGCCGGGCCGGCTGCGGGTCTACACGACGGGCGACGCCGGGAGCGTGATGCTCTCGAACAACGCCGTGGCGCTGGCCACGATCCACGCGCCGCAGTCCTCGTTGTTCATCCAGACCGACTCGACGCTGCTGGGTCGGGCGACGGTGAACGCGGTGCGTGTGCGGTCCGGCTCGTCGCTGCTCTACGACCTGAGCATGGACAGCGGCCTGGGGTGGTCGTCGTTCGACGGGCCGCTCTACAAACCCGACGGCGGGGTGATCGAGTCGCTGGTGGAGGCGCTGGATTCGGTGGGCGGGTCCCTCGGGCTCGGCGCCCTGACGGCCGCGCTGGTGGAGTCGCTGGGTCTGGAGGACGCGGAGGTGATCGATGCGAAGTGGGCCGACCTTGGCCTGACGCCGCGCGACCCCGATCGCGTGGTGGCGACGCACTGGCCGGTCTCGGTGTTCGCGCTCGAGTCGCACGAGTCGACGGTCGTGGCGGTGCAGCAGGGCGGCGATACGGGCATCGACCTGTTCGAACCGCTGGCCGACGGCGACGTGATCGGCGAGTTCAAGGAGTGATCGCGGGTTGAATCGTTCAGCGACGATGGAGCGTTCCGTGGGCCCGGCGCACAGCGCGATGCGCGTGCGCCGGGCGTTCACGTTGCTGGAGTTGCTGATCACCATCGCGGCGATGCTGATCATCCTGCTGGCGGTGATGCCGTCGCTGGGCATGGGGATGCGCACGCGCCTGGTCGCCGCGACGATGAATCTCGTGTCGGACCTGGAGTACGCGCGGTCGCTCTCGATCGGCGAGCCGGACGACCCGACGATGGTGCGCTTCGCGCCGGACGGCTCCGGGTACTGGGTGGCGCGGGCGTCCGCGCCGGAGGAGCCGATCGCGCGGCACGACGGCGGGGCGTACAGCGTGACGTTCGGCGAGGGCGACGCGTACCTGATGTCGGGCGTGGTGGTCGCGCTCTCGGGCGCGCCGGAAAACGGTGGGTCGGTGATGTTTGACGCCTTCGGTCGGCGCGTGCCCGGCGCGGACGCGACGATCACGCTGGGCGTGGGCGAGGACGTGATGATCGTGCGGGTGCGGGCGTCGACGGGGGACGTGTGGATCGATTGAGGTGCGCGGTGTTCGGCGCCGGATGCGCGGCGTCTCAGCGCGCACGCAGAACAGACGCGTGACGGACGCGTGGGCACGCGCCGGGGCGTTCCCGGGGGTGGCTTGGGCATGCGTGGTTGGGGTATGCTGCGGGGATGGAGCGGCCAGGGGGCCATTACGAGCGGGCGTTCGAGCACCTGCTGCGGTCGCGTGGGGCGACGTACATCACGGTGGACGAGGCGCGGCGATCGCTGGCGCCGCGTTGGGACGGCGCGGGGGAGGCCACAGGGGAACTTCCGGGGCCGGGGGGGACGCTCAAGTCGTTCGATTTCGTGGTGTACGGCGAGGGGCGCAACGTGCTGGTGGACGTGAAGGGGCGCAGGGCGCCGCGTCGATCGCGGGGCGGCGCGGGGCGGCTGGAGAGCTGGGTGACGCGCGCCGACGTGGCGTCGATGCGTCGGTGGGAGGCGTTGTTCGGGCGCGGCTACGAGGGGTTGTTCGTGTTTCTGCACAGCAGCGACGCCCCGCCGCCGGACGGGCTCTACGAGGAGCACTTCGAGCACCGGGGTCGGTGGTACGCGATGCGGTGCGTGTCGCTGCGGGCGTACGCGGGGGCGATGCGGGCGCGGTCGGCGCGGTGGGGCACGGTTGATCTCTCGCGCGAGGCGTTCGAGCGGCTCAGCGAGCCCCTCCGGCTCGGTGGGCGCGGCGGGGCGCTCGAGCGGGGAACGGCGAGGGGAATGTTCCGGGGGACGGAGCGGTGGTCGGGAGAGCCGTTGGGGGTGGGGGGGGGGGGGGGGGGCTGCTTTCGTCAGGGCGTGATGCATACACGACACACGCACAGGTTCGGGCGCGGCGGGGCGCGGGGGCTGGTTCTCGGGTTGCTGGCCGGGGCTGCTTCGGCGGCGTCGGCCACGCCGCAGACGCCGGTCTCGACGTTCGTCGACAGCCCCAAGTTGTGGGTCTTCTATGTGGTGATCGTGCTGATCTGCGCCGTCACGGTGGTGGTCTCGATCATGTCCAGCAAGCGCGGGCATCAGGACTGAGCGGTCTGTCTACAGGAGCAACGCCCATGGCGCGGAAACGGAACACCGGACTGGTGGCGATCAACCTCGTGCTGTTGTGCGTGCTGGCGCTGGTGACCATCGCGCCCGGCGCGAGCGCCCAGCGCGACCGCGTGCGGGGCGATTACACGATGGTGTCGGGCCGCATCCAGGGCTCGGTGGAGAGCGCGATCTACATCGTCGACGCGACGAACCTCGAGTTGGTGGCGGTGCGGTGGGACCGCAGCCGGCGGAACCTGGCCCCGGTGGGTTTCCGCTCGCTGTCGACCGATTTCGACCGCGTCGGGGGGCAGGGACGATGAGCCGCACAGGAGACAACGGCGTGACGACGAACCACCAGACGGACGAGGCGGGGTCGCGCGGCTCGGGCGCGCTGCTGGCGTGCGCGATGCTGATCGTGGCGATGATCATCGTGCAGGCGGGGCGGATGGCGCCGGTGAACGAGGCTTGGGCCGATGTGTCGCAGGTGGCGGGGCTGTCGATCCTGACGGCCTCCAGCGGCGACAACGAGGACGTTCTGTGCATCCTCGACACCCGGGCCGAGAAGCTGCTGGTGTACTCCGTCGTGAACCGCAATTCGGTGGAGTTGCAGCAGGCGGTGGACCTGGGCGCGGTGTTCACGGAGGCGCGGGCCGCCACGGGCGTCGGCGCCCCGACGGGCCGGCCGCGACGCTGAGGTCTTTTTGTTGATCGGGAGCGGCGGCGCACGCGCGTGCGTGGGGGCGGTGTTGCGCGCCGGGGTGGTCGGCGGTCGGGGGGGGCGGGTGCGTCGGTTGGGGGTGGTGGTAGACTG
>RECZ01000101.1 GCA_007693765.1 Phycisphaerales bacterium | reverse complement strand
CCCCACCGCACTCCTCCGCACACCCGCACGGTCCACCGCAAACCGATCCAGCGCCCACCGCGCCGCCGGCACGCACACCGCGTCGCCGTAGCCCGCCAACAACTCGTTCTCCGTAAACCCCGGCGCCGGCTCCGGCGCGCCCTGCAGCCGCGCGCACTCGCGCGCCGTCAGGTACCGCACCCGTGCGCGGCCATCCCCCGCGCACAGCAACATCTGCTTCGCGCTCCCCCCCTTGGGCAGCCGCAGACACCCCGCCAAACCGTCGGCGCGCAGCTCGATCACGCTCTTCTTCACGCCCTCGATCGGTCGCACACGCCGGTACGCGCACACGCGCGACTCCCCGCGCCCATCGATCATCCGCCGCGCATACGCCGCGTGCGAAGGGTGGATCTGCCCCACGAAGTACGCCGCCCGCGCCGCGCTCCACCAGCGCGGATCGTCCTCCTCCAGGTCCTCCAGCACGCTCTCCACCCGCACCCCGGCGCGGGGCGGCTCGGGCGTCTCGCGCGCGTGCCACACCAGATCCGCGTTCGCGCGCATCGCCGCGACCAGCCGCGCCGGGCGCACGCGCGACGCCTCCACCGCCTCCACATCCGCGCGCTCCACCGCGTCGATGCGCGCGCACAACAAATACAACCGCGGACGCGACTGCGCCGTGAACCACGCCGCATCCACGAACAACGGATCAACCCCGTAGCCCAACTCGTTCACCCGCGCCGTCAGCGCCCGGAAGTCCGCGCCGCCCCCGCTCGAGAGCAACCCCATCACGTTCTCAAACATCAGCCGCGAGGGCCGATCGCGCTCGGTCATCGCCTCCAGCAGATCCAGCAGCGCCCACACTGCGCTCGACTGCCCCTCACGGATCCCCGCGCGGCCGCCCGCCAGACTCAGGTCCGTGCAGGGGAAGGACGCCGTCCACAGGTCCGCACGCCCCACATCGGCCGGCGTCACCGCGCGGATGTCACGCCCGTCGATCGCCGGCGCCGACACCCCATCGTCAGTCTGACCGACGTGTCCGGGGGCGGCGTGTCCGGGGGCGGCGTGTCCGGGGGCGGGGGCTCCGGGGGTGGGGCTGAACGTGGCCGTGTAGATGCGCTGCTTGAGCGGATCAAAGTCGTTGGCGTAAACCGTCCGCCAGCGCGGGGCGCCCGCGACGCCGCCCGGCGTCTCCAGCGCGTGGCGCACCAGACCGATCCCAGCGAAGAACTCCGCCGCACGGAGCGTCGCCCGCGCTTCCGCGTCGTTGCCCCGCATCCCCGCGCTGTCGGCCATGCGTTCCACACCGCCCTTGTACCCCCAAGACGCCGCCGACGCCGGAGCCCCCAACCCGGTCTCCCCCGCGACTCAGTCCCTTCCGGGGGCCCGAACACAGGCCCCACCGGGGGCGTAAGATGGCTCCCGTTCACGCTCGATACGACTCGTGAGGGTCTGGTGCTGGATTCTGCCTATCCCAGCGCCGATGGAGTAATCGATGCCGCCACCCCCGCCGCGCGCTGTGCTGATGCTGTTCTCGCTGCTCTGCGTCCTCGTGGGGGTGAGCGCGCTCTTCCGCACCGGGCAGAGCTTCACCACCTGGCCGCCCGAGTGGTTCGTCGTGGGGTTCGAGGTCATCGTGCTGATCTCCAGCGCCATGGGGCTCATGATCGGGCGCACCCGCATCCGCGGCTTCCGCGAGGGGCCCGCCCTCGCCATGGCCTGCGTCGCCGGCGCCACGCTGGTGAGCGTGGCGTCCAGCGGCGCGGCGAGCGGCACCGGGTTCACCAGCCTCGCCGCCGACCCCTTCACCCTGGCGCGCATCGCCCTCGCGATGGCCATGGGCGCACTCGCCGCCCTCTCCGTGCTCGCCCGTCAGCCCCGACGCTCGCTGCGCGCACTCGTCATCGGCGGCGTGCTGTGCGCGGGCGCGCTGGTCATCCTCGTCAGCGCGTTCATCCCCGGTGTGCGCAGCGCGCTGGGCTCGTTGAACCCCATCCTCGTCACCGTGGGCGTAGTGATCGCGAGCATGCTCTTCATCACCCTCGTCTCCGTGGGCGGGCACTGCATCATCCGCGCATTCGAGTACGGGGATGAGGACGCCCCACAACACGCCGCCGCGGCGACGCCCGCTCCGGGCGGGAAGCCCAACCCCGGCTCACCTCCTCCGGCCCCCGCCAAGGCCTGATAACCCTACATCATCGTTCCGGGCCGAAACCCACCCCGCGCGTTCCCCAATCGTGCGTCTACGATTACGTACACCGTGTCCACACTCATCCTCACCATCTTGGGCATCGCCGGCGGCGTGGTCGCAACGCTCCTTGCGCTGCGCATCTTCGGGAAGAACGCCCCCGACACCACCATCACCGCCACCACCATCGCCGAGCGCATCAAGGCGGTGGGCAGGCTGGTGGGGCTCGAGGTCTGCGCCAAGGAGATCGCCACCAGCACCAAGGGCTGGGGATGGCTGCCGCCGCTGCTGCTGAGCCAGGCGCGCGTCGCCATGATCTTCCACTTCGAGAAGCAATACTCGATCGACCTCACCCTCCTGCGCCGCTCCGACGTGCACGAGATCACGCCCGGGCGCTTCCGAATCACGCTCCCGCCCATCGAGGGCGCCCTCCGCCTGACCGACGTCGAGCCCTACGACATCCAGGCCGGACGCGTGCTGGGCCTGCTGGACATCATCCAGGTCAACGCGCCCACGCAGAAAGAACTCATCCGCCGCGCACAGGAGCAGGCCTCCGGCCTCTACCAATCGAATGATGAGCGCTACCGCTCCGAGGCGCGATCCAGCGTCGAGCGCCAACTCAGCAGCCTCCTCTCCCTCTTCGAGGTGGCCATCGAGATCGAATGGTCGGCCGACGCCCCGGAACGCGACCGCGTCCTCGTCAACGGCGACGCCGACTAACCCCCCCCGGAAGTTGCCCCGGAAGTTCGCCCCCGAACGTTGCCCGCGGCGACGCGCTCGTGCCCGTGGGGCAGTCCAAAATACCCCGCATCTTCCCGCCCCGGTACGCTGCACCCGTGCCAGCGCCACGCGACAACGTGCGCATCCTCCGCGCCGTCTCCCCCGAGGCCGCGGCCATCGCCCGCGCCACCGCCACCGCCGCGTGGCGCGAGGGGGCCCGCGTCCTCAAGCACGATCACCGCGCCGCCGTCCGCATCGCCGCCGCGGGCGACGTGGTCGCCAAGACGTGGCCCACCCGCAAGCCCAAAGCCCTCTTCCTGCGCTGCATCGGCTACACGCACGCACTGCGCCACTGGCGGTCGGCGCGAACGCTGGACGCTGCCGGCATCGCCACCGCCGCGCCCCTGGCCCTCCTTCGCACGCCCGGCGAAGAGACGCTCGTGATGCGCGCCGCCCACGGCCCGACCCTGCTGCGCGTCCTCGACGACGCCGCACGCGGCCGCTGCGCCTTTACGTTCGCCCAACGGCGCGCGCTGGCCTTCGACGTCGGCGCGCAGGTGCGCGCCATCGCCGCGACGCGGCGCTTCAACCGCGACCACAAGCCGTCGAACATCGTCGTCGAGGCCGACCCCGCCACCGGCGCGCTCACGCCCACCATCATCGACCTCGTCGCGCTGCGCCCGGACCGCCAGCGCATCGGCGGCGCCCGCATGCTCGCCTCGCTCATGATCGAGCCCATCGGCTGCGACTGCCCGCCCTCGCGCACCATGCGCATGCGCGCCCTCAAGGGCGCGACGGACAACGCCCCACGCGTCGCCCGTAAAACCGCGTGGCGGATGATCGAACTGCTCATCAGCACCCACCCCGACCCGCGGCCCGAGGTCGACCCGCTCGCCGCAGAGCCGCACACCGAGCGCACCTACCTGCCGCCGCCCGGCGCGCAGCCACGAAAGGCGCACGAATCATGCGACTGATCGCCTACCGCGTCGGGCGCTGCGAGGGCTGGGACATCGTGCCCGCCCCCAAGCAGCGCGCCTGGATGAACGCCACGCCCGGCGGCTTCGCCAACCGTTGCCTGCCGCTCACCATGGCCAACCACGCCGGGTGGATCATCCGCTCGCCCGCGGCCTTCATCGCCCGATGGAACGGCGACCCGACGCCCGGCGCCTCCATCACCTTCGAGTTCGCCGACGAACGCAGCGCCTCCTACGCCGAGAGCGTCCGCTCCCACTTCGGCAGCGGCATCATCACCCTCTCCATCCCCTACCTCTTCCGCACCGAACCCGGCGTCGCGCTGCTCGCCCGCGGCGCCCCCAACGAGCCCAAGCCCCACTGCGCGCCGCTCGAAGGCCTCGTCGAAACCGACTGGAGCCCCTCCACCTTCACCATGAACTGGATGATCACCACGCCGCACGCCGACGTCGAATTCCGCGTCGGCGACCCCCTGTGCTTCCTGCAGCCCGTGCGCGCCGAACTCTTCGAATCGTGCGAGCCCGAAACCCGCGACCTCGCATCCGATCCCGAACTGCACGCCGAATACACACGCTGGACGAAGAGCCGCAACGCCTTCATCGCCGACCCCGAACGCGGCGCCAAGTGGCAGAAGGACTACCACACCGGGCGCATCGGCGAGACGCAGGCCCCGCAGCACCACCGCACCGCGCTCAAGATCCAGCCCTTCCGCGACGCCTGAGCATGCCCACCCCCGCCGCACAAAGACTGCGCTTCGAGATCACCCTCGACGAGGCCCGCCCCGCGAAGCGCCTCCTCGAACCCCTTGTATCCCCAGACGCGTCCGACACCCTGCAACACCTCCAGAACCTCGGCGCCCGCGCCGCCGATGCGCTCGCGCAGCGGCTCGGCGCCCACGGCGAGGTGCGCATCACCCTCATCGACGACGAGCGCATGCGCAGCGAACACGCCCGCGTCATGAACGACGACACCACCACCGACGTGCTCTCCTTCGACAACCGCGACGACCCCGGCACGCCGCCCGGCGATGAGCCCATCGACGCCGACGTCCTCGTCTGCGTCGACGAGGCCGCGCGGCAGGCGCACGCCCGCGGGCACGCGCCGCTGCACGAGGCGCTCCTCTACATCCTCCACGGCGCCCTGCACTGCATGGGCCACGACGACACCACCCCCGACGCCGACGCCCGCATGCACGCACTCGAAGACGCCGTGCTGCTCGCCATCGGCGTCGGCCCCGTCTACGGCCGGCGCGCATCTGAGTGAACGAAACCCCGTGCGCCCGTCACCCGCCGCGGCGCATCCGGTGCACCCAGCGCCCGTACTCCAGCACGGCCTTCACCAGTTCCCAGCGCGACTCGGGGTAGCCGCGCCCGAACGCCGTCTCGAGGCGCCATCGCCAGTACGCGCCCGTGAAATTGAAGCGGCTGATGACCGCGAGCCGCGCCAACTCGTAGAGGCCGCCGATGGTGTCGATGATCGTCCGCATGCTCGCGTGGCGCTCCGGGTGGATTCGTGACCGTGGGGACTTCCGGCGGTTCCGGGGGCACTTCCGGGGGGGGGGGGGGGGGGGGGCGGGCCGGCCCCCAAGGCGGGGGGGGGGGTGGGGGGGGGGG
>RECZ01000033.1 GCA_007693765.1 Phycisphaerales bacterium | reverse complement strand
CTTCAGCGCCGACGGCGCATCGCGACGAGGCCGCCCATCGCCAGAAGCGCGACGGAGCCGGGCGCGGGCACCCAGCGGATGGCGATCGCGCCGATGACGGGCGTCTGCGACTGCGGGGACCAGTTGAAGGTGATCTCGCCGGTGCTGCTGGCGTTGGTGATCATCGAGAGGTCGTTCCAGTGCATCGTGTTGTCGGCGATGGTGGAGTTGACGATGAAGCGGCCGTCGTTCGCGGTCGACGTGATCTGCTGCGACACGTTGAAGGCGTCGATGACGTCGCCGTTGCTCACGCGGATGAGGTTGTCGATGTTGGTGCTGCCGCGGTACGCGACGAACCAGAACTCGTATGGATCGTTCGCCTTGAGCCCGGTGATGTTGATGAAAAACTCGCCGTTGGTGCGGAAGCCGTAGCCCGTCATGCCGGACAGGCTGTAGTCGTACTGCGGCGTGGCGTTGGGGGCGAGCGTCGCGGTGCTGAGGTAGACGAAGCCGCCGGTGGCGCCGCCGCCGTAGTTGAAGTTGACGTTCGTCGTGGCGCCGGTCTCGTCGATGGCGTTGAAGATCGTGCCGTCGGGGGCGGAGACGCGGTTCCAGTTCTGCGGGCTGGGGTTGGCGTCGGCCGCGGTGGTGAAATCGAAGCCGATGAGACGGTGCGTGGCGTTCGCAGCGCCGGATGTTGCGAAGAGCAGCGCGCCGGCCGCGAGCACGCACGCGGTGCAACGGATGCAGCAGGTCATTTCAGATTCCTCCTGGACGTGTTCCCAAGGCCCCGAATCCGGGGCGGACGTGTTCCTCGGCGCCCCATCGCTGGGGTGCATCACTGTGTGATCCCGCCACACGCCCCCACGAGGGACAGAACGCACGCCACCAAAATACCGGGGGGCGGCGCCCCGATCCAGACTTTTTTGCCCGGATCTTCTCGATCCGGCATTCTTCCCATCCTGAGGGGGCTTTGGCGCGGCGTCATCCGCTGTGGGTCCGGAGCGGACGGGCCGTTCCCGCGTGGGGCGGCGGTATGCTGCGCGCATGGCCAAACCGCGTGTCAGCTACGTGTGCCGCTCGTGCGGCGGGGTGCAGTCGCGGTGGGCGGGCAAGTGCCCGGACTGCGGCGTGTGGGACACGCTCGAAGAGCACCGCGTCGACGCCTCGGTGGGGAAGGACCCGCAGCGGGGGCTGGCGGCGTCGTGGGCGGGGTTCATCGGCGGGTCGGCGGCGGAGCGTGTGGAAGGCGTGAGCGCGACCGCGACGCCGCGGGCGATGCCGATCGACGCGATCGAACGCGACGGCGCATCGGTGGCGCGTCTGGAGACGGGCATCGGTGAGTTGGACCGCGTGCTGGGCGGGGGGATCGTGCCGGGCAGCGCGGTGCTGATCGGGGGCGATCCGGGGATCGGGAAATCGACGCTGATGCTGCAGGCCGCGGCGGCGCTTTCGGAGGCGGGCGTGCGCACGCTGTACGTGTCGAGCGAGGAGTCTGTCGAGCAGGTGGCGATGCGCGCGATGAGGCTGGCCGGGGAGGGCGCCGAGTCGTCGGGGCGTCGGCGCGGCCGCAAGAAAGCGGGGGCGGGAGAAGAAGGAGATGGGGGAGAGACGGGCGGGACGCCCGTCCCACTAGACGGGGTAGGGGGAGGAGGTGAATGCGAGTTGTGGGCGCTGGCGGACACGAACCTGGCGCGCATCGTGGAGCAGGCGCGGGTGGTCTCGCCGCGGGTGCTGGTGATCGATTCGGTGCAGATGATCTACAAGGCCGATCTGGAGGCCTCGCCGGGATCGATCGCGCAGTTGCGTCGGTGCTGCACCGAGTTGGTGTATCTGGCGAAGGTGAGCGGCATGGCGGTGGTGCTGGTGGGGCACGTGACGAAGGAGGGCGCGCTGGCCGGGCCGCGGCTGCTGGAGCATCTGGTGGATGTGGTGCTGTCGTTCGAGGGCGATCACCACCACGTGCACCGCGTGATCCGCGCGGTGAAGAACCGCTTCGGCGCGACGGATGAACTGGGGTTGTTCGAGATGTCCGACCGCGGCCTGCGCGAAGTGGTGGACGGCGCGGGCGTGTCGGCGCAGCGCGACGGGCCCGC
This sequence comes from Phycisphaerales bacterium, assembly GCA_007693765.1. GTDB lineage: Bacteria > Planctomycetota > Phycisphaerae > Phycisphaerales > UBA1924 > RECZ01. The sequence goes on along the minus strand of RECZ01000033.1, from coordinate 3,803 downwards.
GCGTCCGGGCTCGGTGGTGTGTCCGGCGATGAGCGGGTCGCGGTGTTTTCTCGTGGAGGTGCAGGCGCTGACGGCGACGGGGTTCCTCGGCGCGGCGAAGCGCAAGTCGTCGGGCGTGGACGCGAGCCGGCTGGCGATGCTCATCGCGGTGCTCGAGCAGCACGCGGGCCTGCGCCTGGCGGACCGCGACGTGTTCGCGTCGGCGGTGGGTGGCGTGCGCGTGGTGGAGCCCGCGGCGGATCTGGCGCTGGCGCTGGCGATCGCGGGGTCGCACGCGCGCCGGGCGCTGGGGCCGGCGACGTGCGCGGTGGGCGAGGTGGGGCTGGGCGGCGAGGTGCGCCCGGTGAACCGCATGGAGCAGCGCGTGCGCGAGGCGGCGCGGCTGGGCTACACGCGGGTGCTGTGCGCGCCGATGCGGCGACGCGTCGCGGCGCCGGGGATCGAGGTGGATGAAGTGGCGACGATCGGCGCAGCGCTGGAGCGCCTCGGCTGAGGCGGTAGACTGGGGCACGTTTCTGGCGAACGCATCACGAGGGGGAGCCTCGCAATGAACAACGGGATGGACCGTCTTCTGCCGATGCTGCGGCTCACGCTCACGCCGGGCCTGGGGCCGGTGCTCATCGGGCGCGCGGTCGAGGCGTTCGGCTCGGCGGACGCGGCGCTGGGGGCTTCAGAGACGTCGTGGAAGCGCGTGCGCGGGATCGGCGTGGAGAAGGCGCGGCGCATCGCCGCGGGCGTGCGCGAGACGGAGCGGGCGGCGCAGCACGAGTTGGCGCTGGCGCAGCGTCTGGGCGTGGCGATCGTGGCCAAGGGGGAGGCGTCGTATCCGCCGCTGCTGGCGCCGCTCGAGGATGCGCCGACGCTGCTCTACGTGCGCGGCTCGTTGGACCCGGCGCAGGATGCGCACGCGGTGGCGATCGTGGGCTCGCGCGCGTGCACGCCCTACGGCGTGGAGCAGTCGGAGCGGTTCGCCTCGATGCTGGCGCAGTGCGGCATGGTGATCGTGTCGGGCGGGGCGCGGGGCATCGACACCGCCGCCCATCGGGCGACGCTGCGCGTGCGCGGGCGCACGGTGGTGGTGAGCGGGTGCGGCCTGGCGCACTGCTACCCGCCTGAGAACGCGGAGTTGTTCGACGCGGTGGTGGAGGGCGGCGGCGCGGTGATCTCGGAACTGCCGCTCAGCGCTGCGCCGAGCCCGGACAACTTCCCGGCGCGCAACAGGGTGATCTCGGGCATGTCGTTGGGGGTGCTGGTGGTGGAGGCGTCGAAGCGCAGCGGGGCGCTGATCACGGCGCGGGCCGCGGCGGAGGAGCACGGGCGCGAGGTGATGGCGGTGCCGGGGCGGGTGGACTCGCCGTCGTCGGAGGGCTCGAACGAGCTCATCAAGAGCGGCGGGGCGGCGTTGGTGATGCACCACGCCGACGTGCTCGACCAGTTGGAGGCGCCGGCGCGCTACCTGCACCAGGGCGTGCACGAGCACCGGTACGGGGCGACGCCGCGGGACGGGGAGGGGGCGGTGATCGAGCCGGCGCCGGTGGTGGGCGTGGGCGAGTTGGCGTTGACAGAGCGGCAGCGGGCGCTTCTCGATGCGCTGGCGGAGCCCCGGTCGGTGGATGAGTTGGTGCGCCTGACGGGCGCGGAGGCCTCGTCGCTGCTGACGGACGCGACCACGCTGGAGATGCGCCGCCTGATCGTGCGCGAGGGCGGTCGGTTGCGCCGGCGGCCGCGGGGCTGAGGGATGTTCGGTAGAAAGAAGGTGCGTTTGCAAGCAGCCCGGGGGCGTCGTCGGGGCGTGGTGTGGTAGGAGTCTATATAGATGGGCCTAACGGCGTTTGGGTCGTGTCAGGATATTTTTGTCACAAAAACCGACTGAATCCCGAAATCAAGTCTTGATACTTGGAGCTTGGTCGGGTAGGGTACCGAACATAGTGCGAAGATCGCACGGAATCGGGGGGGACGTCCGGGGGCAGCGGCCGGAGCGCGTCGGAGGCGTGTTCGGGCCGGACATCGCGGGTCGGTTCGGCTCGGGCGCAGGTCCGGGCTTGGGCGCGGCGGGCGGTGTTGATGGTGAGTGGCGCCGGAGGATTCGGCGCTGGAGTGGTTCGCAGGATGCTGGTTCGGCCTCGCCCCGAGCGTGAAGAAGCGCGGGCGGCGGGGCACGGGTTCGGGCGACGGGCGAACGCTCGTCGGGCCGCGCCCGGTGAGGAGTCGTGATGTCCATCGACACGGGCGCCATCCTGCGGTTCGGACCGGGCGGGTCGTACAGAGACGAGTTTGTCGGCGTCGGCGCCCGGTTGGTCCGGCAGGACGCGGCGGGCTCCGGCGGCGCATCCAGCGACGGCGGTGGAGGCGGTGGCACTTCGTGGTTCGGCGGGCGCGGGCGGCGCGGGGTCGCCGGCGCGGGAACACCTGCGGCGCCGGTGCGCATCGCGGGCACGGGCGACGGGGCGTCGATCTCGCTCGATGCTTCGCGGGCGGGGGCGTTGCTGGTGGCGGAGCGGATGCTCTCACGCCAGATGGCGGCCACGCGGCGCGCGGGCGGGGGAGGCATGGTCGGGGGATTCGGGGGCGCGGGGGCGCGGCGTACGGTCGCCGCGGCGTTGGAGGGTCGCACAACACACACACCCATCTTCGTAAGGGAGATCGATCGGCATGAATCTCACGCCCAAACAGCTCCGGATCCTGCAACTGATCCGCGACTCACGCGTCCGCTGCGGCTTTTCCCCGACGATGCAGGAGCTGGCCGACGAGCTCGGCGTCAGCAAGGTGACCGTCTTCGAGCACGTCGAGGCGCTGATCAAAAAGGGCGCGCTCGCACGCGAGCCCAACAAGGCGCGCTCTTTGTCGATCGCGAATGACATCACGGTGCCCGACGAGACGCAGCCGATGCGCTTCCCGCTGGTGGGCAAGATCGCCGCGGGCTATCCGATCGAGAAGCTCGAGGACCGCGACGAGCTGGATCTCTCCGAGGTCTTCGCGCCGCGTCCCGGGCAGAGCCAGGGCACGTTCGCGCTGCGCGTCGACGGCGACTCGATGCGCGATGAGGGCATCCTCGACGGCGATTACGTGATCGTCGAGCGGCGCGAAACGGCGCGCAACGGAGAGCGCGTGGTGGCCCTGCTGGCCAACGGCGAGACCACCCTCAAGACGTTCTACAAGGAAGGCGACCACATCCGCCTCCAGCCGGCCAACCCGGAGTTCGAGCCGATCATCGTCAAGGACTGCAAGATCCAGGGCGTGATCTCGGGCGTGCTGCGCCGGTACTGATTCGCCGTTGCGCTGTCGCGGCGGCGCACGTCGCCGTGATGCGCTGTGCTTTCAGCGCGATGGGCGCGATGGGCGCGTTTGATGCGCTCGGCGCCCTTGCGCATTCTTCGCCGGCGCTGCGGACGCACGCCGGGGTGTGCGCCACGCGCATCGGGCTGCGATCCTCGCGTTTGGCATCGTGTCGCGCGGCGCTGTGCGCTCTGTGTTGTGGCGCGGCTCGGCACGTTGTCGTTTTTGAGGGCGTGCACGGCCGTGCGCGCGGGCGTGTGCGCCTGCGGCGACGACGGGCATCTGTCGTGAAAGCATCGGTTTCACATCGCGCGCCGGCTTCCGTTTCACGTTGCGAGCTTCACATCATGAGCGCCTGCCTTGGTATCACGCGGCGAGCGTCGGCCCGTTGCGTGTTCAGGCGGCGCGGCGCGCGGGCGTGGTGAGCCTCGGGGCGCTCACCCAGAGCGTGTCGAGTTCGCGTGTGCGCCCTTGGGCGATGCAGTCGCGGGCCTCGTCGTCGATGGTCAGGGTTTCGGCGGCGCAGC
>RECZ01000112.1 GCA_007693765.1 Phycisphaerales bacterium | reverse complement strand
ACGCGGGCTGCGCGCAGCGAAATGCGCAGCGGAAGGCGCACGAAACGGGCGGAAAGGGGGTGAAGCCGGAACGGGATGAGATTTGCGTCTGCGGGGTTTCTTCCGGGGATTTCCGCGAAATGCGGCTTCCTGCCGGTAGACGCCCCGCGGACAAAAAGGGCGACCGAGGGGACTCGAACCCCCGACCCCCTGGACCACAACCAGGTGCTCTAACCAGCTGAGCTACGGCCGCCATCGGTGTTCGAAGGGCGACTGTACGCCCATCCGGGTCGCGCCGTCAATGATCTCGACCTGTCGCACCCCGGCCCGGCGTCGCCGCGGGGTCGTGGGGGGCATGTTCGCGGTCGCTCGCCACCGGTCCGGCGCCCCGCTGAGGGGCCGCGGCGGGGATGTCCGGCACCACCCCGCGATCCCCCGGGCGGGCCGCGTTGAGTGTCGCCGGGAGGTCGCTATCCTTGATCCCCCTTTGTACCCGGACCGGGCGGCGGCGGCCCGCGCCCGCGGCCGCCGCACCATCACGCTTCAGCCCACCGGAACAACCCAGCATGCCCCTCGACCTCACCGGCGCGCACGTCCATACCAACCTCAGCGTCCCCCTCCTCATCGAGGCGGCGCTGGCGCACGAGGAGGGCTACCTCGCCTCCAACGGCGCCTTCGTCGCCCGCACCGGCGACCGCACCGGGCGCTCCCCGAAGGACAAGCACCTCGAGGACACCCCCGAGATCCACGACCGCATCTGGTGGGGCGCCGTCAACGTCGGCGTCTCGCGCGAGGTCTTCGACACCCTGCACAAGATGGCGGAGGAGCACCTCGGCAAGTCGCGGCGGCTCTACGTCAGCGATGGCTACGTCGGCGCCGACCCCAAGCGCCGCCTCCGCGCCCGCACCGTCACCGAGCACGCGTGGCACGCGCTCTTCGTCAAGACGCTCTTCATCCGTCCGACCGCCGCGGAGCTCGCCTCGTTCAAGCCCGACTGGACGATCCTCAACTGCGGAAAGCGCCGCATCACGCCCGAGGAGGCGCAGAAGCTCGGCGTCGGCAAGGAGGGTGTGGTCATCGTCCAATCGCTGACGCGCAAACTCGTGCTGATCTTCGGCACCGAGTACGCGGGCGAGATGAAGAAGTCGATGTTCTACGCCATGAACCACGACATGCCCGAGCAGGGCGTGTTCCCCATGCACTGCAGCGCCAACGTCGACGGGAACGACCCCAACAACGTCGCCCTCTTCTTCGGCCTCTCCGGCACCGGCAAGACCACTCTCAGCGCCGACCCCGAGCGCGGCCTCATCGGCGACGACGAGCACGGCTGGTCCGACGAGGGCGTCTTCAACTTCGAGGGCGGCTGCTACGCCAAGTGCATCAAGCTCACCCGCGAGGGCGAGCCCATGATCTGGGACGCCATCCGCTTCGGCTCCGTGCTCGAGAACGTCGTCGTCGACCCCGCCACCCGCGTCCCCGACTACGACGCCGACACCTACACCGAGAACACCCGCGCGACCTACCCCGTCGAGCACATCGCCAACGCCCTCATCCCCTCCGTCGCGGGCCACCCGAAGAACGTGATCTTCCTCACCGCCGACGCCTTCGGCGTGCTCCCCCCCATCGCCAAGCTCACGCGCGAGCAGGCGATGTACTACTTCATCAACGGCTACACCTCCAAGCTCGCCGGCACCGAGGCCGGCGTGAAGGACCCCGTCCCCAACTTCTCGCCCTGCTTCGGCGGGCCCTTCCTCCCCCTGCCCCCCAAGCGCTACGCCGACATGCTCGCGGAGAAGATCGAGAGGCACGGCGCCAACGTCTGGCTGCTCAACACCGGCTGGTCCGGCGGGCCCTACGGCGTCGGCTCCCGCTTCAAGCTCGCCTACACCCGCGCCATGGTGCACGCCATCCTCGACGGCAAGATCGCCAACGCGTGGTTCGAGCCCGACCCCTTCTTCGGTCTGCCCATCCCTTCGACCGTCCCCGGCGTCCCCGACGAGGTCCTCAACCCGCGCAACACGTGGAAGGACAAGGACGCCTACGACGCGAAAGCGAAAGACCTCGCCAAGCGCTTCCGCGACAACGACGCCAAGTTCGAGATGCCCGACGCCGTCCGCGCCGCCGGTCCTCGCGCTTGATGCCTCGCATCGGTGCACGCGGCGAAGATCGCCGCGCCGATACGAATACGTATCTGTACGCGTAACGCCCGATCACACGCCGAGAGCCGCCCTCACACGCGATGAAGCGCGATATGTGCGCGCCGGGTTGATCCGATCCGACCCCGCGTATAGGGTCACTACTGATCACAACGCACAGTGTTCCACGACACGCCCGGGAGGCAAAGCCCGGACGTGAAAGGCGGCGCCGTGCACTCATTACGCTCACCGGGACGCGCATCCCGAAAAACTCTCTGGAGGACGCGCCGCATGTCGCAGACCGAATCAGAACCGCGTTCGATCGTCGACGGAACGACGATCGAGTCCAAATCCGTCCCCGCGATCCGCATCCCCCGCGCGGCCGACACAGTCGATCAGACCGAGGAATGGTGCGAGGTGTGCGTCGACGGCGATTGGCGCCGCGTTCGTTTCCACGATTACGACGAGATCTTCGCCATCCCCGGCCTCTACGAGACGCTCTTCCACGACACCCTCGAGTGCGCATCGCCGGAGCGCGTCGTCGCCATGCTCGCCGCGTGCATCGAGGACGCGTTCGAGAAGCCTGAGGGCCTGCGCGTGCTCGACGTCGGCGCCGGCAACGGCCTCGTCGGCGAACGCCTGCGCGATCTCGGCGTCGAGTCCATCGTCGGGGTGGACATCATCCCCGAGGCCCGCGACGCCGCCCTCCGCGACCGCCCCGGCCTCTACGACGAGTACCTCGCCTGCGACCTCACCGCGCTGACAGAGCGCCAGCGCCGCAGCCTCGAGGAACACCGCTGCAACGCCATGACCACCGTCGCGGCCCTGGGATTCAACGACATCCCGCCGCGCGCCTTCGCCGCCGCGTACAACCTGCTCGAGGCCCCCGCGTGGGTCGCCTTCAACCTCAACGAAAACTTCCTCGACGGCGCCGACGACAGCGGCTTCGCCCGGCTCGTCCGCGCCATGCAGCGCGACGGCGTGCTCGAAACCTCCGCGTACCAGCGCTACCCGCACCGGCTGGGCATCGACGGCGAGTGGCTCCGTTACGTCGCCATCATCGGGCGCAAGCTGCGCGACATCCCCGAAGACATGCTCGCCGAAGCCGAGGGCTGAGCGCCGGCGCGGGCGCCTCCGGGGCTCGACAATCCTGACAGCATGCGAACAGCGGGTGTGCGCACACAGAAACTTCGTGCGAATCCCCTGTTTCTGTCTTGCGGTGTGCCCGCCGCGGGGTAGGGTGTCGACCACCCTCGTCAGAGGGTCGTTGGGGTACACCGCGACGAGCGCAGCGTGCGCCCGCCGCGCCGCAGCCCCGATGCGCCCCCGCGTGAGAAAGACCGCCCACATGCCGAACCGTGCCCGCCCGTTCCGCGCCCTCGCGGCGTTGTTCGTCGCCGTCCTATGCGCCCAGGGCGCCGCCGCCCAACTGCGTGTCGCGACGTGGAACATCACCTTCTACTACACGGACACCTTCGGCCCGCGCGTCGATGAGTTGCGCACCGCCATCTACGCCGAGCACGAGGGCCGCTCCATGGCGCCGGACGTCTTCGTCACGCAGGAGTTCATCGACCAGAACAGCGCCGACACGTTCCTGACCATCCTGAACACCGCGCCGAACAGCCCCGGCGACTGGGCCGCGGCGCCGTTTATCCAGGGTCCGAACACCAACAGCGCGTTCTTCTACCGCGAGAGCAAGATCGATTTCCTCGGCGTCACCGTCGTCTCCGTCGGCGCCCCCAGCCCCCATCACCCGCGCAACGTTCAGCGGTACGACGTGCGATTCAAGGGCTACGACTCGCCCGGTGCGACGATCGCCATCTACAGCACGCACATGAAAGCCGGGAGCAGCACCAGCGACCAGCAGCGGCGCCTCGTGGAGGCGCAGGTCATCCGCGCCGACGCCGCGAGCCTCCCCGAGGGCTGGCACTTCGTCCTCGCGGGCGACCTGAACATCCAGCGCTCGACGCAGGCGGCGTACCAGCACCTCGTCGGCTCATTCGACGACGACGGCCGCTTCTTTGACCCCGTCAACCGCCCCGGCACGTGGAACAACCAGTGGGCGTACCGCGTGTTCCACACGCAGGACCCCTTCGGCCTCGGGGGCATGGACGATCGCTTCGATCAGATCCTCCTCTCCGCCTCGCTCATCGACGGCGCGGGCGCGCACTACATCGGCGACCCGGACATCCCCCACAGCCTCAGCACGTGGGACGATCCGAATCACTCCTACACCGCGTGGGGAAACGACGGAACGTCCTTCGGGCAGACGCTCACCACCGTCGGCAACACGATGGTCGGCGAGGCGATCGCGCAGGCCATCATCGACTGCGCGGGCAACGGCGGGCACATCCCCGTGTTCCTCGACCTGCGCGCGCCCGCGAAGGTCGGCTCGCAGGAGACGATCGACTTCGGTGACGTGGCCCTGGACGCCGTCGAATCGCGCACGCTGTTCGTCAACAACGCGGCCGACGTCGCGCTGTGGACGCCCGGCGGCCTCGCCAACCTGAATTACACGCTCAGCGCCGGGGCGCCATTCGGCGTGGACGCGGGCCCATTCTTCGCCCTGCCCGGCGAGACCGCTCATGGACACGCCGTGACGCTCGACGCCGGCGCGCCGGGGCTCTTCGAGGCCACGCTCGAGATCCACTCCGATGACCCTGACGAGCCGGTGCGCCTGGTCGCGCTGCGGGCCAACGTCGTCGCCGAGACATCCTGCCCCGGCGACCTCAACGGCGACGGCGTGGTCGACTTCCAGGATCTCAGCGAGGTGCTCAGCAACTTCGGCGCGATGGGCACGCCCGGCGCCCAGCCCGGCGACACCAACAACGACGGCGTTGTGGACTTCGACGATCTCAGCACGGTCCTCAGCGCGTTCGGCACGAACTGCGAGTGATCACGTCGGCGCGGCGCCCCAGCCGCCGCCGCCGGGCGTCTCGACGATCAACCTGTCGCCGGCGTCCAGCGAGCCGCCGTCGACCGCGCCGAGTGTTTCCGCCGCGCCGTCGGCGCGCACGATGCGCTGCCGCCCCGGTGTGCCCGCGTCGCCGCCGTGCGCGCCCGGCGGCCCCTCGCCACGCCGCTGCGTCACCACCGACACGGACACCGGCTCGAGGAAGACGATCTCCCGCGTCAGCCCCTCGCCGCCGCGGCGCTCGCCGCCGCCGCCCGAGCCGCTTCGCAGCGCGAAGCGCTCCACCCGCACCGGGAACCGTCGCTCCATCACCTCCGCGTCGGTGATCCGCGTGTTGGTCATGTGCGTGTGTACGCCCGAGGCCCCGGCGAAGCCCGGCCCCGCGCCCGCGCCGCCGCCGATCGTCTCGTAGTGCGAGAAGCCGTCGTTGCCGAAGAGCACGTTGTTCATGGTGCCCTGCGAGCACGCGCAGAGGTCCAGCGCCCGCAGCAGCGCATCGACGGTGCGCTGGCTCGTCTCCACGTTGCCCGCCGCCACCGCGGGCATCTCGTGCGGCTCGCCCTCGAACGCCGGGTGCAGCATGCCGCGCGGGATGCGCAGGTCGACGTCGCGCAGGAAGCCCTCGTTGAGCGGCAGGTCGTCGCGCACGAGCAGGCGCAGCGCGTACATCACGGCGCTCCGCACCACCGCCTCCGGCGCGTTGAGGTTGCCGGGGTGCGCCGGCGAGGAGCCCGCGAAATCGATCGTCAGCCGCCCGTCGCGGCACACGATCCGCACGCGCACCGGCGAGCCGTCGTCCATCGCGTCCGAGGATTCGCCCTCGAAGTCGCCGCGGCCCTGCAGCGCGGTCCGCAGTCGCTCGGCGCTGTGCGACTGCACGCGCTCCATGAGCGACTGCGCATCCGCAACGCCCACCGCGGACGCCAGACGGCGCAGGTCGGCGGCGCCGCGCAGGCACGCGGCGACCGCGGCGCGCAGATCGGCGATGTTCTCCTCCACGCGCCGGCTGGGGAAGCGGGCGCCGCGCAGCATCTCGGTGAGCGCATCGAGCGTCTCCCGCCCGCCCTCGACGATGCGCACCGGCAGGATCACGACGCCCTCCTCATCGAGCGTGCGGGCGTCGGGCGGCATCGAGCCGGGCGTGCGCCCGCCGATCTCCGCGTGATGCGCTCTCGCCGCGGCGTACCCGATGAGTTCGCCCTCGTCGTCGAACGCGCCCGTCAGCACGGTGACGTCGGGGAGGTGCGAGCCGCCGAAGCCGGGGTGGTTGGTGGCGATCACGTCGCCGGGGCGCACGCGCATGGTCTCAACGACGCGGCGCACGCACACGCCCATCGCCCCCAGATGCACGGGGATGTGCGGCGCGTTGACCGCCAGCCCGCCCCGGGCGTCGAGCAGCGCGCAGGAGAAATCGAGCCGCTCCTTGACGTTCGCCGAGAACGCGGTCCGGCGCAGCGTCTCGCCCATCTCCGCCGCAACCGAGCGCAGCCGGTTGGTGAACAACTCCAGCCGCGCGCCCGCCGGCTCGCTGTCGCGCGCATCGTCGGATTCATCCGATCGCGTGAGCGCCACGGCCCCGACCTCATCGACGACCCCGACCCACCCCGGCGCCAGGGCGGCGCCCGAGTGCGCATCCACGATCAGCGCCGGACCGGCGACACGATCCCCCGTGCGCAGCGACGACCGCTCGTACACCGGCGCTTCGACCCACGCGCCGTCGAACCACGCCCGGCGCGTCCGCGTGGGCTTGGCTTCGCGTGCGGCGTCGTCGCTCCGCTCCCGCAGCGCGGCGTCGCGCCGTGTCGAGGCGACCACCCGCAGCGAGACGCACTCGATCTCGCGGCTCCGCTGCGTGTGCCCGTGCGTCTGCTCGTGGGCGGTCTCGAAGGCCTCGCGCAGGTCGGCATCCACCTCGATGTCCAGCGTGATGGCGGATTCCTGACCCTCGTAGCGCGCTTCGAGGATGCGCCGGCGCACGCGGGCGTCCGACTCGGGCACGCCGTCCTCGCGCAGGGCGACCACGGCCTCCCGCTCCAACTCGCGCAGCAGGGCAGCGAACCCCGGCCCGATCTCGGAGAGCGGCGTGAGGAGTTGGCGGTGCGCGAAGCGTTCCAGCGCGGCGACGTCCAGCCCCACCGCGCTGAGCAGCCCCGCGTCGGGCGGCAGCAGCGCATCGCGCATGCCTAAGCGCGACGCCACGCCGCACGCGTGCAGCCCGCCCGCGCCGCCGAAGGCGACGAGGGCGTGATCCGCGGGGTCGTAGCCCTCGCGCACGGAGACGCGCCGGATGGCGCCCGCCATGGCGTCGTTGGCGATGGCGAGGAAGGATTCGAGCATCGCCTCGCGCGTGAGCGCAGCGTTCGCGTCATCGCGCGAAGATGTGCGCGCATCGTGTGATGTTCCGGGGGTGTTCCACGTGGAACACCCCGTGTCGTCGTTGGTTGTGCGCGCAGCGTTGACAGTCTCGAGCAGCGCATCGGCCGCGCGCTCCGCGGCGTGCTCGTCGATGGGGATGGGCATCGCCCGGGGATCGAGCCGCCCGAGGAGAAGGTTGGCGTCGGTGATCGTCAACGGCCCGCCGGCGCCGTAGCACGCTGGGCCGGGCGATGCGCCCGCGCTTTTGGGTCCGACGCGCAGGGCTGTCCCGTCGAACCAGCACTCGCTCCCGCCGCCGCTGGCGACGGATTCGATCGCCAGCGCCGGCGCCATCACCCGCACGCCGCCGACCTCGTGCTCGTAGACGTAGCGGAAGTCGCCGTCGATGCGCGAGGCGTCGGTGCTGGTGCCGCCCATGTCGAAGGCGATGACGCGCGAGTAGCCGCTGCGCATCGCGGCGCCCAACGCGCCCGCCACGCCGCCCGCGGGCCCGCTGAGCAGGCTGTCCATGGCGCGATACGACGCGCGATCGACCAACCCGCCCGCGCTGGTCATCACGCGCACGCGGCTGCCGGGCGCGCCCGCCGCGATGCGGTCGAGGTAGCCATCGATCACCGGCGACAGGTGCGCATCCACCACCGCCGTGCGCGCCCGCGCCAGCAGGCCGATCGAAGGGGCGACGTCCGACGAGGCGCTGACGTGCGTGAAGCCGCGTTCGAGCAGCCGGTCGCGCAGGGCGCGTTCGTGCGATGCATCGAGGTCGCTGTGCATGAGCGCCACCGCGGCCACGCGCACGCCGTCGTCCAGCAGCGCCTGTATTGGCTTGTCGAGCGCGTCGAGGCGCAGTTGGCGAAGCGTTGCGCCGGCCGCGTCCATCCGGGCGGGAACCTCGATGACGCGTCGGGCGATCGGCTGTGGCTTGACGATCTCCAGCGCGAAGAGATCGGGGCGTGACTGGTCGCCGATGGTCAGCAGGTCGGCGAAGCCCTCGGTCACGAAGAGGGCGGTGGGGGCGCCGGCGCCCTCGAGCAGGGCGTTGGTGCCGCGGGTGGTGGCGATGCGGAGGTCCATCTCGGGAAGGGACTGGTCGCAGGGGACGCCGAGGGCGACCCGGGCGGCGAGGACGGGCGCCTCCTCGCCGGTGACGATCTCGAACGCGTCGCCCGCCTCCGGGGCGGGGTCGGGCGCGGCGTCGAATTCGATGAGGGAAGCATCCGCGTCGTGGGCGCAGATGGCGACGCCCTCGCCGCGGGTGTTCGCCGCATCATGGGCGAGCGGGCGGAGGCGGGCGCCGACGAGGAAGCCGTCCGGCGCGTCGAACCCGAGGCGCACGCGCCACGCGTCGTCGCTGACGCGCTCGACGAAGGCGCCGCGCAGGGCCCCGCTGCTGAGCACCTTGGCGCGGCGAGCCTCGTTGTCCGGGCCGAAGGCGACACAGTCGGTGAAGGTGCCCCCGGTGTCGGCGCGCACCCGCCAGGGGGGCGCCGGTCGCTCGCGTTCATCGGCACGCTCGGGCATACACGACACGATAGCCGCGGCGCCGGAACCGGCGCGCGAGGGCGAGTATCTTGGTTCGATGGACACCCCATCAGAGGCGAAGCGTTGGCACACGATGGAGGCCGATGCGTGCCTGCGCGAACTCGACGTCACGCCTGCGGGCCTCGGCGCCGCGGAGGCGGCCCGGCGCCTCGCGCAGCACGGCCCGAACTCGATCAAGACCGGCGAGGGCGACGCGTGGTGGAAGACGCTGCTGCATCAGTTCGCCAGCCCGCTGATCATGGTGCTGATCGCGGCGATGCTCGTGACGATCGCGATTGGTCATTTCACGGACGCGATCGTGATCGCCGCGGTGCTGACCATCAACGCCTCGATCGGGTTCTTCCAGGAGCGACGGGCGGAGCGTGCGATGCAGGCGCTGCAGGACCTCGTCGCGCCCAGCGCGGTGGTGCGGCGCGACGGCGAGCGTCGTGAGATCCCCAGCGCCGACCTCGTTCCCGGCGACGTGGTGCTGCTGGAGTCCGGCGACAACGTCCCGGCGGATGCGCGCGTGCTCGAGGCCACGCACGCGCAGGCGGAGGAGGCGCTGCTGACGGGCGAGTCCGTCCCGGTGCCCAAGCACGCCGGCGTCGAGAGCGCCAAGCGTGTGACCGAGGCGCGCAACCTCGTGTTCATGGGCTCGACCGTGGTGACGGGGCGCATCCGCGCTGTGGTGGTGGCGACGGGGTCGGCGGCGCAGATCGGGCGCATCGCGACGGAGGTGCACCAGACCGTCCGTGCGCAGACCCCGCTGCAAGCGCGGATGGGACGCTTCGGGAAGTTCATCAGTGTGGCCGTCGTGGCGATCTGCGCCGTGGCGTTCACCATCGGCGTTCTGCTCGGCGTGCCGGCGCCGGAGATGTTCCTGACGGCCGTGGCCATCGCTGTCGCGGCCATCCCCGAGGGTCTGCCCATCGTGATGACGGTGGCGCTCGCGGTGAGCGTGCGTCGGATGGCGAAGCAGAACGCGGTGATCCGCCGGTTGCCCGCGGTGGAGACACTCGGCAGTTGCACCGTGATCGCGTCGGACAAGACAGGCACGCTCACGCAGAACCGCATGGTCGTGCGCCGGCTCTGGACGACGCGGGGCGCGTATATGTTCGACGGTGAGGCGCTCGACCCGGAGACGGGCGGCGTGCGCGACGACGACGGCGAGTCAGCGGCGGACGCCTCCGACGGCACGACGCTGCACGAGGCGCTGCGTTGCGCGATGCTGGCCAACGAGGCCGACCTGCGCCGTCGCGACGGGGAATGGGTGGCTCAAGGCGACCCCACGGAGGTCGCGCTGCTGGTGGCGGCGGCGCGGGCGGGGGTGTCGCGCGAACGCACGCTCGATGCGCACCCGCTGGTGGAGCTTGTCCCGTTCGAGTCGGAGCGGCAATACGCGGCGACGATCCACACCGTAGGCGAAGGCGGCGAGCCGGTGGTTTTCCTCAAGGGCGCTCCGGAGCGGGTTATCGCGATGTGCGCGCTCGAGCGGGGCCCGGGCGACGGCGAGGGCGACGTCGCCATCGACGCCGAGCGGGCGTTGGAGGAGGCGTCGCGCATGGCGGGCGAGGGCCTGCGCGTGCTGGCGCTGGCGACCGCCCGGGGAGAGGGGTCGTCTCGGGCGGTGCAGTCCGGCGAGCCGTCGGGGATGACGCTGCTGGGGCTGGTGGGCATGCTGGACCCGCCGCGCCCGGAGGCGATGGAGGCGATCGCCCGGTGCGCGGAGTCGGGGGTCGGTGTGATCATGGTGACGGGCGATCACGGCACCACGGCGAGCGCGATCGCGCGCTCGATGGGCATCCTTGGCGAGGGCGACGAAGCCGAAGCGATCACGGGCGTGCGGCTGGAGCGGATGTCGGAGGAGGAGCTCCGCGAGGCGCTGCGCACCGCGCGGGTCTTTGCGCGGGTCAGCCCCACGCAGAAGCTCCGCATCGTCAACGCGCTCAAGGACATCGGGCACATCGTGGCGGTGACGGGCGACGGCGTGAACGACGCCCCGGCGCTGAAATCCGCCCACATCGGCGCCGCGATGGGCAAGAGCGGCACGGATGTCGCCCGCGAGGCGAGCGAGATGGTGCTGACGGACGACAACTTCGCCACGATCTACGCGGCGGTGGCCGAGGGGCGCACGGCGTTCGCCAACATCCGGATGGCGACGCACTTTCTCGTGGTGTCGGGGGTGGGGTTCATCGTGGCGATCATGGCGACGCTGCTGCTGGGGATGCCGCTCCCGTTGCTGCCGGCGCAGATCCTGTGGCTGAACGTGGTGACGAACGGCATCCAGGACGTGGCGCTGGCGTTCGAGCCGGGGCACAAATCGCAGCTGCGCCGTCCGCCGCGTGATCCGAACGAGGGGGTCCTCTCGCCGCTGCTGCTGGAGCGGACCGTGATCTCCGGCGTGCTGCTGGCGGGGATCACGCTGGCGGTTTTCGCGTGGGAGTTGTCGTTGGGGTCCACCGTGGCGTACGCGCAGGTGGCGACGGCGACCTCGATCGTGCTCTGCAAGGCGGTGCACGTGGGCAGTTGCCGCAGCGAGTGGCTGTCGATCTTCGCCAAGAGCCCGTTCACGAACTCGGTGCTCTTCATCGGGACCGCGGCGTCGTTGCTGATCCACGTCGGCGCCATGTACGCGCCGCCGACGCAGTTTCTGCTGAATCTCGAGCCGCTGCGCGCGGAGACGTGGATGCGGATCATCCTGTTCGCGCCGTTGTTGGTGATCGTCGAGGAGATCCACAAGGCGTTGCGCAGGCCGCGGGAGGAGGCGCTGAGCATCCGCGGGTGAAGCGAGCGTGAACCGTCAGTCCGCCGCACGCCGGGTTCAGCGGACGATGAGCGAGGTGTCGACGACGTGGGCGGGATCGGGCCGGCCGCGCTCGAAGTCGGTGGCGTTGCGGAGGGTCGTTTCGGCGATGCTGTTCATCGCGTCGCGCGTGAAGAAGGCTTGGTGGGCGGTGATGAGGACGTTGGGGAAGGTGAGGAGGCGGGCGAAGACGTCGTCCTTGATGACGTGGTCCGACAGGTCGCGGAAGAAGAGGTCGGCCTCCTCTTCGTAGACGTCGAGGGCGACGCCGCCGAGGCGTTCTGATTTGAGGGCGCGGATGAGGGCGCCGGTGTCGACTACGGCGCCGCGGCTGGTGTTGACGAGCATGGCGCCGGGCTTCATCTGCGCGAGGGCGTCGTCGTTGATGAGGTGCTTGGTGGCGGGCGTGAGCGGGCAGTGCAGGGAGACGATGTCGGCGCGCGCGAGCAGTTCAGCCATGGGGGCGTAGCGTACACCGGAGGCGGCGCAGGCCTCGTCGGGGCTGGGGTCGGCCGCGATCACCTCGCAGCCGAAGCCCAGCATGATGCGGGCGAAGACGGCGCCGATCTTCCCGGTGCCCACGACGCCCACGGTGCGTCCGTGCAGGTCGAAGCCCATGAGGCCTTGGAGAGAGAAATTCCCCTCGCGGACGCGGTTGTAGGCGCGATGGATTCGTCGGTTCAGCGTGAGGATGAGTGCCGTGGTGTGCTCGGCGACGGCGTGGGGCGAGTAGGCGGGCACGCGGAGCACGGTCATGCCAAGCTCCGCGGCGGCTTCGAGATCGACGTTGTTGAACCCGGCGCAGCGGAGCAGGAGCAGCCGCACGCCAGCCTCGTGCAGCGCGGTGATGGCCGCACGATCGGCGGCGTCGTTGGCGAAGATGCAGGCGGCGTCGTGCCCTTCGGCGAGGCGTGTCGACACGCCGGTCAGTCCGGCGTCGAGGGGTGTTAACTCGTGCTGAAAACCGGCGTTGGCACGCTCGTAGAACTCCAACTCGTACTCTTTGGCGCTGAACATGGCGATGCGCACGCGTTGCTCCTTCTGGTGACACGAATCGGTGCGCTGGCATGGTACGCGGCGGTGGGGGGAGAGGGCGGGGATCGCTCGCGCGTGGTATGTTTGATCGGACCTCGCCGCGACCCGGAGAACGCTCGCCCATGTTCAACCTCGGCTGGTTCGGCCTGACCATCCTTTTCGTGGACTGGACGATCCGCGTCGCGTTGAGCGTGCGCATCATCACGCGGCGCCGGCCGCTGACGACGTCGCTGGCGTGGCTGGTGATCGTCTTCTTCCTGCCGCTCGCCGGGGCGGTGCTGTACCTGACTTTCGGCGAGGTGCGGCTGGGCCGCCGGCGGCACGCGCGGTACCGCGAACTCACCCGCGGGCTGGAGCAACAGGCCGCGAAGCTGTGGAAGCACCGGCACTTCGCGTGGGACGGGGGCAGCGCCGCGGTGCAGCAGATCGCGCACTACGGCGACGCGGTGGGCGGCTCGCCGCCGCTGCGGGGCAACAGCCTCGACCTGGTGCACGACACCGACGACATGATCGACCGCTTGGCGCAGGACATCGACGAGGCGCAGGCGCACTGCCACGTGCTGTTCTACATCTGGCAGGCGGAGGGCCGGGCGGAGGTCGTGGGCGATGCGCTGGCCCGCGCCGCGCAGCGCGGCGTGACGTGCCGCGTGCTGGTGGACGCCGTGGGCAGCAAGGCGTTCCTGCGCAGCGCGCAGGCGAGGCGGATGCGCGAGGCGGGGGTGCGCATCGTCGCGGCCCTGCCGGTGAACCCGGTTCGGATGCTCTTCTCGCGGATGGACCTGCGCAACCACCGCAAGATCGTGGCGATCGACGGGCGCGTCGCGTGGACCGGCAGCCAGAACCTGACGGACAAGACGTTCAAGCTGGACGAGAAGCGGGGCATCGGACCGTGGGTGGACGCGATGGTGCGGATCGAGGGACCGGCCGCGCAGTCGCTGGACGTTGTCTTCCTGTGCGACTGGCAGTTGGACGCGTCGGAGCGGATCGACGACGTCACGCAGTTCCTGCCCGTGATCCCGCGGCCGGAGCACGACGGCACTGTGACGCAGGTCATCCCCTCGGGGCCCGGCGCAACGCCGGAGGCGATCCACCAGGCGCTGCTGACCGCGATCTACACAGCGCGGGAAGAGATCATCATGACCACGCCGTACTTCGTGCCGGACGAATCGACGAAGACGGCGCTGCAGGCCGCGGCGATGCGGGGCGTGCGGGTGACGATTGTGCTGCCGGCGAGGAACGACTCGCCTCTGGTGGCCGCGGCGAGCCGGTCGTACTACCTCGATCTGCTGGAGGCGGGCGCGAAGGTCATGCACTTCCGCCAGGGGTTGCTGCACGCCAAGACGGTGACGATCGATCGCGAGATCGCGATCATCGGGTCGGCGAACTTCGATATGCGGAGCTTCTGGCTCAACTACGAGGTGACGCTGCTGGTCTACAACAGCGATTTCGCCAGCATGCTGCGGTTCCTGCAGAAGCAGTACATGGAGGTGTCGACCGTGGTGACGCTGCGGGAGTGGAGCGAGCGCCCGTTCCACCACATCGTGGTGCAGAACGCGGCGCGGCTCATGGCGCCGCTGCTCTGAGCGCGCGAGCGTTCGGGGCCACTGGGGGGGTGACCCCTTACGGTTGCGCTTCGCCCGGGGGGGTGCGGGGGTCGTGGTGTGTCCAGGCGTCGCCGATGTTGGGGCAGACGAGGTCCGTCGAGCGGTCTTTGGCGGCGGCGAGGAGCCGCTCCATGGGCTCGCCGGCGTGGGGTTCGCCGAGGTCGAAGGTGGCGTGGTGCATGGGCATGAGGCGGCGGGCGCGCATGCGTTCGAACATCGTCCACGCCTGTTCGGGGGTGGCGTGGCGGTGGTCCCACGACTCGTAGGCGCCGATGCCGAGCGCGGCGATGTCCACGGGGCCGATGCGGTCGAAGGCGTCGGTGAGCGCGGTGTCGCCGCCGAAGAGGGTGCGGCGCTCGCCGGCCTCGATGAGGTAGGCGTTGTGGCCGCGGTGGCGGTCGAGCGCGGCGCGGGCGCCCCAGTGCTCGGTGCGGAGGGCGGTGAGGCGGACGCCGCGGATTCGGAGCTCGCGCGACCAATCGAGCTCGACGACGTGGCGGAAGCCGTCGGGGATCAGGCCCCGGGTGGCTCGCGCCGTGACGATGGTGGTGTCGGGCGAGGCGAGGCGGCGCAGCGTGGGCGTGTCGAGGTGATCGAAGTGGGCGTGGGAAAGGAGGATGACGTCCGGGCGCGGCAGGCGGTCGGGGTCGATGGGCATGGGGGCGAGGCGCTGGATGCCGAGCGTTCGCCCGGCGAGGCGCGGCCCGATGCGGTCGGAGAAGACGGGGTCGGTGAGGACGGTGAGGCCGCCGATGCGCAGCAGCAGGCTGGCGTGGCCGAGCCACATGGCGCCGTCGTCGGCGGCGAGGAGGCGTTCGAGGGCGCGTTGGGCGTGGGGGTTGTGCTGGGCGCTCGCGTCGGCGGCGCCGTCGCGCAGCGATCCCGCCAGCGCGCGTGGGTAGCGGCGTAAGCCCGAACGCGTGGCCTCGTACAGGCGTCTGAGGTGTGACGCGTTCAATCCCTGCCTCCTGTGCGTTGCGGGCATGATCGGTGTACGAACCGCGGGCGCCGGGGGTTCATATCCGGGGGTTCATTCCGCGGTTGCCTTGGCGTGGCGTGGTGGCTCGGCGTCGCGCAGGGCGGAGCGGATCATGACGAGTTCTCCGACGTTCTCGAGGCTGACCATGCCCAGCAGCCGCCCGTCTTGCACCACGGGGAGGGCGCTGCAGCCGGCCTGCTGCATGCGCTCGTGGATGCGTTCGAGGGCCTCATCGGGGGCGATGTGGGGGCAGCCCGTGCGCATGGCGCTGCGGACGGATGCGCCGAGGCCGTCTTCGCGCAGGGCCTTGAAGAGCTCGGCGCGGCGCAGCACGCCGACGACCGCGTCGTTTTCGAGGACGGGGAACTCCTGCTGGGCGCCGTCGAGAAGTTCCTGTGCGGCCCGCTCCAGCGTGTCCTCGGGGGCGAGGGTGATGACGTTGGTCATCATGGCGTCGGAGGCGTTGAGGCCGCGGAAGGAGGACCGCATCTTCGCGGCCTGCGACTCGGCCTCGGCGCCGAGGAAGACGAAGACGGCGATGAGCATCAGCAGCACGTTGCCCGCGAGCAGGCCAAGCACGCCGAAGAGGATGGCCATGGCCTGCCCGACGCGGGCGGCGATCTCGGTGGCCTGCGCGTACTCGAGGCGCATGGCGAGCACGGAGCGGAGGATGCGTCCGCCGTCCATCGGGAAGGCGGGGAGCATGTTGAAGACGACGAGGATGACGTTCACCCACATCAGGCGGGCGAAGAAGTTGCCGCCGCTGAGGCCCTCGACGTCGAACGGATTGACGCGCGCGAGCAGGATGGCGCCGAGCAGGACCGCGGCGATGACCACGTTCACCATCGGGCCCATGATGGTGATGTAGAACTCGTGTCGGGGGTTGTTGGGGATGCGTTCGAGGCGGGCGATACCGCCGATGGGCAGGAGGGTGATGTCGCGGGTGCCCACGCCGACGCGCTGCGCGGTCAGGGCGTGGCCGAACTCGTGCAGCAGCACGCAGGCGAAGATCGCCAGCACGAAGACGAGGCCGTGCAGCAGGCGCATGAACTGCTCGGCGTGGGCGAGATCGGGCTGGTACTGGATCGCGGCGACGAAGGGGATCAGCAGGAGAAACGTCCAGTGCACGTAGACGCCGATGCCCCTGACGGATCCGAGTTTGAGCGACCATTTCATGCGCAATGCCCCTTGGCGCATGGACGTAGTGCGCCGGTCGGTACTATATGCGTGTTCCCCCATGACTTCACCAAACGAATTCGACAGTTTGCGAGCGGCGCTCCGCGATCCGAGCGCGTACTCCGAAGCACGCGGGGAGGATGTCCGCTTCGAGGAGACGCACATCAGCGTGGTTGCGCTGGTGGGGGATCGGGCGTACAAGATCAAGAAGCCCTTCGACCTCGGGTTCCTCGACTTCTCGACCCCGGAGAAGCGGCGGGCGGCGTGCGAGGACGAGGTGCGGCTGAACCGGCGGCTGGCGCCGTCGTGGTACCTGGGGGTGGCGCCGATCATGCTCGATGCGTCGGGCCGGGCGCGGGTGGGCGCCGTGCGCGAGCCCGACGACGCGGATGAGCCCGCGCGGGACGGCGAGCGCCTCGCCGCGCACGCGGTCGTGATGCGCCGGCTCCCCGAGGAGGGAATGCTCGGGAGCGTGCTGGACCGCGCCGGCGCGGGCGAGGCCACCGGGTTCGATCTCGACGATGCGATGGCCCGTCTCGGGGAGGATCTCGCGGCGTTCCACGCGTCGTGCGCGACGGGGGGTGAGATCGACGCCTTCGCCGCGCCCGACGCGGTGCGGACGCGGATCCATCGGAACGTGGACGAGGCCACAGAAAAGGGGGAGGCGCCGCGGGGGCCGCTGAGCGCCGCGCTGCTCGGGTACGTTCGTGCGGCGAGCGCCGGCGCGATCGAAGGGCTCCGCGACGAGATGACCGCGCGCGCCGGCGCCGGCCGGGCGCGCGAGGGGCACGGCGACCTGCACACCGGCAACATCTGCCTCACTGGCGAGGGGCCAGTGGTGTTCGACTGCATCGAGTTCTCCAAGCGGCTGCGGTGCATGGACGTCGCCGCCGAGTTGGCGTTCCTCGGGATGGACCTCGAGCGTCGGGGCCGGTCGGATCTCTCGCGGGCGCTGTTCGGCACGTACGAGCGCGCATCCAGCGACGACGGGCTGGGGGCGTTGCAGCCGCTCTACCGGGCGCACTTCGCGTGCGTGCGGGCGAAGGTGACGGCTCTGCGCGCGGGCTCGATGGAGGAAGGCACTGCAGCGCGTGAAGAAGCCTCGGAGGCGGCGCAGCGGTGGCTGGTGCACGCGTTCTCGTATCTCGCCGCGCCGGTGGTGGTGCTCACGTGCGGTTTGCCCGCGAGCGGGAAGAGCCACAGCGCCCGCACGCTCGCCGAGGCGTTGCGGGGGGAGTTGATCCAGAGCGATGTGGTGCGGAAGGCGCTGGCGGGGCGTGCGCCGAGCGATCGGGCCGGCGCGGGGGACGACGCGGGGATGTACTCGGAGGACTTCACGCAGCGCACGTACGAATCGATGCTGGCGTCGGCGGTCGCGGCGATCGACGCCGGCCGCAGCGTGGTGGTGGACGCGACGTTCCAGACGGTGGCGCGCCGCGCACCCTTCATCGGGGCCGCACAGGCGATGGGGCGCCCGTGCGCGGTGCTCTGGCGCGACATCGACGACGAGACGGCGCGCGAACGCCTCGCCGCACGCGCGAGCGATCGGGACGAACCCTCAGACGCGGACTGGCGCGTGTACCGGTTGCTCAAGCCGGTGTTCGAGCCGCCGGGGGCGGGCGAGTGCGTCGTTGTGCGCGCCGACCCCGGGGTGAGCGCGCACGGGGCGCTGCTGCGGGTGTGCGAGGCCCTCGCGGGCCGCGCGGCGGGGTGAACGCGGCGTGGTCTCGGGTGAATCTGTGCGCTGTTTTGCGGCGAAACACGGGGCATGGAGCGTGAACCAACCATCCCTGCTGAGCGTTTAATAGAAGCCTCCGACGCCGTGCTGCTCGCCGCACAGGAGCTCGGGCGTGCGGGGCTGGACGCGTTGCCATCGAGCGTCATGGGCGCGCCCTCGCAGCCCAGGGCGCTGTGCGATTTCACCGTGTACGAGGTCTTCGAGGCGGAGTTGTTCCTGCTCCGCTGCGGCCTGCTCAAGCTCCCGCGTCAGCGCCCGACGGGCGTGTGACGCCGCTCCCCTGACGCGCGACGCAATCCCGCGCTGCGCGCCCGTATTCACCGTTGAGGAGTCGAACCGATGTCGGAATCATCACAGAACCAGACCTGGCCCGACCTGGCGATCGGGCTGTACGACCGCCTCACGGGCCGCAACGCCGAGATCACGTACGAGTTCGCCGACATGCACGTGAAGGTCCCCAGCGGCACCGGGGCGAGCGTGCAGCACGCCGAGTGGGTGCTCAACGGGGTGATGAAGATCCGCACGCGGGACGGCGGCGCCGGCCCAAACTGATGCTGGCCGGCCGTCTCCATGGGGCGATGAACGGCCGGCCGTGGTCTTTGGAAAGCGAAGGGGACGTGCTCGAGTTCCGGGCCCAGAGCGTCCGCGTGATCGCTGCGCTCCTGCGGGCGCGCCGGATGGCGCCCCGCGGCGGGCTCGCCCGCAGGCTGTTCGCTGGTCAGCGCGTCCGCGTCCGCGTGGGTGTGCTGCCGCCGGTGACGTGGACCGTGTAACGATTCAGCGGTGATGTCGGGTTTCACAAAACGCACCGCGGCCGCGCATGTGCGCGGCCGCGGCGGTGTTGATGCGGGAAGTGCGGGCTGGGGCCACGGCCCGGGGGGCGGGGGCTTAGCCGGGGGTGATGCAGAACTGCCCGAAGAACGAGAGGATGCAGGAGAGGTCCTCGAAGTCGACCACGCCGTCGCCGTTGATGTCGCCGGGGAGGTTGGGCCCGACCTGGCCGAAGCCGGAGAGCACGGTGGAGAGGTCGTCGAAGTCAACGACCTGATCGCCGTTGATGTCGGCGTGCTCGCACGAGCAGCAGAACTCCGCCTGCCACGAATCGATGGCGAAGCGGATGCGGTCGCGGAACATCTCGATCATGGCGATGTTGACGGCGTTGGCGGCGTTCACGCCGTTGGTGGCGTTGAAGACGAAGCCGCCGAAGAAGAACTCCTGATCACGCACGACGCACCCTTGGCGGACGGGGACGCGCAGGTAGCCGCCCTCGGTGCGGTGCTGGATGGCGCCGCCGCCGCAGGTGTACGAGCCGTCCTTCGTCGCCTGGAAGACGCGGTTGCGGAACGCGGTCTGCTCGGCGGGCTGGAGGCTGGAGGAGGCGAGCTCGCTGTCGAGGATGTCCTGGTACACGGGCATGCCGTTGTTGAGCCCGTTGGCGGGGTTGTTGGTGAGGCTGTTGCGCATGAAGTTGTAGAACTCGTCGCGGAAGGGGTTGACGTACCCGGCCCCGACGGCGCTGTGCAGGCGGTAGAGGTCCGTCAGCGTGAGCCAGTTGTTCACGCCCTGCGAGCACAGGCACCCGAGCGTGTGGTTGAGCTCGGTGTCCACCATGTTCAGCGCCGCCGCGGTGTTCAGGATCGCGGCGGTCCCGTAGCGCTGGCGGATCGCCTCGGTGTGCGAGTTCGAGGACACGCCCATCATCTGCTGCAGCGTCGTGGTGAGCGTGGGGAACTGGGGCGGCGTGAGCGGCGCGGGGCAGGAGGCGCCCGGCATCGTCTGCGTGTTGAGCGTCACGAGGTTGGGCAGGGCGTCATTCCCCAGCGCCACCTGCCGCATCGCGTGGACGTGGTGCAGCGTCTTGAGGAGCGACGCGGGCTCGAAGACGAAATTACGGTTGATCGCGGCGAACTCCGGCCCGTTGAGGCGCTGCAGCAGGAACCCGGAGACGCCGTCCGTCGTGTTCCGCATGGGGATGTTGATGTTCTGCGTGAGGTCGTTGGTGTTGCGACGCAGGATCATCGCGAAGCGGAGCTGCCCGTTGGCGAAGTACCGCTGGTAGTCGATGATGCGGGCGCCGAGCTGGTTCGTGATGGGCTCGATGTCGCTGAACGAGGTGAGGCCGTGGAACCACCACCACGCCTGCCCGTCCACGGGGACCATGATGCACGACCACGTGCCCGAATCGGGGAAGGTCTCCTCGAGGTCGATCAGGCGGGCGTTGTTGTCGTTGAGGCGGTCGGAGATGAACGAGGTGGAGACGTTGTAGTAGTACCACCAGCCGGAGGCGTTCTGCCCGGTGTTGGAGATGACCACGATGGCGTAGCGGAGCTGCCCGCCGTCGAAATAGGGCTGAATGTCGATGATGCGGAACGTGGGGTTGGCGTCGACCCAGTCGTCGATGTCGGGGCCGGTGAAGCCGTAGAACCACCCGTGTTGCGGCGCGAAATCGTCGCCCACGTTGTGGATCATGACCGCCGCGAAGCGGAGGCCCTCGTTGGTCTCGTAGGGCTCGATGTCGATCAGACGGGCGTTGTTGGCGGCGAGGTTGTCGTTCACCTCCTGCTCCGTCTGCCCGAAGTACCACCACCAGCCCTTGGCGTAGTCGCCGGTGTTCTGCACGAACGTGGCGGAGAACGTGAGCGGGTTCGCGTTCTCGACCTCGATGTCGACGATGCGGAAGCCCGCGTCGATCTGATCGTTGATGACCGCGAGGCTCACGTTCGACTGCGTGACCCACGCCGTCGGCGTGGTGACGTTGGTCTGGGGCTGTGCGTGCGCGAAACACGTCAGGCACGCCGCGACGGCGGCGAGGACTACTCGGCGGTTCATATCGTCTTTCTCCATCCCACGGGGGGCTTCTGAGGGGCTCTGATGCGGCGCCACGCGGCGACACGGCTCCGTTACCCCTCTAGGCGATGTGCGTTGGCCGCAGGTGACAGGATAATTCGTCGAGAAGCCGGGAACAACGATTTTTTGTCACGGTGAAGGCGGAGCCGCGGCGGAGAGGGGCCGGGGGCCGGGGGGGGCTTCGGGGGGGATCTACGGTGGATGTGCGGCGCCGCGGCGCGTCGTGGGTGGGGCGCTGGTGCGGGGTGTCGGGGGTGTGGTGGGGGTCGGGATGAAGGGCCGACGAGGGCCCGGGGACGGCGGCTGTCTCGTTGGCGGCGTCGTACCCACACATCCGCAAGGGATGCTTACGCAGATATTTCGCGCAGGACGACGTTGAGATAGGCAATGGCCGCCGCGCATCGAGCGGTTTCGCCGGGGGTGGAGTCGCGGGTTTCGATGATCCGTGCGCAGGCCGTCAGGTATTCATTTGCGGCGGTTGCGAGGGCGAGTCCGCGGCCGTCCTGTCGCCGACACCGAGACGCCAGATACGGGATGGCCTCGAAGGCGGGGAGGGAAATCGTGTCGGGTCCGATGAGAAAATACCCGGCGATGCAGTACGTAGAAAAGTACATATACGCGCCCAGGCATTGATGAAACTCATCCGGGTTGCTCTCCGCGTGGTCTTCGATTTCATCGGACCACCCTACCCCGTACATCGCGATAAACTCTACAACATTGTCGGCGTACGAACCGCCAAAGGCGGCCTCGCAATCCCGTTGGGCGAGCATCGCAGAGGCGAGCACTTGCTGTTCATCCTCGGCTTCGTGGCAAAATCGAGGGGCGACGATAGCGAGTTGCGATTGATCCGTTACGGCAAACACGCGCCTCAGCAGGTGGGCGAACGGCGTGTCGGGGTTTTGCATGAGAGAATCCCACTGCGATTCGGGAATTCGGTGCGGGCCACGATGAGACGACCCCATGTATTGTAGTCCAAGGCCGATGGCGGAAGTGTCTGCGTACGAGGGACTGCGTAGGCTGAATTGACCGGACGACCTAAAAACCGGTTCGTGCCCGCACATGCGCCGGGCCTGCTCCCCCGACGAGCCACAAATGTACAGTAGGGCCGTCTGTCCGTAAAACTATGGTGAGGTGCGTTGAAAGAGAAAAATTCATCATAGAATTGTTGGGCGGGACTCCGCCACTGTTGAATTCGGGTATGTGATCTATAAAATCACGGTCAAACAGCGACACCCGAACAGGCGTGCGTGTTCCTGGCGGCAATTGCAGTGAATAACTGTCGAGATCGGGAGGGGACACGAATACAATTTCCTCGCGAATCCGCCACCATTTGCCGTATGCATCCGTGAGTGTCATGGAGTAGGCGAGACGCCGTACATCCTCTGAGAAAACATAGATCGGGATAGAGGATTGATTGGTGATCCAGCACTCGAATGTGCTTTCAACAAGATCGATCGCCGCATGCGAAACAAGCAGTGTGTTGCTGCGACCGTGATCCGATTTGTTTGCGCTGACGCAGCCAGGCAGGGAGATAAAAGCCAAGGCGGCCGCGGCCCACAAACTCACGTGCAGCGTCTTCATTGGTGATCTGCTTCTCATTTGCGCCTCGGCATTTGAAACTCGGCGGATGGTACGGTCAGTTGGGCCCGGGTGTGTAGTAGATTGGCTATGGGTTTCGTCCTGCCCGCGTCGGCCGCTCGGGTGTGCGGCGTGAGAGTTCTCAAGGATCGCCATGTGGCTTCATCGTAGTGGAGAGTGGGGACGTCGGGCAAGGGGATTGGTTGTTTGGATGTTGGGGGGCATGCGGCACTGGGGTGCATTCAGCACTACACAGCCTGCGGCTGTGTAGTGGCACCCGGGTCTACCGCCTTCGGCTGTGTAGTGGCGCCCTGAGTCAATTGTCTTTGGATGTGCCGCGGCGGGCCGTCCGCTCGGTCCGGCCGTCGCTTCAGCCGATCACGGGCAGCGAGGCGCGGCGGTCGAGTTCGACGCTGGGCACGGCGATCAGGTCGTACCCGTCGCTGCCGACGATCGTGCAGCGGACGAGTTCGCCGGGGCTGAGGCGCTCGCGCGAGAGGACGTGCGTCACGCTGTCCACCTGCGGCGCCTGGAAGTACGCGCGGCCCGTGCCCGCGTGCGTCGGGGCGCCGGCACGCCGGTCGGTGATCGACGCGGGGGGGGTCGGCGCGGCCTCCGAGGGGCCGTCGATCAGCACGTCGAAGCGCACGCCCGAGTTCGCGGGGTCGGCGGGGTCGAACTGCTCGGCGAGGTACGACGCCTGATCGAAGGCGATCTCCTGCTGGAGGCGCATGATCTCGTCGTGGCGCCGCGCCTTGACCTCGGGCGGGACGCGGAGGGCGGGGTCGTCCTCCATCGTGCCGGCGGGGGTGTTGTCCTCGTGGGAGTACTCGAAGACGCCCAGGGCGTCGAAGCGCACATCCTCGATGAAGGCGAGCAGTTCCTCGTGGTCCGCCTCGGTCTCGCCGGGGAAGCCGGTGATGAACGTGGTGCGGATGGCGACGCCGGGGATTCGCTCGCGGAGTTTCTCCATGAGTTCGCGCTGGTGGGCGCCGGTCACGTTGCGTCGCATGCGCGCGAGCACGCTGTCGCTGGCGTGCTGGAGGGGGATGTCGATGTATTTGACGATGTGGGGCAGGTCGGCGATGGCGCCGATCATCTCGTCGCTGAAGTTGGTGGGGTAGGCGTACATGAGGCGCACCCACCCGGCGGCGCCCTCGCGGGCGACGGCGTCGTTGATGGCCGCGAGCATGGCGGGCAGGCCGCCCATGGCGCGGTAGTCGCGGCCGAGGCCCGCGGCGTTGGGCGCGAGCCCGCAGCCGATGTCGTCGCCGTAGGACGTGGTGTCCTGCCCGATGAGGTTGAGCTCGAAGGCGCCGTCGCGGATGAGCTCGATCGCCTCGTCGCGGATGCGGTCGAGTGGCTTGGAGCGCATCTTGCCGCGGATGGAGGGGATGGTGCAGAAGGCGCACGCCTGGTTGCAGCCCTCGCTCACGCGGAGGTACGCGAAGTGACGCGGCGTGAGTCGCATGCGGGCGGCGTCGGACTCGAAGTAGCCGAGGCCCTTGCCGTCCTTGCCCTGCACGGTGAGGCCCACGGTGGGCAGGCCGCGCTCGCGGGCGGCGGTGAGGGCGTTGGCGTTGATCCAATAGCGGGGTTTGTCGGAGGCGTGCGCGAGGGAGTCGCGCGCGCCGCCCCCGGAAGTGGCGCCGGATGCGCCCCCGGACGCGCCCCCGGAAGTGCCGCCGGGGGCGGGGGCGCCCCGCACCGCCTCCACGATGCGGTCGCGGTCGAAGACGCCGATCATGGCGTCGATGCCGGGGGCCCACTCGAACATCTTGGCGCGGTGCCGCTGCACGAGGCACCCGGCGACGATGACGCGCTTGACCTCGCCGGCTTCTTTCCGGCGCACGGCGTCGCGGATGACCTCGAGCGATTCCTCCTTGGAGGCCTCGAGGAAGCCGCAGGTGTTGACGACAATGGCGTCCGCCCGCTCGCCCGCGTCGTGGGAGACGGGGACGAGACCGTCCTCGGCGAGCAGGCCGAGCATTTTCTCCGAGTCCACGAGGTTCTTCGGGCAGCCGAGGCTGACGAAGGAAACGGTGTGGACGTCTGCGGCGGGATGTGCGGTGGGTGGCGTCATTGGTGGACGGGGAGTGTAGGCGATCAGTTCGCGTGATCGGCCCTATTCGGCCCTGTAGAGGCCGCGTTCGCGGATCACCCTTCGCACGCCCTCGGGAAGCAGGGTGTCGAGTTCGGGGTCATCCGGGCCGGAATCGGCGAGGACTTGGCGCAGGGTGGTGGCGTCGGCGTTCATTGTGGGGACTTCGACGATGCGGCCGTCCCACGCC
>RECZ01000070.1 GCA_007693765.1 Phycisphaerales bacterium | reverse complement strand
TCGTGCTGCTGGCGCTGGGCAGCGAGCGGGCGCAGCTCGAGGGCGCGATCAAGTACGTGACGCTGAACCTCATGTCGAGCGCGCTCTTCCTCGCCGGCGTGGGCATCCTCTACGGCGTCGCCGGCACGCTGAACATGGCGGACCTGTCCGTGAAGCTCGCGGACGTGCAGCCGCGCGGGGTGGTGACCACCGTCTCGATGCTCTTCCTCGTGGCGTTCGGGGTGAAGGCGGCGGTCTTCCCGCTCTTCTTCTGGCTGCCCGCGTCGTACCACACGCCCCCCGTGGCCGTGTCCGCGATCTTCGCGGGCGTGCTGACGAAGGTCGGCGTGTACGCCATCCTGCGCACGTTCACGCTGATCTTCCCCGGCGCTCAGGACAGCACGACGTTCGTGCTGATCGTCGTGATCTCCGGGCTGACGATGGTCACCGGCGTGCTGGGCGCGGCGACGCAGAGCGAGTTCCGGCGCATCCTCTCCTTCCACAGCGTGAGCCAGATCGGCTACATGATCATGGGCCTCGGCCTGCTCTCGCCCTTGGCGCTGGCGGGCTCGATCATCTTCCTCGCGCACCACGCCATCGTGAAACCCAACCTGTTCCTCGTGAGCGGCGTGGTCCACCGGTATCAGGGCAGCTTCGTCCTCAAGGACCTCGGCGGGCTGTACCGCACGCGGCCGTGGCTCGGCGTGCTGTTCCTCGTGCCGGCGCTCTCGCTCGCGGGCATCCCGCCCCTCTCGGGGTTCTTCGCCAAGTACCTCCTCGTGCGCGCGGGCCTGGAACTCGGCCAGTACACGATCGTGGCGGTGGCGCTGGGCGTCGGGCTGCTGACCCTCTACTCGATGACGAAGATCTGGGGTGAGGCGTTCTGGAAGAACGCCCCCATGCGTGAGGACGCCGACGTGACCCCGCCCGGGCGCGCCGAGCTCGCGCTCATGCTCGGGCCGATCATCGGCCTCGGGGCGCTCACGGTGCTCATGGGCGTCTTCGCGCAGCCGCTCTTTGAGATCGCGCTCCGCGCGGGCGAGCAACTGCTCGACCCGACCGACTACATCGAGGCCGTGCTGGGCGCATCGACGCCGGTCGGCGACGCCGGGGGAGGCGCGCCGTGAACACCTTCCTCGTGAACATCGTGCTGGCGCTGCTCTGGTCCGCGGCGATCGGCGAGATCACGCTGCCGAACCTCATGATCGGCTTCGTGGTCGGCTACATGGTGCTGTGGTTCGCGCGCCCGCTCGCCGGCCCCTCGAGATACTTCAACAAGGGGCCGCAGGCGGTGCGGTTCCTGCTCTTCTACCTCGGGCAGCTCGTGCTCTCCAATTTTCGGGTGGCGTACGACGTCCTCACGCCGAAGCGCCACATGCGCCCGGGCGTGATCGCCATCCCGCTCGACGCCAAGACCGACCTCGAGATCACGCTGTTCGCGAACTTCCTCACCATGACGCCGGGCACGCTCAGCCTCGACGTCTCCGAAGATCGCAAGATGCTCTACATCCACGCCATGTTCATCGACGACCCGGACACACTGCGCAAGGAGATCAAGGAAGGCTTCGAGCGCCCGCTGCTGGAGTTGCTGCGATGAACAACGAAGGCGTGGACATGATCATGGTCGGCGTCGCCGTGGTCGCCACGATGCTGGTGGCCGGGTCGTTGCTGACGTTCGTGCGGCTGTCGCGCGGCCCCGGCCTGCCGGACCGCGTGGTCGCGCTCGACCTCATCGCCATGTACGTCGCCGGCGCGATCGCGGTGTACGCCATCGCCACGGATCAGCCTATTTTCATCCTCCCGGCGATCACGCTGGCGCTGGTGCTCTTCGTGGGCACCGTCGCCTTCGCGATGTATGTCGAGAAACGCAACCGCGAGGGGAGGGACGAGCAATGATCCGCGACCTCCTCACCGTGCTCCTGCTCTTCAGCGGCGGTCTCTTCTCGCTGGTGGCGGCGATCGGCATCTTCCGCATGCCCGACACCCTCACCCGAATGCAGGCCGCGACGAAGGCGGGAACGCTGGGCGTGGGCTGCATGTTCTTGAGCGTCGCCATCTACTTCGACGACATGGGCGTGACCGTGCGGGCGCTGCTGGTGATCGCGTTTCTCTTCCTGACGGCGCCCGTGGCGGCGCACATGATCGGGCGGGCGGCCTACGCGGTCGGCGCGACGTCCGTCGAGTACAACGTCATCGACGAACTGCGGGACGACGCCGAGAAGCGGCACTTCGCCTCCCGCGACGACGACTCCGACCCCGATCCGCCCGACGCGGGCGACCCGCCCCATTTCCACCAGAAGACGCCCCGCCCTCCCGAAGACGAAGACAAAGACTGAACGGCGTTCCCACACCCACCGCGCAGCGGCCCCGCCCCCACCCCCGCCCCCGCCCCCGCCCCCGGAGCCGGAGCCGGAGTCGGAGCCGGAGCCGGCGCCACGCAAGGCCCCGCACGATGCGACCGCTTCTCGCACAGGCCGCGATCTGGACCCTCGTGTACCTCGCCGCGCCCCTGTTGGCGCTGCTGGTGGCCGTGCTCGGTGATCCGCCCGCGCCGCGGGGGTTCTGGGTGGAGTTCGGCGTGGCCCTGGGTTTCATCGCGCTGGCCATGCTGGTGATGCAGTTCGCGCTCACCGCCCGCTTCCGGCGCTTGGCCCCGCCCGTCGGGCTCGACGCGATGATGCAGTTTCACCGGCAGGCGGGGCTGGTCGCGGTGACGTACGCGCTGGCGCACCCGGTCGTCCTGATCCTCGCGGAGCCGTCCTTCCTCGCGTTCTACAACCCCTTCGACCAGTTCGCCAGGGCCGCGGCGTTGCTGTTCGTGACGTTCGCGTTGCTGGCGCTGCTGGTCTCGACGTACTGGCGGGGGGCGCTGGGGATCTCGTACGAGTGGTGGCGCCGGGCGCACGCCTTCCTGGCGACGATGATCGTCTTCGTCGGGCTCGTGCACGTGCAGCGGGTGGGGCACTACGTCGATTCGATCGGACAGCGGGCGTTCTGGGTGGTCTTCGTGGGCTTCGCGCTGTGCCTGATGCTCTACACGCGGGTCGTGAAGCCGTGGCTGATGGCCAAACGCCCGTACCGCGTGTCCGCGGTGCGCCGCGAGCGCGGCCGGTCGTGGACGATCGCCCTCGAACCGGAGGGCCACGAGGGCATGCGGTTCGAGGCGGGGCAGTTCGTGTGGGCGACGCTGGGCGGCTCGCCCTACGCGATGCGCGAGCACCCCTTCACCATCGCGTCGAGCGCCGAGCGCGCGGGCGCCTTCGAGCTGACGATCAAGGAACTCGGCGACGCCACGAACCGCATCGGCGAGACGCCCGTGGGCGCCCGCTTCTGCATCGACGGTCCCCACGGCCGCTTCACGCTCGACCCGCGCGCCGAGGGATTCGTCTTCATCGCCGGCGGCATCGGCATCACCCCAATGATGAGCATGCTCCGCACCCTGCGCGATCGCGGCGACACGAGGCCGTGCACGCTCGTGTACGGCGTCGCTTCGCTGGACAACGCGATCTTCCTCGATGAGCTTCGGGCCCTGTCAGAGTCGATGCCCCTGCGGCTGGAGTTCGTGCCCGATGAGCCCCCCGACGGGTGGGCGGGCGCCTCGGGCATGATGAGCGCCGAAACGCTCGACCGCCTCGTCGGCGCCGAGGATGTGCGCCGGCGCGTCTGGTACATCTGCGGACCCGAGCCCATGATGGACCTCACCGAGCGATGGCTGCGCAAGCGCGGCGCGCCGCTGGCGAACGTGCGGGCCGAGCGTTTCAAGATCGTCTGACCACAAAGGGAGGCCGCGTGCGACACATCTACATCCGCAAGCTGGTGCTGGGCATCGGCGCGGCGTTGCTGGTGATGGCGCTGGTGTTCGCCCTCGTGCGCACGATGTGAGCGCGCGTCACTCCGACGTGCCGGCCGAGAGGCGAACGTACCCCACGTACCTCGCGCCGCCAGGACGGTCGCCCGAGAGCCTGCGAACCGTCAATGCCTCGATGCGGTGATTGCCGGCGCCATCGCCAGTCTCGCGGGCGAGGGCGGCGCGCCCGGCGTCCACCGCGGCGCGTCGGGCGTTGAGCACGTCGTCGGCGAGGGCCTCGGCGGTGAGTTCGATGCGGCCATCGTCGTCCCGCACGGGCGCATCCAGCCACCACGTGGGGCGCCCGTCGGCGCGCCAGGAGCCGGGCGTTGTGCTCTCCGCGGGGGCGCGGGGCGCGGGGGCGGGTTCGGCGCGACGAGCCGGCTGTGGCGCCGGCTCCGCCGCGGCGGGGGCGGCCGCATCGGCGCGGTCGAGGGTCAGGGGTTCGGGGCCGATCATCTCCACACGCTCGGCCTCGGCGCGTTCGACGGGGGCGTCGTCGCGCTGGGCGTCGCGCGGCGTCGAGGCGCACCCGGCGGCCAGCAGGGCCGCGACGGCGCACCACACAACGGCAGGTCTCTTCGAGTCGCGTTCACGTTCGCGGTCCATGCGCATATCATCGCCCATGACAACCGAAATGCAATCCGACGCCGACCGCCTCGGCGACTACATCCACCGCCACGGCCCCGTGAAGGGGCGTATCGCCATGGCCATGGACCAACTCGTCGACGCCGACGCCATCATCGGCCAGCACCGGGTCTACAACCGCCAGAGCCACGACGCGCCGCCGCCGCAGGCGTCCAGCGGCTCCAACAAGCCCTGGGAGGACCTGGCGCTGGCGCGGCGCACGCTCAGCGACGCCCGGGCCCTCTTACAACAGGCGCTGCTCCACCACTGAGCGGGCGCCGCGGCTTGGATTCTGTGAAAATCGCCGCGCCGGTCCCCCAACCATCGGCGCGGAGAATTTCATGACCAACGCAACGCCCCCGCCGCCCAGCGGGAACGCGAGGTTCGACCCCGCCTCGATCACGCACCCGGACCGATCGTTGCTGACGTACTACGCGCTGGTGTCGGCGCTCGGACTGGTGCTGTTCCCGTTCATCTTCATCCCGCTGATGATCAAGTACAACACGCTGCGCTACCGCCTCGACGAGGACGGCGTCTCCATGGCGTGGGGCCTGCTCTTCCGAAAGGAGGTGCACCTCACGTACCGGCGCATCCAGGACATCCACGTCACGCGCAACCTGTTCCACCGCTGGCTCGGGCTGGCGCAGGTGGCGATCCAGACGGCCTCGGGCAGCGCCGGCGCCGAGATGACCATCGAAGGCGTCCGCCATCCCGAAGCGCTCCGCGATTATCTCTACACGAAGATGCGCGGCGCCCGGGAGGACGAGCGCCCCGACGACGCGGACGACGGCGCCCCCGAGCCTCACGACGAGGCGTTGGCGCTGCTCGGCGAGATCCGCGACGAGTTGCGTGCGCTGCGTTCGTTGCGGGGGGGTGGGTCGTGAGGGGCGGCGCCCCCGTGGCCGCGTCTTGGGTCTACAAGGGCGTCTGGGGCGTGCTCGTCAGGGCGCTGCGTGTGCCCGATGAGCCGCCGACGCTGCCGGTGCGCGACGGCGACACGTCGATGCAGTTCCAGCCGGCGCCCGGGTTTCTGGAGTACATGAAGTTCTGGTTCTGGGTGGCGTTCATCGTGATCGATCTGGCGATCGCGGGCGTGTGGGTGGTCATCGTGACGAACAACACCTCGGCGGGGCTGGCGCTGCTGCCCGTGGCCGTGTTTCTCGCCTTCGCGCCGGACATCGTCGCCTACATCGCGATCCACGTGCGCTACGACACCACGTGGTACGTCATGACGGGGCGGAGCCTGCGCATCCGGCGGGGCGTGTGGCGCATCCACGAGACCACGGTCACCTTTGAGAACGTGCAGAACGTCCGGGTGACGCAGGGCCCGCTGCAGCGGGCGTTCGGCATCGCCAACGTGATCGTCGAGACCGCGGGCAGCGGCGCTGGCGAGGGCGCGGCGGCCGCCCAGACGGTGAAGAACATGGCCGTGATCGAGGGCGTGAACGACGCCGCGGCGATCCGCGAGCGGATCATGTCGCGCGTGCGGGCCTCGCGCAGCGCGGGGCTGGGCGACGAGGCGTCAGATTCGGGCGCGGGCGCCCCCGCGTGGACGCCCGCACACCTCGAAGTCTTGCGCGCGATCCGCGACGAGGCCCGGGCGCTTCGTCTGCGGTGACGGCGCCCGGTTCGGTCAGTCGCAGTTCACACCGAAGTTGCTCAGCACGACGCTCAGATCGCCGAAGTCCACCACGCAGTCGTTGTTGACGTCGCCGTCGAGCCCCTCGCCCGTCTGCCCGAAGGTCGAGAGCACGGTGCTCAGGTCGCCGAAATCGACGACGTTGTCGCCGTTGGTGTCGCCGGGGCAGGGGGCGCTGAAGCCGCGGACGGCGATTACGCGGTTGCCGCCGCCGAAGGTCGAGAAGAGGAAGTCGCCCGTCGCGGCGTCGATGTGCCCGCCTTCGGCGCCGGTGAGGCCGGTGATGAACACGCGCCGCGTGTCGACGATCGGGTCCCCGTTGGCGTCGAGTTCGTACGCCACGACGCGGCTGCCCGAAAACTCGCACACCAGCACGCTGGCGACGGGGAACTGCGGCGAGCCCGCGGGAACAAAGACGATGCCCTCGGGCCCGCCGCCGATGGCGATCCCGGGGCTGGCGCTGACGGCGTCGTAGGTGCCCTCGCCGTCGGGCTCGATGGTGATGGTGTGCCACTGGCTGGCGTTGAACGACGCGATCTTGAGCTGCCCGGCGCCGGGGAACCCGGGCGGCACGAACTGCATCGCGCCCACGCTGGAAGTGGCCCCGATGGGGGAGAGGGGGGTGGTCTTGTCCATCCCCGTGCTGCCGGGCTTGATCTGCCCGATGTTGTTCATCGAGTAGCGGGTGAAGAAGAGGACGCCCTCTGGTCCGTAGGCGAGGCCGCCGTCGATGTTGGGCGACGCGGCGAAGGGCGTCGCGGCGCCCGCGAATCCAGAGATGCGACCGCACGTGCGGGTGAGCGGCACGGCGAAAATCTGTGCGGTGCTAGAGTTCGCAGAGCCGCCGAGCAGCAGCGTGTTGGGGTCGTCGTCTTTGATCGTCAGCCCGCCGTAGTTCGTGGGCACGCCGGGGGCGGAGCCGAGGTCGATGAGGCTGTACACCGCGTCGAACGGCGGCTGGATGACCTGCGCCGACGCCCCCGAGCAGGCAAGGGCGACGAAGGGCACGACGAGCAGGGTGAGGGCACGGGCAGACCGGCCACGAATCCCGGGCAATGAAGTCATCATGTTTGCTTTCTCCCGTATGGTCCTATCGAGTGAGGGTGGAGTGTACTCCCCACAACGTGGGCGCCGCAACACATTTTTTTCGAGATTTCATCGCGGTTATCAGACGGCGTCAGCCGTCGAAGAGCTTCTGCTGATCTTTCACGTCCTTGATGCGCGCCCCCAGTTCGTCGAGCTGCTTCTTGATCTCGTCGATGCTGCGGAACTTGTAGTGCTCGCTGGCGAAGCGCACGTACGCCACGTCGTCGAGGTCGCGCAGCCGCTGCATCACCCGTTCGCCGATCTCGGAGGACAGGACTTCGCGGTCGAACTCGCGGTGCAGCTCTTCCTCGAGATCGTCGACGATCGAGATCTTCTTCTCTTCCGGGATCTTGCGTTTGCCGCACGCGGACTTCACGCCGTGCAGGATCTTCTCGCGGTCGAAGGGGTCGCGCGAGCCGTCGCGTTTGATGACCACGAGCCGCGCGGATTGTTCGACCCGCTCGTACGTGGTGAAACGCTTGGAGCAGGGGTTGCACTGGCGCCGCCGACGCACCACCCGCCCGCCCTCGCTGGCGCGGGAGTCGATGACGCGGTCGTCGTCCTCACCGCAGAATGGGCAGATCACGCCTCGCCCCCCGCGGCGGGCGCCGCGCCCGTAACGCACCGGCTCCGGGCTCCCCCGACGCACACCAAGATGGGCCCGTGTCCGCGCATGACCCGATATGTTGCGTGCCCGGCCCCTCCGGGTCAACACCGGCCCGTGCCGTACAATCGCCCCGCACCAACCGCGCCCGCACTCCGACACGAGGTCCAGCAGCCCGCCCATGCCCCGCATCACGCTCCCAGACGGCTCCGTCCGCGATTACGACCGCCCCGTGACGGCGTACGACGTCGCCCACGACATCGGCCCCCGCCTCGCCAAGGCCGCCCTCGGCGCGAAGATCGACGGCGTGCTCTCCGACCTTGCCACGCCCATCGACCGCGACTGCGCGCTGGCCATCGTCACCGAACGCACCCGCGACGGCGCCCCCGATCCTGACGCGCTCTTCCTCCTCCGCCACTCCGCCGCCCACGTCATGGCGGAGGCCATCCAGCGCGTGCGCCCGGGCGTGCTGCTCGTCTACGGCCCGCCCCTCGACACCGGCTTCTACTACGACATGCACGTCCCGCAGGAAGCTCCGCTTTCCTCGACCGATTTCGAGGCCATCGAGCGCGAGATGGCGAGCATCGTCAAGGAAGACCGCCCCTTCACCCGCTACGAGATGCCCGTCGAGAAGGGCCTGCTCAAACTCAAGGACGAGGGCAGCAAGTACAAACTCGACAACGCGAAACGCGCCGTCGAGGCCGGTTCCGACCGCCTGTCGTGGTACGCCACCGGCGAGCCGGGCAAGCACTGGGAGGACCTCTGCCGCGGCCCGCACGTGCCCAGCACGGGCCGCATCGGCGCCTTCAAGGTGACGTCGCTCGCGTCGTCCTACTGGCACGGCGACGAGAACTCCGACCGCCTCACCCGCGTCTACGGGACCGCCTTCGCCTCGAAGAAGGACCTCGACGAGCACCTCGAACGGCTGGAGGAAGCGAAGAAACGCGACCACCGCGTGATCGGGCGCCAGCTCGGCCTCTTCCACATCGACGAGGACGTCGGCCAGGGCCTCATCCTCTGGACGCCCAAGGGCGCCGTCGTGCGCACCGAGCTGCAACGCTTCATCTCCGAAGAGCTCGAACGACAGGGCTACCACCAGGTCTACACGCCCCAGATCGGCAAGCTCGCGCTCTACCGCACCTCGGGCCACTACCCGTACTACCGCGAGAGCCAGTACCCGCCCGTGATCGAGCGCGAATCGCTCGACGCGCTCGCGACCGAGGGCTGCTCCTGCGCCGACCTCGCGGCACGCATGGAGACGGGCGAGATCGACGGCTACCTCCTGCGCCCGATGAACTGCCCGCACCACATCAAGATCTACGCCTCCCAGCCGCACTCCTACCGCGACCTGCCCGTGCGCCTCGCCGAGTTCGGCACCGTCTACCGCTGGGAGCAATCCGGCGAACTCAACGGCATGACCCGCGTGCGCGGCTTCACGCAGGACGACGCCCACCTCTTCTGCACCGAGGACCAGGTGGCGGCGGAGCTGCAGGGGTGCATCAGCATCGTGAAGCTCATCTTCGCCACGCTGGGCATCACCGAGTACCGCGTCCGCGTCGGCCTGCGCGACCCCGATTCGGAAAAATACGTCGGCGACCCCGAGCACTGGGACAAGGCGGAGCGCGCCTGCCGCGAGGCCGCCAGCGTGCTGGGCGTCGCCTTCACCGAGGAGCCGGGCGAGGCGGCGTTCTACGGCCCCAAGATCGACTTCGTCGTGAAGGACGTCATCGGGCGCGAGTGGCAGCTCGGCACGGTGCAGGTGGACTACAACCTGCCCCGCCGCTTCGACCTCACCTACATCGGCGCCGACAATCAGGCCCACCGGCCCGTGATGATCCACCGGGCGCCCTTCGGCTCGATGGAGCGCTTCGTGGGCGTGCTGATCGAGCACTTCGCGGGCGCCTTCCCCACGTGGCTCAGCCCGGAGCAGGTCCGCGTGCTGCCCATCAGCGACAAATCCATGGACTACGCCCGCGAGGTCCACGCCGCCCTGCGCAACGCCCGCGTCCGGGCCACGCTGGACGAGTCCTCCGACCGCATCCAGGCCAAGGTCAAGGTCGCCGCGGACGAGAAGATCCCCTACATGCTTGTCGTCGGCCCCCGCGACGCCGAATCCCGCTCCGTCTCGGTGCGGGCCCGGGGCGTGCAGAAGGACCTCGGCGCCATGCCGCTGGAGGAGTTCGTCGAGGCGATCCGGCGCGAGGCCGCGACGCGGGGCGCCGAGACGGTTCTGGAGCGGTTCGAGGCCTGACGCGGTGCGGCGGGCGGATTCGCGTAATTCCTCTTGCTCGGGCTATCATCAGTGTGTAGGTTTGAGTGTCCGCGGCACGGCGTTCGTCCCGCGGCGATCCCCCGGCTGGGAGCTTCGCACGCTTGTGATGATGATTCAAGAAGACGTGCAACGCAGGCTCGTTACGGCTCGCCCCGAAGGGGCCGCCGACACGCGCACATGACCCGGCCCTTCCGCGCACATCACACCGCGTGCCGACGGGCGTCCCAGTGGGGGACGCGCCTGAGTTCGACCGTTTGCGCGCAGACCCTCTAACAAGGAGCATCCTCATCGGCAGACGACCCTATTCCCGCGAGTCCGGCCCCGCGCAGCGGACACGCCTGAACCACATGATCCGCATCAGCCCGATCCGGCTGATCGGCCCGGAGAACGAGCAGATCGGCGTCGTGGAGACGAGCGAGGCGCTGCGCATGGGCGAGGAGCAAGGCCTCGACCTCGTCGAGATCTCCCCCGATGCGCGCCCTCCGGTCTGCAAGCTCATGGACTACGGCAAGTTCAAGTACGAACAGTCCAAAGACCTGAAGTCCAAATCGAAGAACAAGGCGCAGGAGATCAAGGAGGTGCGGCTCGGTCGCTCCATCAAGATCGACCCGCACGACGTGAAGATCCGCATCGACCAGTCTCGCCGCTTCCTCATGGAGGGGCACAAGGTCCAGGTGATCCTCGTCTTCCGCGGGCGTGAGATGATGCACCGCGACCTGGGCATCCAGCGTCTGCGCGAGGTCGTCGAGGCGCTCGCCGACATCTCCAAGGTCGAGACGCCGCCCCGGGCCATGGGCCGGCGCACGATGATCCTGCTCGCCCCCGACAAGCCCAAGATCGAGGCCATCAAGCGCAAACTGGCGAAGGAGGCCGCCAAAGCGGCCGGCCCCGCGCCCGAACAGGCCGACCCCAAGAAGAACGCGCCCGTCGACGAAGAGCCGCCCATCGAGGACGAGGTCCACGACGACGAGCAGGACACCAGCGACGACGACGCCGCGACCCGTTCGGAATCCGCGGCCGAATAACCCCGCCGGGGCCCGCCGGGGCGACCGGCCGCGTCTTCATCGCATCCGATGATCTAAGCGAGGGAGCCGTGCGGCTCCCTCTTTTTTTATCGCCCGCGGTGCAGGGTCGGTCGCGTTGCGCCGAAGCAATGCTCTGCGCCGCCGACGACGCCTGCATCGAAACCGCGGGGCCCCGACGCCCAATCGGCGGTGGTGGGGAGTCCACGATCAAGACGACCGGGCGCTGTTGGTCGATAGACAACCTCCCGCTCAGCCCCACCCGACCCTCCCCCCTGCGCCGCCGCGGCCAGGCGATGGAACCGCCATGCCCCGCTACGCGATTGTCTCGGACATTCATGCCAATCTCGAGGCCCTCACGGCCGTCCTCGACGACCTTGCCGGCGTCGATGTGGACGCCCGGCTCTGCCTCGGCGACGTCATCGGCTACGGCCCCGACCCGGCGGCCTGCGTTGACATCGCGACGGACGTGTTCGACGCCATCCTCATGGGCAACCACGAGGACGCCGCCCTCCGCGACAGCGCCCTGCGCCGCTTCAATGAACGCGCCCGCGCGGCCATCCACTTCACGCGCGGCGCGCTCACCAGCGACCACCTCAACGAGATCGCGTCGTGGCCGTTCGCGATGGCGTTGGACGACCTCCAGATCGCACACGGCTCCTTCGGCCCCGATCCGTACGAGTACGTCTATTCGCAGGCCGGCGCGGCCCGCTGCTTCGACGGCTTCGACGCTCCGTTCGGCGCCATCGGGCACACGCACACGCCCGGCGTCTTCGTGGCCTCACCCGCGCCCAGCCACGCGCGGGTTTCGGTGCGCAGCGCCGCGGTGCTCACGCAGCCCTCAACGGTGCGCATCCACCGCGCCGCGGACGAGCCCACGCTGACCTTCGACCGCGACGACCGCGTGCTGCTCAACCCGGGCGCCGTCGGCCAGCCACGCGACCGCAACCCCGACGCGTCCTACGCGCTGCTCGACACCGGCGCGCGCACGCTGGAGATCCGTCGCGTGCCCTACGACGTAGAGCGGACCGCGCGCAAGATCATCGACGCCGGCCTGCCCGAACGCCTCGCCCAGCGCATCCGCCTCGGAGCCTGATCGGCGCTGACTGCCCGATCACGCGTCCAGGTGCAGGTCCATCATTTCCACGTCGAGGATGCGCCCGAACTTCTCGCCCACTCGCCGCATCGTGCCGATCCGCGCAAAGCCCAGCTCCTCGTGCAGGCGCACGCTGCCGGGGTTCTCGCCCGCGATGCGCGCCAGCAGCACGCCCAGCCCGGCCGCACGCCCGCGCTCGATGATCGCCCGCAGCAGCGTCCGGCCGTAGCCGCGTCCGCGGTGGTCCTTGTGGATGTAGACCGACTCCTCCGCAGCCCGCGCGTACGCGCACCGGTCCGACCACGCGCTCAGGCTCGCCCACCCCACGATCTCGCCCCCGGAATTGCCCCCGACCACGCCCACGATCACCGGGTGCGCCGCGAGGTTGCGACCCGTGAGCCAGCGGGCATCGCGTTCGGGGTCCTTGGGGACCGTGTCGAACGTCGCCGTGCCGTGCAACACCTGCTCGTTGTAGATCTCAAAGATCGCCGGCAGGTCGCCGATCGTCGCGTCACGGATCATCAATTCACCCATCACACGCCTCGCACCCTTCTGCTCGATGCCTCGATGCCTCGATGCCTCGATGCCTCGATGCCTTGATGCCTTGATGCCTCGATCCCTATTGCCCAATGCCTAGTGCCCAGTGCCTTCCCCCCCTCACACCCGCATCGTCTTCCATTTCCCCTGCATAAACCGCCCGGAGAAGAGCGCCGCCCGAATCACCAGCTCGATGCACAGGCCCCACCACAGGCCGACGAGCCCGTAGTTGAAGGGCGAGGGGTTCTCCAGCAGCACGCGCATGCCCTCGCCGGAAGGATCGGGCACGACCACATCCACGCCGGAGATGAAATACGCCAGCGGCAGCCGCACGCCCCACGTCGTGATCCACGTCAGCCACATCACGACCTTGGCGTCCCCGGCGCCGCGCAGCGCCGAGCGCAGCACGATCCCCAGCGCGAAGGGCGCTTGCACCAGACCCGCGATGAAGATGAGTTGCGGCACGTACTCGAGGTGCGTCGCCTGCGGCGTGAAGAGCGCGGTGATCTGTCTGGGGAAGAGCACGAACATCAGCCCCACCACGCCCATGATCGCCGCCGCCACCCCGGCGCAGCGCCACACCGCTCGCTCGGCCATCTTCGCGTCGCCCGCGCCCAGCCACTGCCCGACCAGCGTGGCGCTGGCGATGGCCATCGAGAACCCCGGCAGGAAGCTGATCGCCTCGATGCGGATCGCCACGATGTGCGACCCCAGCAGCCCCGGCGCCAGCATCCAGCCCACCATCATGATGATGAGGAAGTTCCCCGCCCACATCCCCAGCATCTCCAGGAAGTTGGGCATGGCGATGCGCACCACGCGCGTCATCGTCGTCAGGTGCGGGCGCAGCCGCCTGCGGAACAGCCGCACGCCCGACCGCCCGTCGAGCAGCAGCAGCGAGACCGCCAGCGCGCCCGCGCACCATGCCACCACCGTGCCGATCGCGATGCCAGCGACGCCCATCGTGAAGGGGAAGGGGTTGTTCAGCAGCACCCGCGTCACCGGCTCGCCCGCGCTGTCGAACGTGGTGCGGGTGATGTCCACACCGGCGATCACCCAGCTCACGCCCACGTTCACGATGTTCACGCCCGCCATGATCCCCAGCGGGCGCAGCGAGTCCCCGGCGCCGCGGCAGCAGGCGATGCCCACCATCATCACCGAGAGCGCCGGCGCGCCGAGGCTCATGATCCGCAGGTAGACGATCAGGTGCTCCAGCGCCGCGCCCTGCAACCCCAGCAGCGCGCCGATGAGCGGCGCCGCCAGCGCCACCAAGGCGCCCGTCGCCGCCCCCAGCGCCGCGGCCAGCAGCATCGACTGCCCCACGGCCGCGTTGGCGGCGCCCATCCGCCCCTTGCCCACGCACCGGCTCACGACGGCCGTCGCCCCGACGCCCGTGGCCATGCCCATGAGCCCCATGAACCACCCGATGTACGCCCCGCCGCCGATGGCGTCCGCCGCCGGCTCGCTCAGGGCCGCGCTGAGAACGGTGTCCACCGCGCCGACCATCCAGTTGA
Source organism: Phycisphaerales bacterium (assembly GCA_007693765.1). Lineage (GTDB taxonomy): Bacteria > Planctomycetota > Phycisphaerae > Phycisphaerales > UBA1924 > RECZ01. Next base: position 10,851 of record RECZ01000070.1, on the reverse strand, counting down.
GCAGCGACTCGATGAGGATCGGCCACGACAGCACCCAGATCGAAGCCCACAACGACAACCCCGCCAACCGCCCGCCGCGGATGCGACCAACGCCCGGCGCCGCCTTCACGGCCTGCACCCGCGCATCGGCCTGCGCGAGGATCTGCGCCTCCCGCTCCTCGAGTGCGCCGCCGGTGGCCATCACATCCGGCGCGATCGCGTCTTCGCCGGACTCGTACACGCTGTCGGAAGGGGCGGAGGCCACGCGGAGGGGTGCTCGATTGGGGTTGGATCAGGGAGACGGCCCACGCCAGCGGGGTGGGCATGGGGGTGGGCGGGGATCGTAGGCGGCGGCGCGCCGCGCATCCCCGCTTCTACTTTCTCTAGTGGGACGGGCGTCCCGCCCGTCTCCTACCCCGCCTCCGATCGCATGGCGGTGGTTGGTGGACGTCCGCACTACACAGCCGAGGCGGCTGTGTAGTGGCACCCCTTGAACGATTCACCGCAGCTTGATCGTCGCCATCGCCAGCGCCAGCAGGACCACGGTCACGATCCAGAAGCGGGCCACGATCTTTTGTTCGCTCCAGCCGCCCATGTGCAGGTGCCAGTGGAAGGGGGCGCAGCGGAAGATGCGTTTGCCGCCCGTCGCCTTGAAGTACGCCACCTGCAGGGCCACGCTGCCGATCTCCAGCAGCATCACGCCGCTGATGAGCAGCACCAGCGCCTCCTGCCGGATCGCCACGGCGAGGTAGCCGATGAGGCCGCCGATGCACAGGGCGCCGGTGTCGCCCATGAACACCGACGCCGGCGCGCAGTTCCACCACAGGAAGCCGAGGCACGCGCCGGTCAGGGCGCCGGCCACGACGCCCAGTTCCGCCGTGCCGGGGATGTGGGGCATGAGCAGGTAGTGGGCGGCGAGGCGTTCGCCGGCGATGAGGCAGAGCACCAGCAGGCCGAGGCCCACGGCGGTGCTCATACCCGAGGCCAGGCCGTCCATGCCGTCGGTGATGTTCACCGCGTTGGACATCCCCGAGATCATCAGGATCGTGAACACGATGAACCCGGCGCGCCCGAGGTAGATCAGTCCGTCGGAGGGGCCCAGGCCCGCGGCGTCGTAGGTCTTCTGGAAGGGGATGTTCAGCACGTGGGCGAGGTCGCGGGGGGCGTCCGTCTCGCCGAGGTTGAACGTGAACCAGCCCAGCAGGAAGGCCAGGCCGAACTGGAAGACGAGTTTCTCCCACGCGTGCAGGCCCTGACGCGAGCCGCCGGGGCGGCTGCTGGCGGTCAGCTTGAGCCAGTCGTCCACGCCGCCGAGCACGGCGAGCCAGACGATGGCGATGAGCGCCATCTGCACGTAGCGGTTGCCGAGGTCGGCGAGCAGCAGCGTCGACGCGGCGATGGCGCCCGCGATGAGGATGCCGCCCATGGTGGGGGTGTTCTTCTTGGAAGCGGCGGCCTGCTCGAGGGCGGCGGCGTCGGTGAGGCCGGCGTCGCCGATCTTCTTGGCCGTCAGCCAGCGGATGACGGGCTTGCCGAAGCCGACGACGATGCCGAAGGCCAGCAGGGCCGCGAAGATGGCGCGGAACTGCACCTGATCGAAGACCATGACGAAGCGGTAGAGGTTGTTGTCGATGAGCCCGTCCCGCAGCGCATCGAGGAGGTTGTAGAGCATCGCGTCTCGGGGGGTCTTTTAGGGTGTGGGCGCAGCGCGGGCGCGAGATGATCACGCCCGGTTCCCTTGCATCGGCCACGGGGCGTCGGGGCGTTGAACCGCGGCGCATCGGGGGGTTTGGCGCTCGCTCTCAGCCGGCGTGGCCCGGCTCGGGAACGCTCGGCGATTGGGCGGCGATCGCCGCCTCCGCCTCGCCCGCCTCGCGCGCCTCCAGGGCGCGGGCGATGCGCTCCAGCCCCACGACCCGGGAGCCCTTGAGCAGCACGGCGTCGCCCGGTCGCAGGCACGAGGCCACCATGCGGGCGCCCTCGGCGCGGACGTCTCCGATCATGCGCACGCGGTCCTCGGGCAGATCGCGCAGCAGACGCTCGGCCGTGTGCAGCGCCAGCGAGCCCACGGCGACCACCAGATCGATCGTCCCGTCCTGCAGCACCGCCTCGGCCACCTCGCGGTGCGCCTCGGGGGCGTGGTCGCCGAGTTCGAGCATGTCGCCCAGCACGGCCACACGCCTCGCGGCGCCCGCGGCGAGGGCGCTGAACGTGCGCAGGGCGGCGATGACAGACTCGGGGTTGGCGTTGTAGGCGTCGTTGAAGACGTCGACGCCGGCGATGGTCGCGCGCTGCATCCGCATGGGGGGCGCCTCGGCCCGGGCCAAGCCCTCGATGATGCGCTCCTCGTCGACGCCCATGCGTCGGGCCACGCCCACAGCGAGTGCGGCGTTGACGGCGTTGTGGGCGCCGATCAGGGGGAGTTCGTACGTCGTGCGCTCATTGATGGTGAAGCGCAGGCGGACAGGGTCGCCAGTGGTGTGGGCGACGCCGCTGATGCGGAGGTCGGCGTCCTTGTTGTCGCCCACCGTCACCACGTTGGGGGCGGCGCGGAGGTGGTCGTTGAGCAGGCCGTTGTGCGGCCCGACGATGGCGCACCCGCCCGGGCGGAGGTAAGCCAGCAGGCTGCCCTTCTCGCGGGCCACGCCCTCGAGCGAGCCGAGGCCTTCGAGGTGCGCGCGCCCGATGCCGGTGATGACCGCGACGTCGGGCTCGAGCACCTCGGCGAGGGCGGCGATCTCGCCGGGCGCGTTCGTGCCCACCTCGCAGAGCAGGTACTGATCGGTGCGCACGGCGCGCAGGACGGTCAGCGGCACGCCGACGTCGTTGTTGAAGCTCTTCTTGCTGGCCACGCCGCGCAGACGCGTGGAGAGGACGGCGTCGATCAGTCGCACGGTGGTCGTTTTGCCGGCGGAGCCGGTGACGGCGATCACGCGCGTGCCCTCGAGCATCCGCCGGTGGGCCCGCGCGAGGCGCAGCAGGGCCAGACGGGTGTCGCCGACCTTGATGGCGTAGACGTTCTCGGGCAGGTCGTGGGCGACGGACGCGTCCTCGACGATGAGCAGGGCGGCGCCGGAGAGGGCGGCCTGCCTGGCGAAGAGGTGGCCGTCGGTGCGCTCGCCGCGCAGGGCGAAGAACGCCTCGCCCTCGCCCACGGCGCGGGAGTCGACCGTGAACCCGGCGATCGGCGGCGGGTGCGCGGTTTTCGGTCGGGCGACAAAGACGCCGCCGATGGCGCTCCGGATCGATTCAGCTGTCCACACGCGTTATGCCTCCGCCCCGTTTCTCGCCGCCGTTGTTGCAGGTGATGGATCGGCGGCGCCGTGGGGTGAACCTTCATCGAATCGTTGGCGCAGCGCGGATCGCGCGACGGATCTGTCGTCGAAATCGCGCCGGACGATCCCGCCCGCGCCATCGGGAAGCAACTGATAGTCCTCGTGACCCTTCCCGGCGATCAGCACCACGTCCCCCGCGCGGGCCTCCTGCACGCCGAAGGCGATGGCCCGCTCCCGATCGCTGTGGATGTGCAGCCGGTCGCGGGCCTCCGCGGGCACGCCCTCGAGCACACCCCTGATGATGGCGCCGGGGTCCTCCGTGCGCGGGTTATCGCTGGTCAGCACGAGCACGTCCGCCCCCGCGGCCGCGGCCGCCCCCATCCGGGGGCGCTTCGAGCGGTCGCGGTCGCCGCCGCACCCGAAGACGACGATCAGCCGCCCGCCGTCGCCCACGAGCGGGCGGGCGGCGAGGAGGGAGCGTTGCAGGGCGTCGTCGGTGTGCGCGTAGTCCACGAGCACGGTGAAGGGCTCCGCCCGGTCGTGCTCGCGGGTGACAGGCTCCAGGCGCCCTGGCGGGGACGTCGCGCTGGCGAGCGCGATGGCGAGCCGGTCCGCGGGTGCGCCCAGCGCGTGGGCCGCGGCGACGGCCTGCAGCGCGTTCATCGCGTTGTGCCGGCCCACGAGGGGCAGGCGTGATTCGATCACGCCCCACGGGCCGCTGACGCGGACGTCCGCCCCCGCGGCGCCGCGGGAATCGATCGCCACCTCGCACCGCTCGCCGGGCAGACTGGTGTCGGCGCCCTCGAACACGCAGGCGAGCGTGCGCGCACGGCAGTCGCGCACCATGCGGGCGCCGGCCTCGTCCTCTCCGTTGATGATCGCCACACCGGTTTCGGGCAGCGACGCGAAGAGCCGCGCTTTGGCCGCGGCGTAGTCGTCCATGGACCGGTGGTAGTCGAGATGATCGCCCGTGAGGTTGGTGAAGACGCCGACCTCGAAGCGCAGGGCGGCGACGCGGCACTGGTCGAGCGCGTGGCTGGACGTCTCGATCACCGCGCTGTCGCACCCCGCTTCGACCATCACGCCCAGCGTGCGGCTGAGTTCGATCGCCGGGGGCGTGGTCATGACGGCGCCGGCGCGGGCGCAGCCGTCGTCGATGCCCACCGTGGAGATGAGCCCCGGCTTGTGCCCGCACGATCGGAGCAGGTGGTGGATGAGCCAGCACGTCGTCGTCTTGCCGTTGGTGCCGGTGACGCCCACGAGCCGCAGGCGCGAGGAAGGATCGGCGTAGAAACGCTCGGCGATGCGGGCCGAGGCGAGGAGGGCGTCTTCGGTGACGAGCAGCGGGGGGGCGCCGGGCTCCGACGGGAATCCCGCGGGCGGCTCGCCGTCGCGAGCGTCGATGAGGACGGCCGCGGCCCCGGCGCGGAGGGCCTCGGCGATGTGGGCCCGCCCGTCGAAGCGCAGGCCCTTGCGGGCGATGAAGAGGGAGCCGGGCATGACGGTGCGGCTGTCGTCCGTCACGTCGCAGATGCGCACGCCCTCGGCGCGCCCGCGCTGGGTTCGCACGTCGAGGCCTCGGATCAGGGCGTCGAGCATCATGACGACTGATTATCGCCGATCCGGGGGCACGGCGTCTCGTTTTCCGACTTCGCGCGACGTCGCCGCCGCGCTTTGCGGTGATTGGCGTCTTTTCGGGGTTTTGGGGTTGCGTCGGGCCGTGTGTGTGTTAGGTTCGCCCCCTGTCGGGTGGGGCGCCGCGTCGTTCGGCGCCCGGCTCGCCGTCCCCTCGTGTGACGAACCGTGCGTGCACGCGCGGGGTGGGCGCCAATGAGTTCCGCCGCCGGCCGATCTGGCGGCGCCGCGCGCACAGCACAGCGAGAACGGAGATCAGTATGTTGTTCACCAAGCAGAACACGATGAAGCGTGTTGCGGGCGTGGCGTGCGCCATGTTCGTGTCCGCGGGCGCTGTCCAGGCCGGGTTCATCGAGTCGACGTTCGAGACGAGCGCCGAGGGTTGGACGTTCGACCCAGACGGCGACGTGTTCACGTTCGTCGAGTGGAACCCCGGCGGGTTCATCCGCCTCGTCGAGCCGAGCCTGGGATCGGCGGACTTCTTCCTCGCGCCGAGCGCGTACACCGGCGACAAGTCGTCGTTCATCGGCGGGACGCTGGAGTTTACGCTGCGGTCCAGCGGCGAAGCGAACACCGGCGCAGCCCGCGGCGTGCGCATCGTCGGCGGCGGCATGACGATCCTCTACAACCTCACACCCCTTCCCAACACGGCGTGGCGCGACTACGAGGTGCTGCTCGTCGCGGATGGATGGGCGGATGTGTTCGGCAGCCCCATCAGCGATACTGACTTCGCCGCGGTGATGTCCGATATTGAGAAGCTGAACATCAACGCCGACTGGATCATCGGCAGCGAGCAGACCGACCTCGGCTACGTCTCGATGACCGTGATCCCCTCGCCGGGCGCGTTGGCGCTGCTGAGCGTCGCCGGGCTGTGCTGCGTGCGCCGCCGCGGCGCGTGACGATCCTGAAAACCCGCTGTCTTTGAACACCACGCCGCGAGGGCCTCAACGCCCTCGCGGCGGTTTCATTTGGCGCGCGGCGCGGGCTACGATGAGTGCATCTGGTGTCGCCGACTCCGTGAAGCGCTCTTTTCAGGAAAGGCCGCAACATGACGATCGAAACCGCTCGCCAGTTCTTTCTCTGGACCACCCTGTTCAACGCCGGCATGGTGCTCGTCTGGTTCGCGCTCATCGCCTTCGCGCGGGACTGGGTGCGCGGGCTCCACGGCAAGTGGTTCCGCGTCAGCGAGGATCGCTTCGACGCCATCCACTACGCGGGCATCGCGCTCTATAAAGTCGGGATCTTCCTGTTCTGTCTGACGCCGCTGCTGGCGCTGCTGATCATCGGGTGACGGAGCGAGCGCGGTCGGCTCACGTTTTCGCGCGCCATCCTTGACATGGATATTGTGTGAGCGTACTTTCCCGCGACGGAGTGTCGAGGCGTATCGACACCCGTGCGCTCGTTCCTCGACAGGAGATTCGACCACACATGGAAGACGGGCCAAGTAGGCAACACATTCTGTCGGCATTGAAGTGCCGGAACAACTCCCTTCTGCGGGGGCTTCCGTCGCGACGCGCTATCGTGCTGCGCGCTCTCACCTGATCCGGGCATCGGGGGGCGTTCACCTCGGGCCGCCGCGCCGGCGGCCCCCACGATCCGTGGAAACAAGGTGAACCATGAAGAACAATCTGATTCTGCAGGAACTCCGCGCGATGCTGGCGCGCGGCGAGAGCGATCGTCTTGCTCGCGCCGTCACCACGCTGCACCCGGTGGCGGTGGCGCACGCCGTGGAGGAGATGGACATCAACGAGTCCGGGGCGCTTCTGGAGGCGCTGCAACCGAAGCGGCGTGGCGAGGTGTTCGCACACCTCAGCCGACCCGTGCAGCGGACGCTGCTGATGCAGCTGGACACCTCGTTCACAGGGGGCATCGTCGCCAACATGCCCCACGACGACCGCGTCGACGTGCTGCGCGACCTGCCCAACAAGGACCGGGTGCGGGCCATCATGTCCGGGATGCCCGCCGCCGAACGAGCCGACATCGAGCGGCTCAGCGGGTACGGGGAGGGCGTGGCCGGCTCGGTGATGACGTCGGAGTTCACGGTCCTGCGGATCGATATGACTGTCGGTGAGGCGATCGAACACCTCCGCACGGATCCGCGCGGCGGCGAGATGGCGTACTACCTCTACGTGCTCGACGAGCAGCGACGGCTCACCGGGATCGTCTCGCTTCGGGACATGCTTCTCGCGAAGCCCGAGCGGCCGATCCGCGAGCTGATGCGCAAAGAGGTCGTCTCATGCCGCGCGGGGGACGACGTCAACGACGTGGCCCGGCTGCTCAAGGAGTACGACCTGATCGCGCTGCCCGTGATCAACGGGGGCGACGAGATGGTCGGCATCGTCACCTTCGACGACGTCATCGACGTGATCGAGGAGGAGACCTCCGACACGATGTACATGAAGGCGGGCGTGGGCGACCTCGTCAAGAGCAAGGACCACGTCTACAGCGAGCGATTGACGAACGGCTCCGTGTGGTACCCCATCCGTGTACGCATCCTGTTCCTGATGGTCACGCTCGTCGGCGGGCTGCTGGTGGGGGGCCTCATCGATCGTTTCGAGGAGACGCTCATGGCGGTGATGGCGGCGGCCGTCTTCATCCCGCTCATCATGGACATGGGCGGCAACGTCGGGACGCAATCGACCACGATCTTCGCGAGGGGCTACGCGCTGGGCCATATCGAGCTGTCCCGCATGTTCTCGCATGTTCGGCGGGAGATGCTTGTGGGCGTCATCATGGGCCTGATCCTGGGGACGATCGGCGGCACGGTCGCGTACCTGTGGCAGGGCGCGCCCAACGGCGTGCCGCAGCTCGGCGTCGCTGTCGGCGTATCGCTCTTCACGGTGGTGACGCTGGCGACGGCGCTCGGTTTCCTGCTGCCGTGGCTCATGATCCGCATCGGCGTGGACCACGCCCCCGGGGCCGATCCCTTCATCACGACGATCAAGGATTTCACCGGACTGGCGCTGTTCTTTGTCCTCGTCGCGACGCTGATCGGCGTCCCGGAGGAAAGCGAGGATGTCGCCACGACGCTCGCGACAAAAGACAGCGTTGTGCTCGTGGATCACTGAAGCCGCCTTGTAGAATCGTTGTCACGCAACAAGAATGACGCCGCCAATGAGGCCGCGTCCGTCGCGGGAGGAGCATTCCTCTCGTATTCTGTCCAAACTCTCTGAAATCAAACTGGGAGCCGACATCATGTCTCATGGACTTTCCATCCGTTCGTTCGTGCTCGCCGCCCTCGCCTCGGGATCGCTCACGTCCGCGGCCGTCGCCGACGCCCGTCTCGATCCCGACAGGCTGTCGGAGATCGCGCCCGTCGCCCTGCGCCCGCTCGCGCCGGAGCCCCACCCCTACACCATCGGGCGCGGCCGATTCGCCTACGAGGTGGACGTCGTCAACTTCACGCTCGACCGCCACGACCCCGACCGCAGCAACCAGCGCGTCACCGCGTGGGAGTGGCCGCTCCGCGTCTCCTACGGCCTGACGGACGACCTCGACGTGCAGGTTGGCGTGGACACGTTCGTCACCGAAACGGTGCGCGATCGGCGCGCGGGGACGCGCGAGCGATCGTCCGGGTTCGGCGACATCACGCTCCGTCTCAAGTGGAACGTGCTCGGCAACGACGGCGCCGACGACGAAGCGTTCGCGCTGGCCCTGGCGCCGCAGATCCGCGTGCCCACGCGCCGCCACGGCCTGACGCCCAACGGCGTCGAGGGCGGGCTCGAGGTCCCGATGAAGGCGTACCTGCCCGAGGGCTTCGAACTGGAGTGGACGCCCGGTTTCTTCATCGCCCGCAACGCCGCGGACGACGGCGTGACCTTCGAGTGGACGAGCCTGCTCAACATCGGGCGCGAGGTCTTCGACGGCTGGACGCTCTTCGGCGAGTTCGAGACGTCGCTCACCTCCGAAGAGCCGGAAGAGTGGGTCGGCGCCATCAACCTCGGCGTGACGTGGGACGTCACGGACGATTTCGTGCTGGAGTTCGCCAGCGCCATCGGCGTCACCCGTTCCGCAGACGATCTGAACCTCGCGCTCACCGTCGTTCAGCGGTTTTGACAATGAAAAACGGGGGCGGCGCTTCCACTTCTCCCCGTGCAAACGAGGGGGCGTGGTAGCGCGGCTACGGCAGGATCAGCATCGCGTCGCCGTAGGAATAGAAGCGGTAGCGCTCACGCACCGCTGTCGCGTAGAGCGCGAGCAGGCGCTGCACGCCCCCCGGCTCCGGGAAGAGGGCCGCGACCATCGCCAGCAGGGTCGAGCGGGGGAGGTGGAAGTTGGTCAGCAGCGTATCGACGCGTTTCCACTCGTAGCCGGGCGTGATGAGCAGGCGCGTCTCGCCGCGCCACGCGTCGGCGTGGCCCTCGGGGACGGACTCCAGCGCCCGCGCGCTGGTGGTGCCGATCGCGACGCAGCGGCCGCCCCGGGCCCGCGCCTCGTCCACGGCGCGCAGGGTGTCTCCGGGGACCTCGCACCACTCGCTGTGGATCGGGTGCTCCTCGACGTGCGCCGACTCGACGGGCTTGAACGTGCCGGCGCCGACGTGCAGCGCGAGGTCCGCGCCGCGCACGCCCATCGACTCCAGCCGCGCCAGCAGGCCGGGCGTGAAGTGCAGCCCCGCGGTGGGCGCCGCGACGGAGCCGGCGTGCGCGTCGGAGGCGTAGACCGTCTGGTACCACGCGCGGTCGAGGTCGTCGTCGAGGTCGAGGCTGCGCTCCCTGCGCGCCCGCAGGATGTAGGGAGGCAGGGGGGTGGCGCCGATGCGTGCGAGGAGGGCCGGGGCGTCCGGGGTTGATGCGGCGCCCTCGAGCGACGGGCGCGCCAGCCACGCCTCTTCGTCGCGCGCGTCCAGGGTGAGCGACACGCCGCCGCGTACGCCGTGGGCGTCGAGCAGGTCGATGACCACGCCGGGGCGCAGTTTCCCGTTGGACCGCAGCAGCACGCGCCACACGCCCGGCGCCGGCTCGTGCAGGAACAGGCCCCCGACGCGCCCCGCGCTGTCCCGGCGCACGCCCTCCAGCCGCGCCGGCAGCACGCGTGAGGCGTTGCGGACCATCACGTCGCCGGCGAGCAGGAACCGCGGCAGGTCGCGGACGTGCGCGTGTTCGAGCAGCGCGGGGTCGGTGCGCGAGACGACCATCAGCCGGGCGCTGTCGCGCGGCTCGGCGGGCCGGGTGGCGATGAGGCCCGGCGGGAGGTCGTATTCGAGGTCGTCGCTGCGAAGCACCGTTGTTCTGTGGACTCCGTCGATGTTGCCCGGACGCATCACCCGGCGCAGGCCGCAGCGCGTCGGGCGTCGCTGTTTCGCGTCGATTCACTTGTTGGGCGGCGCTCCGCGGTTGATTTTCGGACCGCGGCGCACGGGGACGCTCCCGGCGCGCCGTTCTCACTGCTTCTGGCGTGAGGATAGAGGCAGTGGACCAGAGCGGGCGCTGGCACGCCCCCTTCGTCGGGGCGAAGGGCCACCCCGCGCCTATCGGTCCCGCGCACCACCCCGCCCCCGCAGCCGAGCGCCCCGAACCCCTCCCGCCCGTGCCCGCCGCGGATCCGACGCCCTTCTGGGCGATGCTGGAGCGGGAGAACCTGCGGGCACGGTTCGTGCGGTTCGATCAGTTTCTGGAGGACGGCGCCGCGGCGTCGCGGGTGCACGCGTGGGACGCCTCGGGGCAGGCCGCCTGCAAGGCCGAAGCACCGGGCACGGCGGGCGCGCTGGGGGCTCAGCGGGGGCTTCCGGGGGCGCCGCGCCTGGGTGATGTCAGTCGCACGCCCTTTGTCGCCGCGCATCCGGTGGTCGTGGCGGCGTACCGCGCAGAGACGATCACCAGCCATGGCAATCTGATCGACGTGCTGCTGTAAATCGCGGCGCGGATCGTCAGTCGTCAATGGGCATTCTCGCCTTGAGGATGCGCTCGGCGTCCTGCGGCGAGATGCTGCCCTCGGCGACGTACGCGGCGATTTCGCGGCG
>RECZ01000155.1 GCA_007693765.1 Phycisphaerales bacterium | reverse complement strand
GCCCGTGGGGGCTGCTCGACACGTCGGGCGCGGCCAAGGAGTGGACGGAGTCGCTGGGGGTGTTGACCGATCTAGGTGACGGCACGCACACTGGACACAGAGTGATGCGCGGGTCAGAGTATGGCGGGAATCACTTTGATCTCGACGTGATTGATCATCTATGGGATCACACTCCGGTCTCAGGGACCGCGGGCATACGCCTCGCATCAGTCATACCTGCGCCATCGGCGGTTATAGTCGTTATCGCCGCCGTCGCACTGCGCTTGCCGACAAGGAGAAGACCATGCACGATTCACGCAGACGGGTTTTTGCCGCGCTGACGCTGGCACTTTACACGACGTGCGCGCACGCGCAAGTCACGGTCGTCAACCGGAGCACGGGTCAGCCGCCGGCCAATCTGTCGGGGCATGACACGACACCGTACCACGTGTCCTTTGATGCACAGTCATTGACTGACGCCACCTACGACGTGCGGTGGACGTCGACTACTTCGTTTGGATCGATCGGCAGCATCACCATCAACGACATCCACCCCGACGTCATCATCCGCCTCGACCCGATCGAGCATTGAGCGGCGGGGCGCCGTGTCGATCCGCGTCAGAAACCCGCGCAGGCGGCCTGCCCGAACTCGCTCAGCACGATGCCGAGGTCGGCGAAATCGACCACGCCGTCGCGGTTGAGGTCGCCGGCGAGCCCGGGGCCGCTGCGCGGACCCGTGGCACACCAAACAAGCAGCACGGCGTGAGGTCACTGGCGTTCGCAAAATATGAGAAGGCCGTTCACGCCGGGTTCGCGCAGCGGGACTCCAGCAGGTTGTTCGCCGCGTCGTGGTAGAGCACGCGCAGCAGGTCCCGGGGCAGGGCGTGGCCGCGCAGGGTGGGCGCATCCATCTCTGTGAATCGCTCCGGCGCCACCAGCGCAAGGTCCGGGTCGGCGATGGGGGACTCGCCCTCGTACGACGTCTCGAAGAGCGTGCGCAGGGCCCAGTAGCGGCTGGCGTACAACTCGAACGCGTCCGCCTCGCCCGAGGCCTGCGCCCCCATGCCCCGAGGCCCGTCGTCGTCGATCAGGTGCTCATCCATGGTCACGATGTCCGAGCCGAAGAGGATGCGCCCGCGGTGCTTCTCAAGAAACTCCACGAATCGTCCGCGCGGGTGCTTGCTCAACTCCCGCACCATCCACTTGGTGGCGGAGGTGTCGAGGTGGAAGTTCGGGTGGCGCGTCAGCAGCCCGTCGAGGAAGTCCAGGTCCTCGGGCCAGCCGCCCATGTGCGCGATGAGCCACGGTGTGTCGAAGCGGTCGGCGAGGCGTTCGAGGGGCAGGTAGTGCTCGCGTTTGGCGCCGTAGCGTGCGGCGTCGGCGTACTTCGTCGCGAACCACGTGTCGGGGTCGGCGATGTGCGCCATGAGCATCATCCCCAGCGAGTGCGCCAATTCCATCTGCCGGATGCGCCACTCGCTGTCGAGCCGCATGAGATCCGGCGCGCCCACTTCCTCGCCGTAGTCGAGCGCCCGCGGCGCGCACCAGAACTTCACGATGGTGCTGCCGAACTCGTCGTGCCAGCGCTGGATCTCCTCGAGAAACCCCTCCGAGTGCGCACGCTTGCGGTCCGGGTCCATGTACGAGGGCACGGCGATGAACCGAACCGTGTCTCCCAGCGCCTCGCGCACCGCCGGCGCCTGCTTGATCTGCGTCATCGACCACGTCACCCCCACGCCGTAGAGGTCGCGCGCCTCGCGGTACACCCGCGCGGCCCTTGGCCCGTTGATGTGCGTGTGGGCGTCGATGATCCGCACGGGCGGCGGGCCGAGCCGCGCCGCTTCGGCGCGGTAGTCCAGCCCCAGTCGGTTCATGGGGGTGATGCGCCCCGCGTCGCTCCGCCGTGGTGTGTCGGTCGTCATCGTGGCGATCGTAGGCCCGCACGCGGGCGCATCGGTAGAACGCCCGGCGCCCCGTGGCGCCCCCTCCCGCCGTAGCATGCCCGCGTGAACGCCGATCCCCACGACCAAGCCGACGCCCCCCGCCCCGCGCCAGACTCCAGCGCCGCGTACCTCGCGCCATACCGCGACGCCCTCGAGCGCCACGGCCCCACCTTCGAGGCGACGCTCTGGCGCAACGAGGACTTCCAGCGCGCCAGGTTCGCCGTGCTCTGCGAAACGATCGATCTCACGGGGCGCATCGTCCTCGACGCCGGCTGCGGCCGCGCGGATTTCGCCCGCTACCTGCTCGAGCACGAGGTGCAGTACGGGCGCTACATCGGCGTCGACGCCATGCCCGAGTTGATGGACGCCGGCAAGGCGCTCGGCGCTCCCGAGTGCGAGTTCCACGTGCGCGATTTCGTCGCCGACCCCGACGCGTTCACGCCCGTCGCGCGTCCGCCGGACGTCGTCGTCTTCTCCGGCTCGCTCAACACGCTCAAACTCGACGACTCCATGCGCGTGCTCGATCGAGCGTGGGACGCCTGCACCGAGGCGTTGCTCTTCAACTTCCTCAGCAGCCGCTGCCCGCAGGCCGCCCACACCGCCCCCGACGACCCCGCCCAGCGATACGACCCGCTCGGCCTCCTCAACTGGGCCCTCGCGCGCACGCCCAGCGTCCTCTTCCGGCAGGACTACCTCCAAGGCCACGACGCGACCATCGCGATGTGGAAGCCCGCCCCGCGCTGAAGGTCGGCGCCCCCGCCCGCCTGCTATCCTCCCGCCATGCCGATCATCGTCCTCCAGCACTCGGACCTCAGCCATCCCGGCCGCCTCGGGCTCACGCTCCGCGACCACGGCCACCGCCTCGACATCCGACGCCTCGACAAGGGCGAGCGCCTCCCGCCCGATCTCGACGACGTCGACGGCGTCATCTCGCTCGGCGGCCCGCAGAACCTCGATGAGCCGCGTTCCAAGGCGCCCTGGCTCGACGACGAGATCGCCTTTGTGAAGGACGCCCACGATGCGCAACTGCCCTTCGTGGGCATCTGCCTCGGGCACCAGATCCTCGCGACGGCGCTCGGCGGCGAGGTCGCCATGATGCCGAAACGGGAGATGGGTTTCCACCCCGTCGACCTCTCGCCCAGTTGCCAGACGGACATCATCTACGCCGGCGTCGCGTGGCGCATGCCCCAGTTCCACGCCCACGGGCGTGAGGTGACCAAGGTCCCCTCCGGCGCGGTGAATCTCGCGTCGAGCAAGCAGTGCAAGGTGCAGTCCATCCGCGCCGGCGTGCGTTCCTACGGGTTCCAATTCCATTTCGAGTGCGACCGCGACGACATCGCCGCCCACGCCCGCCAGGACCGCGATCACTTCAACGAGGCCGGTCTCACCTTCGATGACCTCATGAAGCAGTGCGACCAGCACTACCCCATGTTCGCGCGCCTCTCCGACCGCATCTGCGTGAACATCGCCACCATGCTCATGCCCATCATCGACCGCAAGGGCGTGAGCCGGCGCGGCCGCATGTCGCCCACCTCGCACGGACGGGCGCCCACCACGATCGTCTGAACAACGCCCGAGGGCGATCACCGGCACGCCGTCAATGGGCTCGCGCTTCTCCATCCAGCCGCCCGCCGACTACCTGCTCACGCGGGACGTGTGTTCGTACGGCTATTTCCTCCTCGCCCCCAATCGCTGGGACCCGGACGCCCGCGCCCTCGTCAGACCCCTCGACCTCGACGACGGCCCCGCCACCCTCACCATCGCCCAACCCGACGCCGAAGTCGCGCCCAAGCCCAACCGCCCGCGAACCCGACGCGCACTCCCTCCCGGAACCCCCGGCGCCCCGCTGCGCATCCTCGCCGACCGCGCACTCTCCCGCCGCGAGATCGCCACCGCCAAACGCCGCATCGCGCGGATGCTCCAACTCGACGACGCGGGCGTCAGCGCCTTCCACAGGGCCGATCCCCGCTGGAAGTCGCCCAAGGGCGATGGGCGCGCCCGGCTCTTCCGCAGCCCCACCTTTTTCGAAGACCTCGTCAAGACCGTCACATCTTGCAACGTCGCGTGGCCCAGCACCGTGCGCATGAACCAGCGGCTGTGCGAGGTCGTCAACCCGGCCTTCCCCCGCCCCGAGCAACTCGCCCGCCGCAGGGCGTCCACCCTCCGCGCCCGCTGCGGCGTCGGCTACCGCGACAAACGCCTCGTCGAACTCGCGTCCCTCGTCGCCCGACGGGAGGCGGACCCCGCGTGGTTCGAGGACGAATCCAACAGCGACGACGACGTGTTCAACGCCCTGCTCCGGCTGCCCGGCATCGGCCCCTACGCCGCCGGCAACGTCATGCAGTTGCTGGGTCGGTACTCCCGTTTGGCGATCGACACCGAGTCAGTCCGCCACGGGCGCGAGGTGCTGGGCATGACGGGGGAGCCCAAGGAGATCGAGCGTGCGCTGGCGGCCCACTACGAGCCCTTCGGCGCCCACAAGTTCCGTTCGTACTGGTTCGAGGTCTGGGCGTGGTACGAGTCGCGCCGGGGTCCGGCGTGGACGTGGGAGGCGTCGAAGGTCGGCTCGTCCTTCACCGCCGCGGCGTTCCGCGCCGACGACCAGCAACGGGCGTAGCCCGGGCGTGAGTGGGGGGGCTCGCGAGCCGCTGGGCCGATCGGGAGCGGCCTTCCCCGGACGCTCCGCGCGGGATCAGGCGCGTATACTGGCCCTTCGGATCGGCGCTGCATCGCCGCCCGGGCGTCGTGAATTCTCCGCACACACCACATAGGACCTGGCGCCGCGTATGGCATCCATCGCCTCGCAATCCATGAAAAACGCGTTCCTTCACGGCCGCTGGACGATCGAAGACTCCGCGCGGCTCTACGGCCTGCCCGACTGGGGGCAGGGCTACGTGAGCGTGAACTCGCTGGGACGTCTCGAAGTCCGCCCGCAGCGCGACCCCAAGCGCGCCATCGATCTGTACGAGCTCGTCGAAGGCCTGCGCGAGCGCGACCTGCAGACACCCGTGCTGCTCCGCTTCACCGACATCCTCCGGCACCGCCTCGAAGAGCTCGCCGGCGCCTTCGCCAAGGCCATCGCCGACCACGAGTACAAGGGCGGTTACCGCTGCGTCTACCCGATCAAGGTGAACCAGCAGCGCCACGTCGTCGAGGAAATCCGCGACATCGGCGAGCCGCTCGGCTTCGGCCTCGAAGCAGGCTCCAAGCCCGAACTGCTGGCGGTGCTGGGCATGACCGAGAACCGACCCGGCATGCCCATCGTCTGCAACGGTTTCAAGGACGACGAGTTCATCGAGATGGTCGTCCTCGCGACGAAGCTGGGGCGCAACATCATCCCCGTCGTCGAAAAATTCAGCGAGCTCGAACTGCTGGTGAAGCACGCCAAGGCCTACGGCGTACGCCCGCAGATCGGCGTGCGCGTGAAGATCGCCGCGCAGGGCGTGGGGCGTTGGGAGTCCTCCGCCGGCGCCCGCTCCAAGTTCGGCCTCTTCATCTCCGAGCTGCTCAGCGCGTTGGACTTCCTCCGCCGCGAGGGCATGCTCGATTGCCTGCGGATGCTGCACTTTCACATCGGCAGCCAGATCTGCGACATCCGCAACCTCAAGAACGCCATCAACGAGCTCACGCACGTCTACACCGAGCTGCGCCGCCTCGGCGCGACCAGCCTCGACCTGCTCGACATCGGCGGCGGCCTGGGCGTCGATTACGACGGCTCGCAGTCGGCGTACGAGTCGTCGATGAACTACACCATCGCGGAGTACGCGGCCGACATCGTCTACCGCGTCAAGAGCGTGTGCGACGACGCCGGCGCCCCGCACCCGACGATCATCTCCGAGTCCGGCCGCGCCATGGCCGCCTACTCGAGCGTGCTGGTCTTCGACGTCATCGGCTCCTCGAACTTCACCAGCGCCCCGGAGCCCGACGAGCTCGAGGCCGCCATGGCCGCCGAGAGCGAGGTGCCCCAGCCCGTCATCGACCTCATCCAGACCTCGCAGAACCTCAGCGACCGCAACCTCGTCGAGTCGTACCACGACGCGATGCAGGCCCGCGACGAGGCGATGAGCCTCTTCAGCCTCGGTTACATCAGCCTCCCCATGCGGGCCATCACCGAGCGGCTCTTCTGGTCCGTGGGGCGCAAGATCCTCGAGCGCGCCAGCAAGAAGGGCGAGCTCCCCGAGGAGTTCGAGCAGCTGCCCGTCATCCTCAGCGACATCTACTTCTGCAACATGAGCGTCTTCCAGTCGATGCCCGATTCCTGGGCCATCGACCAGCTCTTCCCGATCTGCCCCATCCACCGCCTCGATGAAGAGCCCACGCGCCGGGCCACCCTCGCCGACATCACGTGCGACTCCGACGGCAAGGTCGACCGTTTCGTCGACAAGCGCGACGTCAAGCGCACGCTCGAAGTCCACCCCCTGCGGGCAGGCGAGCACTACTACCTCGCCGTCTTCCTCGTCGGGGCGTACCAGGAGATCCTCGGCGATCTGCACAACCTGCTCGCCGACACCCACGCCGTACACGTCAGCATCGACGAGCAGGCGCAGGTCAGCATCGACGAGGTCGTCCGAGGCGATTCGGTCGCCGAGGCCCTGCGCTACGTGCAGATCGACCACGCCGAACTCCGTCGCGCCATGCGCCGCGACGTCGAGCGCGCCGTGCGCGCCCGCACCCTCACCGTCCCCGAGAGCCAGCAGCTCATGCGCTTCTACGAGGCGGGGCTGGACGGGTACACCTACCTCGAAGAGTGAGGAGGGCCGTCGTGAAGGACATCCGCCTGCTCGACAACGTGCGGATCGACGAGCCGTGCCCGCTGGCGACGACCGACCTGCCCCGCGCGCCCGGCGGCTGGCATTGCCCGCAGTGCGACAAGCGCGTCCACGACATCTCCGCCCTGACGCGCGACGAGGCGGAAGCGCTGCTCCGTTCGAGGGCCGAAACAGGGCT
This sequence comes from Phycisphaerales bacterium, assembly GCA_007693765.1. Classification (GTDB taxonomy): domain Bacteria; phylum Planctomycetota; class Phycisphaerae; order Phycisphaerales; family UBA1924; genus RECZ01. The sequence goes on along the minus strand of RECZ01000155.1, from coordinate 67,675 downwards.
GTGCGTGCGCATCACGAAGGACGATCGCGGCGTCGTCACGCGCGAGCGCACCGCGTGGCGCAGGACGCGTCGCGGGCTGGCTATAGTGAGCAATATCGCGGCGCTGATCGGGTTGACTTCGTTCGCGACGCGCCCGCCCGTCCACCCGCCGGCGTCATCCGGCAACACCGGCGTGCGGCCGCACTCGATGCCGCTCGGCGGTAGGGTCGCCGCGTTCCCAACACTTGCAAATCACGCATGCTCCAGCACGGAGACAGAGGTAGACGAATGAACAAGCCCACGAAAGCCGACCTCCTCGCCAACACCGTCGAGCACATCGACATCACCGCCATCGACGCCCGGCCCGTCGTCGACGCCTACCGCCACACCGCCTTCCAGGCGCGCAACCTCGCCCGCGCCGCCGACATCTACTCCATGATGCTCGCCGACAAGGAGTGCGCCGTGGTGCTCACGCTCGCCGGCTCGCTCATCAGCGCGGGCATGAAGAAGGCGATCGTCACGCTCATCGAGAACAACATGGTCGACGCCATCGTCTCCACCGGGGCGAACATCGTCGATCAGGACTTCTTCGAGGGCCTCGGCTACCGCCACTACATCGCCCCCGGCTCGCCCGAGGCGCCCGTCGTGGACGACATGACCCTCCGCGACCTCGCCATCGACCGCATCTACGACACCTACATCGACGAGGACGAGCTGCGCGAGTGCGACGACACAATGCGCAAGATCTTCGACGCGCTCCCCCCCGGCGCCTACTCCTCGCGCGAGCTCATCGACGCCATGGGCGCCTACCTCGAAGAGCACCACGCGGACATCGAGGGCGTCGTCCTCGCCTGCCACCGCAAGCGCGTGCCCATCATCGTGCCCGCCTTCAGCGACTGCTCCGCCGGCTTCGGCATCGTACTGCACCAGATGGCCCGCCCCGAGGCCGGCGCCCACGTCGCATTCGACTCCGGCAAGGACTTCCGCGAACTTACCCAAGTGAAGCTCATCAACCCCTCCACCGGCCTGCTCATGCTCGGCGGCGGCGTGCCCAAGAACTTCGCGCAAGACATCGTCGTCGCCGCCGAACTGCTCGGCAACGACGCACCCATGCACAAGTACGCCGTGCAACTCACCGTCGCCGATTCGCGCGACGGCGCCCTCTCCGGCTCCACCCTGCGCGAGGCCTGCTCCTGGGGCAAGGTCGACGTCGTCCACGAGCAGATGGTCTTCGGCGAGGCCACCACCACGTTCCCCATCCTCGCCAGCGACGCTTACCACCGCGCCGCCTGGAAGGGCCGCCCCGAGCGCCGCTTCAACGATGCGCTCGCCAACCAGCCCGTCGCCAACTGAAGCCCGCGCCCCACGCCGCCGGCGCGGCCGCGCGTCGCGCGCACAACGCCCCAACACGGAATGTTCGAGGTATCTAGCGCGCATACCGAGGCGACGGTGTGCTGCGCCGCGCCCATGCTCCACTCTCCCCCGATCATGTAGAATCCCGCGTCTCATCCATCGCCCCCGACCCGGACCCCCGGACCCCCGGAGCCCCCGCCCGTGCAGAGCGTGCAGACACTGTGCAGCGCCCTCGTCGATTACGCCGGACTCTTCCCCCCGGCCAAACTCGACATGGGGCCCACCGTCGCCAACTACGCGGCGTACGTGCGCGCGGAGCACGCGTGGATGCTCGCCCGTCTGATCTGCCCCGTCGCCCGGCTCGACGAGTTCGAAGCCGCTGCTGCCACCACCCTCCCCACGGGCAATGACGCCGAGCCATGGCGCATCAGCGCCCTGACCGCACCCGCCGGCGCCGACGCCCTCGATGCCGACCTCGAGCGCATCCTGATCTTCAACGAGGTCCACGACGACCCCGCCAACGGCGCCGCGGTCATCGACGCCATCGAACTCCGCGCGGCCAGCGCGAAAGACATCGACGATGCGCTCGACCGCATCCCCGAGGGCGTCACGCCCTTTTTCGAGCTCGACCACACCCAGGATCTCCGCGGCCCCATCGCAGCGCTCGCCGGCGCCGACGCCGGCGCCAAGGTCCGCACCGGCGGCGTCACGCCCGACCTCATCCCCAGCGCCGAGCACGTCGCCCGCTTCATCGCCACCTGTGCGCACGCGCAGGTTTCGTTCAAGGCCACCGCCGGCCTGCACCACCCCGTCCGCGCCGAGCACGCCCTGACGTACGAGCCCAACGCCGTGCGCGCCGTGATGCACGGGTTTCTCAACGTGTTCCTCGGCGCCGCCCTGCTCCGCGCCCGCGCCATCGACGAGGACACGCTGCGCACGCTCCTCGAAGAGACCGACCCCCACGCCTTCACCTTCGACGACGAGGGCGCCGCCTGGCGCGGCCACGCCCTCGACCTCGACCAGATCGCCCACGCGCGCGACACGTTCGCGATGTCCTTCGGCTCCTGCTCGTTCACCGAGCCCGTCGAAGACCTGCAAACGCTCAATCTCCTCTGAACCACGCACCACACAACCAACCCGCACCGAGCCGACATGCCAAAGAACGACCCCACGACAGACCCCGCGCTCCGCTCATGGGCGGAGGGCGCCGGCGACGCCGGCGCCGACTTCCCCATCCAGAACCTGCCCTACGGCGTCGTTCGCCGCGCGGGAACGGGCGAGCCCTTCCGCTGCGCGGTCGCCATCGGAACCAGCGCCCTCGACCTCGCCGTTCTGCACGAGGCCGGCCTCTTCGCCGGCACGCCCGTCGAGGGGCACAACGTCTTTGCGCACCCCGCGCTCAACGCCTTCATGGGCATGGGCCACGCCGCGCACCGCGCCGTGCGCGCTCGCCTGAGCGTCCTGCTGCGCGAAGAAACCCCCGACCTGCGCGACAACGCCGCCCTGCGTGACCGCGCGTTCATCCCCCTCGCCCGGGCCGAGCACGGCCTCCCGGCCCTCGTGGGCGACTACACCGACTTCTACGCCTCCATCCACCACGCCACCAACGTCGGCTCCATGTTCCGCCCCGACAACCCGCTGCTGCCCAACTACAAGCACATCCCCATCGGCTACCACGGCCGCGCCTCGTCGCTGGTCGTCAGCGGCGCCTCGGTTCGGCGTCCCAGCGGCCAGACCAAGGCCGACGACGCCGATGCGCCCACCTTCGGCCCCTGCAAACTCCTCGACTACGAGCTCGAGGTCGGCGTCTACGTCGGCGCGGGCAACGCGCTCGGCGCGCCCATCCCCATCGATCGAGCCCGCGAGCACCTCTTCGGCGTCAGCCTCGTGAACGATTGGTCCGCCCGCGACATACAGAAGTGGGAGTACCAGCCCCTCGGGCCCTTCCTCGCGAAATCGTTCGCGACCACCGTCTCCCCTTGGATCGTCCCCATGGACGCCCTCGCCCCCTTCCGCTGCCCCGCCTTCAAGCGCGCCGCCGGCGACCCCTCGCCGCTGCCCCACCTCACCGACGCCGCCGACCGTGAGCGGGGCGGCATCGACCTCACCCTCGAAGTCCACATCGCCTCCAAACAGATGCGCGAGCAGAACGCCGCGCCCGTGCGCATCAGCCACGGCCACTTCCGCGACATGTACTGGACGTTCGCCCAGATGCTCGCCCACCACGCCAGCAACGGCTGCAACATGCGCCCCGGCGACATGTTCGCCTCCGGCACCGTCTCGGGCACGACGCCGGATTCCCGCGGCTGCCTCCTCGAGCGCACCTGGGCCGGGCAGGGCAAGCCCCGCCAACCCATCGAACTCCCCACCGGCGAGAAGCGCGTCTTCCTCGAAGACGGCGACGAGGTGACCCTGCGCGGCTGGTGCGAACGCGAAGGCGCGGTGCGCATCGGTCTCGGAGAATGCCGCGGCGTAGTCGTCGGCGCCGACGCGACGAACTGATCAGGCCACGCACGGGCCCGTGCCACTTCCCCCCGTGTCATTCCCCCGTGCCACCGACTTGCCCAGCAAGTCGGTGCTCTTCATGACGGAGAATACGTGCGCACATGAGCGGTGCAGTCGTCGCTGCGAGGTGTACATAAAGACACCGACTTGCCGGGCAAGTCGGTGGCACGAGGATCGGGTGCGTAACGGCAACGGTGGTGTTCCGGGGGCTCACACCGGGTCGATTGCCACATCCAACTCCGCCGTCATCGGCGCCAGGCACTCGCGGTCGGTGCAGGGCTGGTACGCAACGTAGAGCAGCGGGCGGCCCGACCACGCCTTGCCGTCGCGTTGCAGTGACACGCTCAGCCGGAGCGACCCCTCGTGGACCATGAGCGGCGGCAATGGCAGCGGCTCGTCGTCCTCGGAGGCGCCGTCGTGCAGCGGCTCGCCCGTCGGGTACCGCACGACCGCGCGCACGCCCTCGCCGCCGCGCACCTCGACGCGCAGCCCGATCAGCCCCGGCACGCGCTCTTCCTCGGGCGTGCCCGGCGCGAAGGGCTCGTGCGCGGTGATGTGCCAGCCCTCGCGGATGCGCAGTTCGAGGTTGATCTCGCCCGGGGCGCCGTCGCCCACATCCACGCGCTCCTTGTCGGCGTAGACCTCGACGGGAGGATCGCTGATCTCGTGGGCGTCGCCCGCGTCATCATCCTCGGCGGCCGGCGTGGCGTCACGGATCATGCCGTGGGTCTCGATCAACCCGGGGTGGTTGCGCAGCACGCGCAGCAGGGCGCGGGTCGCGTTGACGCAGCCGAGCGGGGAGGCGTGGATCGCCGCGCTGGAGGCCGCGAGCAGGCGCCCGGCGTCGTCCAGCCACGTTTCATCGCGTGTGGCCGCGTGCAGGTCGAGCAGGTTGTGCAGCAAGACGGAGGTCGCGCTGGGCACAGCGCCGTCGTGCATCGACCGCGCCCGCACCAGCAGGTCGCGGGCGCCGGGGCGGGTGTCGTGCCACGCGCCCGTCTGCAGGTCGGCGAAGAGCACCTTCGCCTGCCCAACGATGATCATCGCCCGCTCCAGCCAGTCCTGCGCCCGCTCCGCGTCCTTGGCGATCGTCCATGCCTTGTGCAGCGAGAGCAGGCCCTGCGCCAGCATGGCGTAGTCCTCGAGCACGCCCTTGGTCGTCGCCGCGCCGGACCGCCACACCCGCAGCAGGTCCCGGTCGTCGCGCATCCTGTCCCACACGAACCCCGCCGCGGCGGCCGCCGCCTCGATGTACCGACGCTCCCCCAGCGCCGCCCCCGCGTCCGCCAGCGCCGCGATCATCAGCCCGTTCCACGAGGCGAGCGTCTTGTCATCGAGCAGGGGCTGTTTGCGCGCGTTCCGTACGTCGTACAGCGCCGCGTTGATGCGTCCGAGCCGCTCCAGCACGTCGTCGGGGCGCACGCCCAGCCGTGCGGCCATGCGGTCGGGGCGCTCGCGCAGGGTCAGGATGTGGCGGGGCGGGGCGTCGGGGTGGTGGGGGTCCTGGAAGTTCGCGGGCCGGTCGAGCCCGTAGGCCTCGATCGCGAAGGCCGCGTCATCGGGCGGCAGGGCGGCCCGCACCTCGTCCGGCGTCCACAGGTAGTTGAGCCCCTCCTGCCCGTCCACCTCGGCGTCCTGCGCGGAGTAGAACGCGCCGCGCTCCGAGGCCATCTCCCGCAGCGCGTAGTCGAGCGTGCGCCGCGCGATGTACGCATCGAACGGATCACCGGTCACCGACCACGCCCGCGCGTAGAGCGCGCCGAGTTGGGCGTTGTCGTAAAGCATCTTCTCGAAGTGCGGCACGACCCACTCCGCGTCGACGCTGTAGCGGTGGAACCCGCCCCCGACCTGATCGAACATCCCCCCCAGCGCCATGCGATCGAGCGTGTGCCGCACCGCGTTCATCGCGGCGGTCCGCGCCGATTCCTCTTCGATCCCCGGGATCACGTCGAGCAGGTATTCGAGGAACACCGGCTGCGGGAACTTCGGGGCCCCGCCGAAGCCGCCGTGGGCGGCGTCGTACATCCGCAGCAACTCGCCCGCCGCGCGGCTCACATCGGCGGCGCCGATCCGCACCGGCGCAGCCGTCGCGCCGAGCCGCTCCCGCACGACCTCCGTCACCGCCCCGGCCTGTTTCAACGCCACATCGCGCTGACTGCCCCACGCCTCGCTGATGCCCTCGAGCAGTTGCCGGAAGCTCGGCAGTCCGTGGCGCGGCTCGGGGGGGAAGTACGTCCCGCCCCAGATGGGTTCGAGCCCGGGGTCGTCGGGCGTGCGGGCGCCGGGGGGCGTCAGGAAGACGCTCATGGGCCACCCGCCGCGCCCCGAAAGGGCTTGGACGGCCGCCATGTAGATGTCGTCCACGTCCGGGCGTTGCTCCCGGTCGACCTTGACGCAGACGAACCGTTCAGACATCAGGGCGCCGATCGCGGGGTCCTCGAAGGACTCCCGCTCCATCACATGGCACCAGTAGCAGGTGGCGTACCCGATCGAGAGGAAGATCGGCACGCCGCGCTCCGCCGCCTCTGCGAAGGCCTCCTCGCCCCACGGGCGCCACGCGACGGGGTTCTCCCGGTGCTGGAGGAGGTACGGGCTCGACTCGTTCCCGAGCCGGTTCCGGGCGCGGAGGGCGGCCGCTTCCGGGCTGGCGGGGGGCGCGTTGTGACGGGGTGCGGTCATGCTGAAGGGCGGTGCGGCGGGGAGGAGTCGCCGGCCACTACAATATGTTCTCGGCGGGTTGGCGTCGCAGCCGCCCTGACGAGCCCGTCGCCGGCCGCGGTGGCGACGCCGATCCCGCCCGACTTGTCCCGCGTCGGTGGTTTGCTACACTTCTCCCCCTTCACTCAGGTCCCAGAGGAGCCCTCCGATGCCCCGCGTCTGCGCCTTCACCGGCAAGAAAACCAGTTCCGGCATGCGCCGCGTCTACCGTGGTCAGAAGATCACCAAGGGCGGCTTCGGTCTCAAGCCGACCGGCATCACCAAGCGCACCTTCAAGCCCAACCTCCAGAAGGTGACGGCCGTGATCGACGGACGCACCGTGCGCGTGCTCGCCTCCGCGAAGGCCATCAAGACCGGCCTCGTCGAGAAGCCCCTCAAGCGGAAGTACGGCTACACACGCCAGCAGAAGCAGGCGAACGCCGGCTGAGGCGCACCCGCAGCGTGCGCACGAAACAAAGTCTCCACCCGACCCCGGCCCCGCGCCGGGGTCGTTCGTTGATGGGCGATTGACGTGTGGCGCCCTCCGCGCCTCAGCGCGTTCGCTGGATGACGCTCGCCTGGCGCAGCCTGGTCCTGTCCGGAGCAAGGCCGCCGCGGGGCGTCACGACATCGAAATCGGAGTGTGTACGGGCGGATTCGAGCACGCCGTCCGCGATGTTCCAGACGAGCACACCGCCGATGTCGCGTGTCTCGATGGACTGATGCAGTTCCGTGCCGGGGTCGGGGTGCACGAGGCTGGCCTCGCCACGCAACTCGATGCTGGCCTTCTCGTTTTCGATGTCGCGGAGCGTGCTCTCGAAAGAAGTGACGGCCCAGATGCCGTTCCCCATCGGGTTCGACTCCGAGCTCGTCCACGTGTGGCCGATGTCGGGGGTGTCCACGTCGCAGCGCACCGTGAAGATCTGCGTGAACGCTCGCCGCAGTGCCTCGGGGCGCACGATCGTTTCAATGAATCGACTATCGTTGAATTCGGGCGCATCGAGCATCTCGAGGTTCGAGGCGATGCCATCCCGCGATACCTGCATCCGCAGCCGCGTGCCGAGCATGGCCCGCACGGCGGGCGCCAAGCGCTCGCCCTGCCGGTTGGACCACTCCGGATCGCTCGAGCTGTAACGGATGACCTCGACGCCGTTGTCGATTTCGACCGCGAACGATGTGTACGACGCCACGACGGTCGACCGCGATCCGTCCCCCGGCTCGATGTGGATGTCGAATCCGCTCGCCACCATGGTCTGCACGCCCTCGCCGGTGTGCCGCTGCACTCTCGACGACTGCGTGATCTGATACTGCAGCGTCTCGTGGGCGCGGTACCCGGGGGTGAGTTCGGCCTGCGGCCGGACAAACGGGGAAGCGCCGAGGAGGGCGGTCGCGACGAGGACGGTGCAGGCGTGCATCTGAGGGGGCTCCGTGGCGTCGTGGGTCGGGGCGGTTTTCGGGCCGGGGGCCGGGGGGCGTTCGGTCTCTGGACGATATCGGCGCAATCGGCGGGGCTGTCAACGCGCGCAGGGCGTCCCGCAGGGAATTCGACGCACGAGGGTCAGCCGGGTTCACTCGGTGGTCGCGTCCAAAACGGACCAACTGATGGCGGTGACGCCGTCCTCGAGTCCGATCTGCTTCAGCACGCGCTCCAAAAGCGGATCCTGTCGGCCCGTGGCGACGAGTTCGGCCTTCACGACCGCGAATCGGCCATCTGGGGCGTCCTCGCTTGAGAGCGAGCGCAGGAAGAGCCCCTTGACGCTCGCACGCTCCATGACGAGGGCCCGGACGTGGTTCTCGTCTTCCTGACGGCAATCAACACGGAGGCGGTAGGAGGTATCGAGTTCGATGACGTCCTGAGGCTGACGGTTGATGCGGGCGGCCAAGGGACGCAAGAGCACGTTGGCGGCGAGCACGGCGATCGCGCCGAACGTCGCCTCGATCAGGAACCCGGTCCCGACGAGCACACCCACCGCGGCTGAGCACCAGAGCGTGGCGGCTGTGTTGAGGCCGCGCACGCTCGCACCCTCCTTGAAGATCACGCCAGCGCCGAGGAAGCCGATGCCGGAAACCACCTGCGCAGCGACGCGTGTGGGGCTGATCTCGTCGTCCATCATCACCGAGAGCATCACGAAGAGCGCGGCGCCGAGGCAGACAAGCGTGTTTGTGCGCAGGCCGGCGAGTCGTTGGCGCCACTGACGCTCGGCGCCGATGCAGGCGCCGAGCACCAGCGCAACCCCGATCCGGACAATCAATTCAGAAAGTACCATCGGCGCAGCCTCCCAAGCTCAAGCGGCCTGCAGGCCCAGCCACCACGTGGCGATCGAGAAGTAGATCAGCACCCCGCAGATGTCCGCGAGGGATGTCACCAGCGGGGCGCTGGCGGTGGCGGGGTCCATCTTGAGGCGGGTGAGGATGAAGGGCAACGACATGCCGATGAGGCTGCCCACGATGACCACGAGCACCATGGTGACGGCGACGACGAGGGCGATGTCGGGCCCGGCCCGCAGGAAGCCGAGCATGGACACCGCCAGACCCATCGTCAGACCGAGCGCCCCGGCGATGAGGACCTCCCGCCGGAGCAACCGCAGCCAGTCGCGCAGCACCGTCTCGCCGGTCGCGAGGGACCGCACCACCAGCGTCGCCGACTGCGATCCGGCGTTGCCGCCGGAGTCGATCAGCAACGGGAGGAAGAACACCAGCGCGACGGCGGCGGCGATCGTGTCCTCGAAGTAGGCGATGCCGGCGCCAGAGAACACGTTCATGAGCACCAGCACCAGCAGCCACGGGATACGCTTGCGGTAGAGCAGCGACATGCTCGCACCCAGAAGATCCGTCTGAATATTTCCCACCGACGCCATGCGGTGGAAGTCCGTCGTGGCCTCTTCCTCGGTGACGTCCAGCACGTCGTCGACGGTCACGAGGCCCACCAACCGGTTGTCACCCTGCACGACGGGCAGCGTCAACAGGTCGTACTCGCGGATCTTGCGCGCCGCCTCGTTCCGATCCTCGTCGGCTCGGATGCTTATCACTTCGGCGCGCATGATCTCGGAGATGCGGTCTTTCGGCGACGCGAGGATCAGATCCTTCAGCCCCACCACGCCGATCAGACGGCTCGCGTCGTCGATCACGAAGATGTCGTAGATCGTCTCTTTCCGCGGCGCCTGCAGGCGCAGCAGCCCGATCGCCTCCGCCACCGTCAGGTCGGCGGGCAGGGCCGCGAACTCGGGGCTCATCACGCCGCCCGCCGTGCCCTCCTCGTACCCGGCCAGCCGCTCCGTAACGCGCCGCTGCGAGACCGTCATCCGCGCCAGAATGCGCTCGCGCAGCTCGTCGTCGATCGCCTGCAGCACGTCCACGCGGTCGTCGGGCGCCATGCGCTCGAGCAGCGGCGCCGTCTCCTCCGGCGCGTGCTCCTGCACGAGCTCGGCCTGATGGTCGAGGTCGAGGTGCGAGAAGACGTCCGCGTTGAGCGGGTCGCCGAGGCGACGAAGGAACGCCCAGATCTCAGCGTTCTCCAACTCCTCGACCGCCTGGGCGACGTCGAAGGGGTGGACGTCGTTCAGCGCGGCGCGCAGGGCGTCGTCGTCCGGGTTGGCGATCAAATCGAGGATCGGGGTGTCGATGGGTGAGTCGGACATCTGCGCTCTCCTGTTCACGAACGCCGCGCGTGTGCGCGGGCCGGAGAGCGAGCGTCCGTGCTACGCGCGGCCGCTCATGGAGCGGGCGCACGCCTGCGCGTTCGCGTCAACCTCCCGTCCCGCGGCGCGTGCGCGCAACGGTGCGCCCCCGCGTCGCCGCGGGAGCAGGGGGTGTTCACAACTACAACCGCCAGGGTCATCCATCGCGGATGTGCCTCTCCAAGTGCCGAGAACGTGCCGCGGAACGCCCGCAGCATGCTCGAGCAAAGTCTATCGAACGATCCGAATATTGGTCAAACAAGCGTGGATGGCGCCAGTGTGAACCGCCACCGCCGCGACGCTCAGCCCGCCACGGCGGCGCACACCTTCTTGGCGGCGTCAGCGAGGTCCGTGCCGGTCTGCATCGTGGGTATCTCAGCCTGCGCCTGCTCGAGGATCTTGCGCCCTTCCTCGACGTTCGTCCCTTCGAGTCGCACGACGAGGGGCACCTCGAAGCCGACTTCCTTCGCGGCGTTCACGATCGCCTGCGCGATGATGTCGCAGCGCATGATGCCGCCGAAGATGTTGACCATCACGCCCTTGACGGCGCTGTCGCTGAGGATGATGCGGAAGCCCTCGGTCACGGCCTCCTCGCTGGCGCCGCCGCCGACATCGAGGAAGTTTGCGGGCTGGCCGCCATAGTGCTTGATGATGTCCATCGTGGACATCGCCAGCCCGGCGCCGTTGACGAGGCAGCCGATGTTGCCCTCGAGCGCGATGTACGAGAGGTCGAACTTCTTGGCCCGCATCTCGGCGGGGTTCTCCTCCGTCGGGTCGAACATGGCCTTGACGCGGTCCTGCCGGAATAGGGCGTTGTCGTCGAAGTTGAACTTGGCGTCGATGGCGAGCACGCGCCCGTCGGGATATTCACTGGAGGGCGGTGTGACGATGAGCGGGTTGATCTCCGCGATCGTGCAGTCCTTTTCGACGAAGACCTTGGCGAGCGCCATCATGATCGACGCCGCCTGCCCGACCTGCTTGCCCTTGAAGCCGAGGTCGAAGGCGAGGCGCCGCGCCTGGTGCGCCTGCAGCCCGGCGACGGGGTGGATGGGCTCCTTGATGATCGCGTCCGGGTTGTCGTGCGCGACCTGCTCGATCTCCACCCCGCCCTCGCTCGACGCGATCAGCACGTTGCGTCGCGTGGCGCGGTCGGTGGTGATGGCGAGGTAGTACTCCTTGGCGATGTCCACGCCCGCCGCGATGAGCAGCTGCTTGACCTCCAGCCCCTCGGGCGGCGTCTGGGGCGAGACCATCCTGTTGCTGAGCATGAACCGCGCCGCCTCGGTCGCCTCCTCGGGCGAGCGGACGAGCTTCACGAACCCCGCCTTGCCGCGCCCGCCGGCGTGGACCTGCGCCTTGACGACCGCCAGCCCCTTCTCGCCCAGCCCGGCCTCGCCGACGACGCGCTTGTACACGCTCGCGGCGTCGTCAACGGACTCGACAACCACGCCGGGAGGAACTGGAACGCCGGCGTCCGCCAGCAACTGTCGCGCTTGATGTTCGTGGATCTTCATGGGAGGCGGATCATACCGGCAACCATCCGCCGCGGGCGGGGGCCGCCGTCGGGCTCAGCCGCCGCCCAGCGTGGCCACCGCCGGCGCATCGGCCGCCGCCGTCGCAAGGACGTCCCAAACATGCGTGAACGGCACGCAGACGGCGCGATCGCCGTCGGTGCAGTAGGCCATGCGGATCTCCACACGCCACCGACCCGGAGCCGCGGCCGCGCCGGGCACCTCGATGCGCACGGGGAGGCGATCGGTCCGCAGCGTGCGCTGGGCCAGCGTCGCCCCCGCCTCGTCGACCACGCGGATCGAGACCGGGGCGTCGGGGTTGGGGTGGGCGCGATCGGGCAGCGTGGGCGAGAGTTCGAGCGTGAGCGCGTGGCCCGGGCGCACGCCCACCGCGCCGCTGGTGCGCGGCGCATCCTCGTCAATGGGGTCGGCGCCTTCGAGCCCGTTGATCATCAACTCGTGCCACGCCAGAGTTTCGGGATCGACGACGATCACGCGGTGGTTGTTGGTGTCGGCGATGAACAACCGCGCATCCGCGCCCTCGCCCGCGAGGTGCAGGCCGCCGGGCTCGTACAGCGTGAGCGCGTGCGGATCACCCGTCCTCGCGCCGGGCGCCTTGTCGATCTCACCCGTGCCCAGCCACGTGTGCGCTGTGCGCCGGGCCGGGTCGACGAGCTTGATCTTGTGGTTGTAGGTGTCGGCGACCAGCAGCATCTCGCCGTACGCTGCCACGCCCTTGCAGTGCTGCAGCATCGCGCGGGGGTACGCGCCGTCGACGTCGCCGAAGTCGAAAAGACCGGTCCCGATGATCGTCGAGGTCTTGCCGCTGGCGAGGTCGATACGCCGCACCGCGCTGACCTCGGCGTCAGCGACGAACAACGCGCCGCCGAGGACGGCGAGGCCCGAGGGTTGCGAGAACGCCGCGGCGGTGGGGGCGCCGTCGGTGATCGTCTCGATGCCCGAACCCGCGTACACCCCCGCGCGCCCGGTGGAAGGGTCCAGCCTCCAGATCTGGTGCGACCCGGCCATGGCGATGTAGATCGCGCCGTCGTTGTGGGCGAGGTCCCACGGGGAGTTGAGCCGCTGAGCGGCGCCCACGCCCCCGCCGCGTCGGTCGCGCCCTTGCGCGCCGTCGCCGACAACCGTCGAGACGCGCCCCGTATCGAGATCGATCGCGCGCACGCTGTGGTTCCGCCGATCGGCGACGTAGAGCGTCTCGCCCACCAGCGTCAGGCCCTGCGGCTCGGTGAAGCGAGCAACGCCCGCCTCGCCGTCGACGAACCCGGCTTCACCTGCGCCGTACACGCGGAGCAGATCGCTGCGCCCCGCATCATCCGGCCAGGTGGCGGCGAGCACGCGGTGGTGCCCGGAATCGGCGATGAAGATGCGCCGCGTCGCCGCGTCCGCGTGCACCTTGCCGGGGAAGGCCAGGCCGGTGGCGCTGGGCACGCTGGCGTCGAGTTTGATCGGGAATGGCGTTGCGGCCAGCGTCCCCTCGCGCCGGCCGTCGTCGAGGGCGCGGCGGATGGCCCGCTCGAGGATGTCACGGTTGCCCTCGCCAGACACAGCGCCGACGATGCGGCCGTCGGCGCCCACGACCACCAGCGTGGGCCACGCGCGGACGGTGTACTTCCGCCAGATGTTCATGTCCTTGTCGACGACGACCGGGTGCGCGATCTCGTAACGCTGGACGGCGTTGCGCACGTTGCGCCGGTCCGACTCGTTGTCGAACTTGGCCGAGTGCACGCCGATCACGACGAAGGGCTCATCCTTGAACGCGTGCTCGAGGTAGTGCAGGTCGGGCAGCACGTGCATGCAGTTGATGCAGCAGTACGTCCAGAAATCCAGAAGCACCACGTGGCCCTTGAGCTCGTCGCTGAAACGGAGCTCGCGGTCGGTGTTGAGCCAGCCCAGATTGGGCGTGAGTTCGGGGGCGCGGGGGCCTCTGTCCATGGGGTTGGCGCCTCGTGCGGCGAAGGGGGCGGCGAACGCCCCGAGGAGGAGGAGAACCACGGCCGCCATCGCGACCGCGGAACGGGAACGTCCCCGTGGGGCGCGTACGGGGCGGAGATCATCGTCGTGCGTCATACCGGTCCCTTCGTGGACCATCCCGCGTGGATGCCCGTGGACGAACCGCCGCGGCGTGCGGATCATTCCGGCATGACACGCGACTACACCAGCGTACGCGAGCGGGCGGCGGCGATCGACGGCGACCGCGAGGCGCGCATGGAGGCGTTCGTGGACGTGCTCTGGGAGATACTGGCCCCGACGGGCGTCTCGTGGGCGGGCTTCTACCTCGACGCCGGCGACGGCGAGAACCTCGTGCTCGGCCCGCGACGCGACAAGCCCGCGTGCTCGCCCATCGGGCTCCACGGCGCGTGCGGCGTCTGCTTCACCACCCGCGAGCCGCTCATCGTGCGCGACGTCGCGGAACTGGGCGGGGCGTACATCGCCTGCGATCCCCGCGACAGGTCGGAAGTCGTCGTGCCCTGCATCGACGAATCCGGCGCCTGTTGGGGCGTGCTCGATCTCGATTCATGGGACGTCGGGTCGTTCTCGCGAGCGGACGCGGAGGAACTCCGCGCGGCCCTGCACGCCGCGGGCCTGACCACGCGCTGAGGGCGCAGAAAAACACGGCGATGAGGCTCCGCTCATCGCCGTGCGTGCAACGTGACAGGAGGACGGGGCGCCGGGGCGCCGCCGCGGTCTCACAGATCGTCAGGATCAGGCGGCGTCGCGGCAGAGGCCCTGCGCGCCGACGTTGTTCTGCTGGAAGGGCACGTTCCCGGTGTTGACGCCGGCGGACGTGTTCACGCCGCTGTTGGTGGGCGTGAAGCCGGGGTAGTAGCCCCAGGGCTGGCCGATGAAGGGCGCGGCGACGCCGGAGAAGGCGGGGCTGAAGCCGAAGGGAACGCCGCCGTTGAAGCCGTAGGGGATCGTCTGGCCGGAGATGGGCTGGTGGACGTTCTGGCCGAAGGCGCCGCCCTGCGTGTTGATCGCGTTGGGGATGCTCACGTTCTGGCCGGTGGGGGCGCCATTGGTGTAGCTCCACGGGGTGATCGGGGTGGCGAAGGAGTTCTGCGTGAAGAGCGCGGGGTTCATCCCGAAGGGGCTGACGCCGTGGAAGCCGGGAGCGCCGGAGAACCACGGGGTGCTGTTCGCGACGTTGAAGCCGGGGATGGTGTTGAAGCCGGTGTTGAGGCCGGAGGCGGGGATGCCGTTAAAGCCGGAGATCGTGTTGGCCGTGGGGAACGAGCCGCCAAACGAGCCGTAGGGCTGCGAGAACATGCCGGCGCCGATGAAGGGCGAGATCCAGTTGAGGGGGTTGATGCCGAAACCGCTCACGGGCAGCGTGCCGTTGGAGAAGTTCGGGAAACCACCGAAGTTCGAGAAGGGCGTGGGCTGCGTCCAGTTGGCGCCGCCGAACTGACCGGAGATGTTGTTCATCGAGGGCGTGCCGGTGAAGCCGCCGAAGGGCAGGCCGCCGAAGCCGTTGAGGCCGTTGGTCTGGCCCCAGATCTGGCCCCAGGGCTGGCCGCCCCAGAACTGACCGTTGCCGCCCTGGCCGATGAGGCTGTTGTAGAGCGAGGGGTTGAATCCGGGGGTGAAGCCGGGGATGCCGGGGGTGCCGGCGAAGGGCGAGACGCCGTTGAACGGAACGCCGTTCAGGAAGTTCGGGGTGCTGGCGAAGGGGAACATGCCGGGGATCGTGTTCGGGAACGTGTTCATACAAGGGTCTCCATGTGCGTTCGTGCGTGGACTGTGCATCTCGCGCCACGCGGCGTCGTGCCGACGCGTGCCCGGCAACATGCGCGGACGCGGCGGCGTGTCTCTTTGGGTTCGGGCTATCGCTCGGAGTGTGGGGATGTCGTGCGCATCAGCGTGTGAGTGGGCTCTGGTCCGCTCGGGCGCGGATGTGCGGCGGGCATCCCGTCAACTCCGTGCTGGAGACATCGTCGAGACCGCATGACGACTTGCGTTCGCCCCACGAACAGGTGTGTAAATCTCGCCTTTTCCCGCCGCGACGGACGATTCGGCGAGCGCGCCGGCTCCTCCGGCCGGCGCCCGGACGCCCGATACCGCCTCCATCCTCCCGGGCGACCACCGGCTCCGCGGAGCACCCATTCAGTCCGCACCCACACCCCTCGCCGCCGCCGCGGAATCGCCGCCGCGGAAACCCCGCCGCGGCCCCGACGCGGCCCGTCGCGGGCTCTGGGGGCGGTTGCTATACTCCCCACCCTTCGCGGGCCAAGCCCCGCCCCGCCGGCGCCGATACACGCCGTCGCGGCGGCCGCGAAACATCCCGTGCGGGCCTGTAGCTCAGCTGGCTAGAGCGCACCCCTGATAAGGGTGAGGTCGAAGGTTCGAGTCCTTTCAGGCCCACTTTCCGCAGCAGACAGCGCGCCGATGAGGCGCCACGATCAACGCCGCCGAAAGGCGGTGGGGGGGCTCAGGGGGCAATCCGCACTCGCTGCGCACCGCACGGCATCGACACTCACGGCATCGAATAGAAGCCGCGCCCCGTGTCCTTGATGCGCCCGGACCGCGCCAGAGCTTTCCAGACTTCATCGGGGTACTCGTGCGGCGGCAGGATCGCATCGATCTCCGACTTGCGCCCGCCCGTGAGTTGGCGCCCGCCGAGCTTTGATTCCTCCGCGAGCCGAGACACCTTCAGCCGCTTGCGGAAGACGCGGTACGCCTTGTCGAGCACCTCGGGCGAGATCTCCGGCGCATCCGGCGCGGCGGATCCGCCCGAACTGTCCGTCGCGGGGGCCCTGGGGTTCTCGATGCTCGCCACCAACGCATCGAGCGCCTCGATGTCGCGCTGTTCGCAGGCCTCGGCCGCCGCGGACTGATCAACGGGCATCCGCGAGAGCAACCGGCCCGCCAGCGCCCACGCCTCGCGAGCGCCGATCGGGTCGCGAGTGGATCTGATCTCACCGACGATCTGGCGGAGTTTCTGCACGGCGTTCATGGTGCGCGATCATATCGGGCCGCGGCGCATCGGGCCGACGCGGCGATGTCGCGCTGGCCCGCGGCCGCGCCCCGCTGCACGCCCGGGCTTCGGCAGGCCATAATGTCCGTATGACCCAGCAAGACGCCGCCACCGGACCCCGCACCGTCGAAGACGTCGAACGCGCCATCGCCGGCTTCCGCACCGACTACGCCGCGGTGCGTGAGCAGGTCTGCCGCGTGATCGTCGGGCAGGACGAGATCATCGACGGCGTGCTGACCTGCCTCTTCGCTGGCGGCCACGCCCTGCTCGAAGGCGTGCCGGGTCTGGGCAAGACGCTCCTGATCCGATCGCTCGCCGACGCGCTGCAACTGAAGTTCGGGCGCATCCAGTTCACGCCTGACCTCATGCCCGCGGACGTCACCGGCACCACCATCGTCGCCGACACCAGCGAGGGCCGGAAGTTCGTCTTCCAGCGCGGCCCCGTCTTCGCCAACATTCTCCTCGCCGACGAGATCAACCGCGCCACGCCCAAGACGCAGTCGGCCCTGCTCGAGGCCATGCAGGAGCGCAGCGTCACCGTCGGCGGCGAGACGCACATCCTCGCCAAACCCTTCCTCGTGATGGCCACGCAGAACCCGCTCGAGCAGGAGGGCACGTACCCGCTGCCCGAGGCGCAGCTCGACCGCTTCTTCTTCAAGCTCCTCGTCGGGTATTCCACGCGCTCCGAGCTCACCGAGATCCTCACCCGCACCACAGGCGGCGAACAACCCTCGTGCAAGCCCGTGCTCGACGACGCCGCGATCGTCGAGCACCAGGCGCTGGTGCGCCGCGTGCAGGTGGCGCCGCACGTGAAGGACTACGCCGTCCGCCTCACCCTCGCCACGCACCCGCCCGACCCGGCCTTCGGCGTCCGCGACGGCGAGGAGCGATTCGCCACGCCCATCGTCGACCGCTTCGTCCGCGTCGGCGCCAGCCCCCGCGCCGCGCAGACGATGGTGCTCGGCGCCAAGGTGCGGGCGTTGCTCGACGGCCGGGCCGCGGCGTCCATCGACGACATCAAGGCCATCGCCCTCCCCGCGCTCCGTCACCGTCTGTTGCTCAATTTCGAGGGCGAGGCCGAGGGCGTCACCACGGATCAGATCGTCGAGAATATCGTCGCCACGCTGCCGCTACAGGCGCCGGCGTGATCACGCAACGTCGCGCCCGATCGGCGTCACCAGCACCGGCAGCGTGGCGTGCCGCAGCACCTGCGTGGCGACGCTGCCGAGGAAGAATTCCTCGAGTCGGTTCTGGCCACGCGAACCCATGACCAGCAACGTCGCGCCGATCTCCTCCGCGATCGCGAGCAGCTCCACGGCCGGGTCGCCCACCCGGAGCACGGTGTCGCACGCGAACCCCATCGCCTGAACATCACGGCCCTTCTCCTCCAACGCCGCGCGGTGCCTGTCCTCGTGGCTCACGCCGGCGAAGTTGACGTACGACACCGGGATCACGTGCGCCAGCGTGAGTGAGCCGACGCCGGCGTCGCGCATGCGCGGCAGGGCCGCGAGCAGCGCATCGGTGGATGGCGAGAGGTCGATCCCGATCAAGACGCGTTCGAACATCGGCTCCGTCCTTTCCTGCAAGCGTCCGTCAGGCGTCCGGATGGACCCCGGGGGCGGGGGCGGGGTCTGGTGTGGGGTCGGGCGGCGGGCAGCCGACAGCGCACGGGAAGTACGGCCGCGTGCGGTTCGCGAAACGCACCAGCGCCAGCATCACGGGCACCTCCACCAGCACGCCGACCACCGTCACCAGCGCCGCCCCTGAATTGAGGCCGAAGAGCACGATCGCGGTCGCGACCGCCAGCTCGAAGAAGTTGCTCGTCCCGATCAACGCCGCCGGCGCCGCGACCTCGTGGTTCACCCGCCACAGCTTCGCCCACCCGTACGCCAGCGCGAAGATGAACAGCGACTGGATGATCAGCGGGACCGCGATCAGCCCGATATGGAACGGCTTGCTCAGGATGGTCTCGCCCTGGAACGCGAAGAGCAGCACGAGCGTCACCAGCAGCCCCACCATCGTCAGCGGCCCGAGCCGCTTCACGAACACACCGTCGAACCACGCGATCCCCTTGCGACGGATCAGCACCGCCCGCGAGAGCATCCCCGCCGCCAGCGGCGCCACGATGTAGAGCACCACCGACAGCAGCACCGTCTCGTAGGGCACCACGATGTCGCTGATGCCCAGCAGCAGGATCACGATCGGCCCGAACGCCACGAGCATGATCAGGTCGTTGATCGAGACCTGCACCAGCGTGTACGCGGCGTCGCCGCGGGTGAGGTAGCTCCACACAAAGACCATCGCCGTGCAGGGCGCCGCCCCGAGCAGGATGGCGCCCGCGATGTACTGCGTCGCGTCGTCCTCGCCGATAAAGGGCGAGAAGATCACGCGGAAGAAGAGCCACGCCAGCAGGAACATCGTGAAGGGCTTGATCAGCCAGTTCACCACGAGCGTGATCGTGAGGCCCTTGGGCTGCTTGGAGGCGCGTACGATGCTCGTGAAATCGATCTGCACCATCATCGGGTAGATCATGAGCCAGATCAGCACCGCGATGGGGATCGAGACGCTCGCGTACTCGAACCGGCTGAGCGTCTCGGGCACGGCGGGCAGGAACTGCCCCAGCGCCACGCCTCCGACGATGCACAACGCCACCCAGACCGTCAGGTATCGCTCGAAGAAGCGCATTCCGGAGGCGGGAGACTTGGATCGAGAAGATGTGCTCATGCGCTCAGTGGGTCGCCTGCGCCGGGGTGTGTATCGCGTTCCGCCCGTCCGGGTGCTCCGGAGCGTGCAGACGGGGCACGATGATGACGACAGCCGCCTCGCGCGCAGGCAGCATAGTGTGAAGAACGCATAAAGAAAACGGCCCGCGCCGTGCCGGCGCGGGCCGTGAGATTTCGGATCACTGAAGCCGGATCAGAGCCGGTTTCAGCGGCGACGACGGACGCCGACGAGCCCGGCGAGGCCCAGCAGGGCCGCGGCGCCGGGGGTGGGGATCACGTACAGGCCGCGGGCGTTGACGCCGGTGGCGAGCGTCTCAAAGCCCGTGCCGTCAACGTTCACTTGGTAGATGGCCTCATCGAAGTTGTCGCTCCAGATGATCTTGTTGGTGAAGGGGTTGTAGATGATGTCGTTGGGGCGGGTGACGCCGGTGACGATCTGCTGGAGGGTGGTGAGGTCGCCGGAGATGTCCAGCGAGTAGATGGCGTTGGTCTGGTTGTCGCCGAAGAAGAAGCTCTGGCCGTCGGTCGCGATGCCGCGCACGAACGTGATGTTGCCGAAGCTGGTGAAGGAGAGGTCGGCGACAGGAGCGACCGTGCCGACGCCGTCGTTGTCAACGTCCAGGCGGTAGATGACGCTGCCCTTGCCCTCATTGCCGGGGCCCTGAAGCACCCCGCCGTTGACGCTGATGGTGTAGAAGACGTCGGGGTTGCTGGTGTCGCGAACGATTCTAGAGGCGGCTTGGTGACGGGGGAACGGTCCGGTCGGATCCTCCTCGAATGTAAAGATCACGTCACCGTCGCTGGTGCGCGTACCGAGGATCCCCTCGTCGGGCTGGCTGCCGGGGCCGGGGTTGTTGATCGAGAGCAGGCGGTCCGAGGCGCGGTGGTACGCGATGCCGATGGGGTTGAGCAGCGGGTTGCTCGAGGCGAGCGTGCTCTCCACCGTGTTGCCGAAGAGCTTCTTGAGCTCGAAGATCGCCGCCTCGCTCGGGTCGCTCGGCGACGCGAAGCCGGAGTTGATGTACCAGCGGCCGTTGGCGCGGGTGATGCCCGCGAGGCGGATGTCCGGGCCCCCGAAGGTGTACAGATTGCTGTTGACGCCGCCGCTGTTGATGTTGACGGTGTTGCTCAGGGCGTCGGTGTAGATGAGGTCGCCGTTCTGGAAGGCGGCGTGGGCGCTGGTCGCGAGACCGGCGATGGCGCCGAGGGCGCTCAGGCGTGAGATCGTGCGGATGTTCATGCGGTTTCTCCTCTTGAATCAGTTGGGTCGGCCGTGCCGGTTTGCGTTGCAGCGGCTGGCGTCGATGACGTGTGTGGTGATACGTGGGGGTGATGCAGGTGGTGCTTCGTTGGTTGCAGAGATCCGATTCAGCGACGACGACGCGTGATCGCGAGGCCGGCGAGCCCGAGCAGCGCGACGCCGCCGGGCGTGGGGATGATGTACATGCCGCGCGGCGCGACGCCCATTACCAGCGTCTCGAAGCCCGTGCCGTCGAGGCTGACCTGGTTGATCGTGTTGTTGTTCATCCCGAACACGAGTTTGTTCGTGTACTGGTTGTACTGAAGCTCGCCCGGGTCGGCGCCCATGTTGTCGATGACGAGCGAGATCGAGTCAAAGTCGCCGTTGGCGTCCAGAGCGATCCGGTAGATGCCGCCCGTGAACGAGTCGGTGACGTACACATCGTTGCCGACCGCCGCGACGCCGCGGACGAAGGTGACCGGGCCGAAGGGCGTTGCGCTGAAGTCGTATATCACGGCCTGGGTGGCGTCGCCGTTGGCGTCCACCGTGATGCGGTGCAGCACGCTGCCCTTGCCCTCGTCGCCGGGGCCGTTGAGCACGCCGCCGTTGGCGGTCACGGCGAAGAACTGATCGGCGTTGCCGAGGTCGCGCGTGATGCGAAAGCCGGCCTGGTATCGCGGCAGGGGGGGCGTGGTGTCTTCAGCGAACGAGATCTTCACATCGCCGTCGCTGATCCGGGTGCCGATGATGCCCTCGTCGGGTTGGCTGCCGGGGCCGGGGTTGTTGACCGAGAGCAGCCGATCGGACCCGCGGTGGTACGCGATGCCGATGGGATTGAGCAGCGGGTTGCTCGAGGCGAGCGTGCTCTCCATCGTGTTCCCGAACAGCTTCCGCAGCTCGAAAATGGCGGCCTCGCTCGGCGTCGAAGGCGACGCGAAGCCCGAGTTCACGTAGAACCGACCGTTCACGCGGGTGATGCCCGCGAGCCGGATCGTGTTGTTCGGATCGTTGAACTGGTACAGCGTCTCCGTCGTGCCGCTGGCGGCGCGGTAGATGTTCACCGTGTCGTTGGGCGTATCGACGAAGATGATGTCCCCGTTCTGGAACGCCGCGCTGGCCTCCGTTGCTCCCGCGACGGCGACGATCGCGGCCGCCGTCATGATGCGAATGCTCATCTCTATTTCTCCTTCCACTCCAAGCGGTGGGTAGTTTCTGCCGCGGGGAACACAGCGGCCAACACTTGCCATCCAAACACAAGCTCCGCACACGCGGAGCGTGATGCTTTCAGTCCGCCGACGCCCGCTCCACAGCGCACACGATGGGCGACACCGCCCCGGAGATCCCGGTCGGATCGACAACCGCCTGAGGGTGTGCTCTGTGTTCGACGTGCCGCATTCCCAAGACGTGTCTCCGTCGGCGTTCTCTCACTTTGGCGCGGGCCTGCTCGGCTGACTGCGCGAAAATCACCCCGTATGAGCGACCAAAGCCGGAGTCCCGCCTCTCCCTTGCTACGCTCAGAATATACCCCATACACGGGTGGGTCGCACCATAAATTTCCCCCATTTTACCCTCCCCATGCCAAAAACCCAGTTCCTGCCCCCGTGCGTAGGGGGGGGCGCCCGAGAATTCACCCCTTCCGAACACTGAAGCGAGGTCGTCAGTTCAGCGCCGCGGCGCAGCGCAGCGCCGCAGGCGTCGACCCATGCCCCTCAGAGACCCGGGCACGCCGCCTCAACCAGCCGTACCCTTCCCCACACGTGTTCCGAACGTCTCCGACATCCCGACCCCGCCGGGTCTGCGCCGGGGTGTGCCTCACGACAGCGGTGGCCCTTGCGGCCAGCACGGGCTGCTCCACGCCCTCCACGCCCACCACGCTCCTCGACGAACCGCTCGTACCTCGTATCGCGACGCCGTCACCGGTCCGCGAGGCCGTGCCCGTCGAGACACGCGAGTTCGCCCTTCGCGGCCACGTCCTGCTCACCCCGGTGCGGATCGCGTGGCGGAGTGAGGACGCGTGGAAGAGCGAGGTCGAGGCGTTCCTCGTCGCGACGAAAGCCGACACCTACGCCCCGTCTGCGCTCCCGGCCGTGCACAACCTTGTTGAAGTCCGCACCGATGACGGGCGCCCGCTCCCCTCGGCGCTGTACTGGATCGGTTGGACGGCAGACCGTGACGCGACCATCGCGTGGCTCTCCCCGCCCGGCGTGTGGCGCGTCGAAGACCCGCTCGGCGCGCCCGAGCAGGTGCGCGGCGGCTCGTGGACGCTCCTCGTCGACCTTCGCGATGCGCGCGACGCATCCACGATCACCATCGACGGCAGAGCGCTGACGCTCCATTGGCTCGACGCTTCGCCAAACACGGCGCGCCAAACATCCGCGCGTACCGCAACGCCGAACGAGCGCACCGCAATAACGCTCCTGCGGGCGCTCATCGAGCCGGCGACGCGAGACCCCGCCCGCCGCTGGCGCGCGAGACTCCTCCTCGAAAGACTGGGTGAGCGTGACGACGCCGCCCCCCTCGATCACCCGGTGCTGGAGGTCTTTGCGACGCAGATCGAGGGGCGATGGCGTGCGGGCCTCGATCGGATGGCGTCGATCGATGCGTCCCTCGCCGCTCGCCTCCGCTACGCGATTACGCCCGTGGTGCGGTTCCGTGGCGGGGAGCTCGTGCCCGTGTGGTCGGCCGAGGGCGCTGCCCTCTCGCGTCTCCTCGGCGATCTGCTCGACCCCGCGATGCGCGATCCCGAACGGCGCAGCCGGATCGGCGCGTGGCTCTCGGCGTTGCCCGAGGGCGTCGCGTGGGTGGAGGACGACGCCGTCGCGTCGCGCCACATCGCCATCGGCGTCGCCTCGCTGCTCCCCGAACCGACAACGGCGTCCGCGTCGCTCGGCGGGGCCGACCTGCAATCGCTGCCCTCCGGAGAGACCGCTACGCTGATCGTGAGCACCGACGGTGCGCCCGAGGGCGTCACCGTAGATGTACGTATCGGCGAGACCCGCATCGACCTCCCGGTGATGAGCGCACCTGCGCCGGGAGCGCCGCCGGGCGTGCGCATGGGCCCCTTCGCCCGCGAGCACACGCTCGCGACGTGGCTCGCGGATGCGCCCATCGCCACCGACGAAGCATGGCTGACCGCCGCCATGCTGCACCGACGCCCCGGCGAGCAACGGTGGGAGGTCTACATCGAGTGCCGCGCTGCTGCCGCCCCCGACGATGCGGATGCACAAGAGCAGGCGCTGGACCCGGCAACGCCCGAGTATCTCGACATCGAGGCCGAGTATCTCGCGCCGCCTTACCCCAGCGTGCCGCTGGTGTACGCCCCGGGCAAGGAGCCCCCCGAGTTCGCCGCCGCCGTGTCACAGATGGAGCTTCCGAGCACGCGCATCGCGCCACCAACGAGTCCGGAGGTTGGGGCGCTTCCGGGGGCGGTTCCGGGGGCGCTTCCGGGGGCGGGGGCGGGGGGGACTGACGCCGTTCGTCTCTGGATCGGCCCCACGGGCGCGCCCCTCGCAGCGCTCCGCGTTGATCGGCGCGGCTTCGTCGTCAACGAACTCGTCGCCGGCGCCGATCCGCGCCCCATCGAGATCCGCGAAGAACACGACCGCTGGATCGCCGTCGTCGAGATCCCCGAGCGGTTCACCCGCGACCGCGATGTGCTGCTGCTGGGCCTCGAACGCATCGATGCACGCGGCGTGCGCACCACCTGGCCCCGGGCGGCGTTCCCGTGGCAGACCGCGCCCAGCCGCGCGGCCATCAACCTTCGCGCCTGGCGCGGGCTCGAGCGTGTGTCGCCGGCGAGCGCGCCCTGACGCGGGTCAGGACCGCAGGCTCTCGGGCTCGTCCTCGGAGGATCGCAGACGATCGTCGGAGAGGATCTCGCGGCCGTTCGGCGTCTCGTCTTCGTCGTCGGCGTGGGGCACGATGGTCACCTCGCCGTCCGGTGCTTCGACCGCGACCCCCAGCGCGTGCAGCGCGTTGAGCGCCGCCTGCTGCTCGGCCTGCTTCTTGGAGGCGCCCCAGCACGACTCGTGCCGCACGCCGTCGATCTCCACGCACACCTGGAAGTTCTTGGCGTGGTCCGGGCCTTTCTCGTCGAGCACGTGATACACGGGACTGGCGTTCATCCGCTGCTGCGCGTGCTGCTGCAGCACGGACTTGAAGTTCTGCTGATGCCCGCTCTCGGCGGCGCGCAGGATGATCGGGTCCACGTGCGGCAGCAGGAACTCGTACACCTTCTCGATGCCCGCGTCGAGAAAGATCGCACCGATGATCGACTCCAACACCGCCGCCGAGAGCGACGACGGCAGCACCCCGGCGCGCGTCTGCATCCCCTTGCCCAGCAGCAGCAACTCGTCGAGGCCGAGCCGGTTGGCGATCTGTGCGCACGTCCGGCGCGACACCACGGCGGACTTGATCTTCGTCATGTCCCCCTCGAGCATCTCCGGGTAGTGCCGGAAGATCCGCTCGCAGACGATCATCCCCAGCACCGCGTCGCCGAGGAACTCCAACCGCTCGTTGGACGCCTGCCGCGAGTCCGAGATCGACGCGTGCGTCAGCGCCTTCTCCAGCACGTCGACGTTCGTAAAGCGAAGGGCGAGGATCTCCTGCGCCCTCTCGATGGCTTCGAGCATCTTCTCGTCAGGCATGGGCCCGTTGTCCGTTCTGCGCTCGCGCGGGCCCGGGCCTGCCGGGGGCGTGAGCGCACCGAGGTGCGGACGCACCACCTCTGGCGATGCGTCGATCCAGTTCCCACGGACGCGGGGGCTGAATGGCCGTAACAGTTCGGCACAGCGGGATCCCCGCAAAGGGGGCCTCGCCGGGCGTCGCCGACGGCCATTGAGCACGCGCGGCCGGTCGCGGCGTCCGTCGCCGCTGACTTCACTTGAAGGGTACATCGACTTCCCGCTCCCGCCACTGGACTCTCGCGATATTTCCCAGAACCCTCCAGCCTCCCCAGCCCCCCCGGGGGGCATCAATACCCACCCGGGGGCCCGCTGGCGACCCGCGAGGGAGCCTGCTACACTGCCCGGCTCGATTTTCCCCCAACCATCTCCCGACCCGCACCCGCGGCGTCGACGAACGCACCCCGAGGTGACGCGATGCATTACCCCCGCCGCAACAGCCGCATCAAACGCAAACGCTCCATCGGATTCCGCGTCCGCATGAAGACCAAGAACGGGCGCAAGATGCTCAACCGCAAGCGCCGGCTCGGACGCATGCTCAACGTCGCCGACAAGCGGTGACCCTCGCGCGGGTCGGCGCGTCCGGCTCGCTGTCGATCGTCCCGCCCTTCGCTCCCTGCACATACCTTTAGCCGCAGCGTCGCCCATCGGGCGCCGCCCACTGGCATGCCGCTGACGAGGGGGTATACTCCGCCTCGTCGGAGCGGGTCTCCCGCCCCGGCGCAGACATCTCGGGCGATTGGCGCAGTTGGCTAGCGCGCCTGCATGACACGCAGGAGGTCACAGGTTCGAGTCCTGTATCGCCCACTTTCGGAAAACGCCCCGGCCCGCACCCAGGCCGCCGGGGCCCACACCCGATGCCCCGCGGGGCTCGACACAGGACCTATCGTCGAACGCCGCGCTCCGACCGATCGATCGCCGCCGCGACGCACCCGGGCGGGTAGCTCAGCTGGCTAGAGCACTCGCTTTACACGCGAGGGGTCGTGGGTTCGAGTCCCTCCCCGCCCACTTTCCATGCCACCGACCCCGGCCACCCAACGCGCCGACGCCGCCGATGACCTCCGCTCTTCGGGCGGGCGCCACGCGTCCGCCGCGAGGCGCCGACGGTGAGCCTCCTTCTCGACATCGTCTACCTCGTCGTGGCCCTCGTCACCGCGCCGTTCTGGATGCGCAAGGCCCGCGGCGGCTGGGCCGAGCGCTTCGGCCGCGTCGAGCGCCTCCCACCCAAGAACGAAAAGCCCCGACTCATGCTCCACGCCGTCTCGGTGGGGGAGACCAACCTCCTGCGCGCCCTCGTCGACGATCTGCGCCAAGACCACGACGTCGTGGTGAGCTGCACGACCGACACCGGCATCGCCCGCGCCCGCGAGCTCTTCACCGGCAAGGCGCACGTCGTCCGCTACCCGCTCGACGCCTCGTGGAGCGTGCGCCGATTCCTCGACACCGTCCGCCCCGACGCCGTCGCCCTCGCCGAGCTCGAACTCTGGCCCAACTTCGCCCGCGCGTGCGCCCGGCGCGGCGTGCCGCTGGCGATCATCAACGGGCGCCTGAGCGACCGCTCCCACGGGCGCTACCGAATGGCGCGCCCGCTGATGGGCACGTACTTCGCCGGCCTGCGCTTCGTCAGCGTGCAGGACGAGACCTACGCCCAGCGTTTCATCCGCGCCGGCGCCCGACCGGAACGCGTTCACATCGTCGGCTCCATGAAGTGGGACGCGGCCCCCGTCATCGCGGAGGGCGCCGACGTCCCCGGCGCCGCCGAACTCGCCCGCGCGATGGGCATAGACGCCGCGAAACCACTCATCGTCGCAGGCAGCACCGCGCCCGACGAGCACGCCCTCCTCCTCGACGCCACGCCCCCGGGCGTGCAACTCCTGTGCGCACCGCGACGCCCCGAATGGTTCGACCTTGCCGCGGCCGACCTCGCCGGGTGCGTGCGCCGATCCACGGGAACGGGCGACCCAACCGTGGGGCGGTTCCTGCTCGACACCATCGGCGAACTCCGCATGGCCTACGCCCTGGCGGACGTCGTCGTGGTGGGGCGGTCCTTCGGCGACCTGCACGGCTCCGACCCCATGGAGCCGGCCGCGTTGGGCAAACCGGTGATCATCGGCCCCGCCCACGCCGACTTCCGCACCGCCGTCGAGACCATGCGCGAGGACGGGGCCATCGTCGTCGCGACACGCGAAACACTGGCGAAGGAACTCGAACGCCTGCTCAACAACGACGACGACCGCGAGACGATGGGCCGCGCCGCCCGCGCGTGCGTCGAAACCAACCGCGGCGCCACCGCCCGCACCGCCGCCATGCTCCGCGAGATGGCGGCCCGCGTTGGTGGCGGCACACCCGCGCCGGCGCCCGCCGCGCCCGAGCCGATGGGGGCGACGCGATGAAGCCCGAATCCGAACTGCTCGCGCACATCTACGCACGATCGAAGCACATTGCACGCGGCCACCCGCGCATCGTCACCGGCCCCGGCGACGACTGCGCCGTGCTGCGCGCCGCCGCCGACCCCGCAGCGCCCGCGTTGCTCCTCACCGTCGATCAACTCGTCGAAGGGCGCCACTACGACGCCGACCGCACGTCCATCGACCACATCGCCCGCAAGGCCGTGGCCCGCTCCGTCTCCGACATCGCGGCGATGGGGGGGCGCCCGGTCGCCGCCCTCGCCACCGGCGCGCTCCGCGACACATTCGACAACGAAAACGAACTCTTCGACGCCATGGCCCGCTGGGGCGCCCATTGGGGCTGCCCGCTCATCGGCGGCGACATCGCCCGCACCGAGGGCCCCAGCGTCCTCACCGTGACCATCGTCGGCGAGCCGCACGCCGTACGCGGCCCGGTGCTCCGATCCGGCGCGCGCCCCGGCGACGGGGTGTACGTCACCGGCGCGTTGGGCGGCTCCCTCGGCGCGGACGGGCAGGGGCGCCACCTCACGTTCGATCCGCGCATCGACGAGGGCGCGTGGCTCTGCGATGCGCTCGCCGATCGCCTGCACGCCATGATCGACCTCTCCGACGGACTGGGGCGCGACGCCGGTCGCATCGCCAGCGCCTCCGGCGTGCGCATCGAACTCGACGCAGCGCTCCTGCCGATCGCGCCCGCCGCGGCCGGCTGGCGCGCCGCGCTCGCTGACGGCGAGGACTACGAACTCTGCTTCTGCATCGATCCAGTCGGGGGCGACGTGCCCGCGCGCACGCCAACCGGGCTCCCCATCACCCGCGTCGGCTCGGTGATCGAGGGCGCAGGGTGCGTCGTGCGCACGCCCGAGGGCGACACCATCGACGCCGCCGAACTCGGCTGGGACCACGGCGCATGACCATCGAACGCACCGTCCACAACGAGGAAGAGACGATCGCCCTCGGCGCAGCGCTCGGCGCCCGTCTCCGTGCCGGGGATGTGCTCGCCCTGAGCGGCGAACTCGGCGCCGGCAAGACCCGCTTCGTGCGCGGCGTGGCGCAGGGCATGGGCATCAACCCCGCCAGAGTCCACAGCCCCACCTTCGTGCTGGTCAACGAGTACACCCCGACTACCGACGGCGCCCCGCCATTGATCCACATCGACGCCTACCGCCTGCACAGCGCCGACGACCTCGACGCCCTCGGCTGGGACCGCATCGCCGACGGGTCGAGCGTCATCGCCATCGAGTGGGTGGAGCGCATCGCCGACGCGTTGCCCCCCGCGGCCCTCCGCGTCGCCATCGAGCACGCGGCCGAATCCGAACGCCGCATCGTTCTCGCGTGGGACGCCCCCTCGTGGCGCGAGCGGCTGGAGGGGCTAGCATGCACACGATGACCGCGCCCGAGCCACCGCGTGAACCATCCGACCAGGGCCCAGCGCCGGGCAGGGATGTCCGCTGCCCCATCTGCGCCGGCCCCGCCCCGGTGGACGCCGACCACACGCCGTTCTGCTCCGAGCGCTGCAAACTGGCGGACCTCGGCAACTGGTTCAGCGGGCGCTATGTGATCTCCCGCGAGGCCTCGCTCGAGGACTTCGACGACCCCGACACCACGATCGTCCGCGACGACCCCGACGAGCGCAAGGACTGATCCGACATGGCCCCCTCGCGCCACGGCGTGTAGCCTGCCGCACCCACGCAAGGAGCGCGACCCGATATGCCCGCACTCGTCTTCACCATGCTCGCCGCCCCGGCCCCGGCTCCAGCCCCCGCACGCCTCGCCGACGCCGATGGGGTGATGGGCCTCTTCTGGCAATCGGCCGACGTCTTCACGGGCGTGATCCTGGTGTGCTCCATCATCTCCGTGGCGATCATCATCCGCGCGTTCATCCAGATCCGCGACCGCAACGTGCTGCCCGAATCCTCCGTGCGCGAATTGCGCGAGCGCGTGCGCGCCGCCGACGCTGCGCCGCTGCGCGATTTCGTGGAGAAGGACGACTCCTTCGCCTCCCGCGTCATCCGCGCCGGTTTGCGGCAATCGCACACCGGGCGCACCGGCGCCCGAGAGGCCGCGGAGCTCACCGCCTCCGAAGAGTGCGCCGCGTGGTTCCGCAAGATCGAACTGCTCAACGTCATCGGGCACCTCGGCCCGCTGCTGGGCCTGGTCGGGACCGTCTACGGCATGATCATCGCCTTCGCCGCTCTGGGCGTGACGGGCGGGCAGGCCGGGCCGGGCGAGCTCTCGCTGGGCATCGCCAAGGCGCTCTTCCACACCTTCTTCGGCCTGCTGCTGGCGATCCCCAGCCTCATGGCCTACGGCTACTTCCGCACCGTGGTGGACCGCATCTGCACCCGCGCGATGGTGGTGTCGTCGGAATTGTTCGAGTCCATCCCCTCCAGCGCCTTCACGGAGCGCGAGTGACGTGCGCCTCCGCCGCATGACATCCCGCGGCGGGTCCGGCGGGTCCGGCGGGTCCGGGGGCGGCCCCGGCGAGGACACGGTCGCGCCCGTCAACATGACGCCGCTCATCGACGTCGTGCTGTGCATGATCGTCTTCTTCCTGATCGTGGGCCGTCTCGCCGAGACGCAGCGGTCGCCGATGGAGCTTCCCGAATCCATCAGCGGTCGCGCCGACATGCCGCAGGATTCCTTCGTGATCAACATCGATCCCGGCGGCCGCGACGGCGACCCGGACGCCGGCCCCATCGTCATGGTGGACGACGAGATCGTCGGCTACGCGGCGGTGACGTCGCTGCTCCGCGCCCGGCTCAGCCGCGAGCCCAACGTGGTGGTGCAGATCCGCGCCCCGCGCGACGCCCCCTTCGGCCTCGTCGAGCCCGCCCTCGACGCCTGCGCCGAAGCCGGTGTGCGCGACGTGCGCCTCGCCACCCGCCGCCCCGACGACGAAGGGGGCGCCCGGTGAGCGCCGTCCGCAACGGCTTCCGTCGGCGGAACGCCTCCGCCGTCGCCGCGCGTCACTTCGGCCCCAACATGACGCCGATGGTGGACATCGTGATGGTGATCCTCATCTTCTTCATGGCCGGCTCGGCCTTCATCGGCCCGGAGTGGTTCCTCGACGTGGGCATGGCCCAGGGCGTCACGCAAACAGACGCCGACGCCCGCGAGGCCGACCCAGCCCCAACCCTCGACCTCGAGATCCCGCCGACGTCGGTCGTCCTGCGCCTCCGCACCAGCGACGACGGCGCCACCCGCGTCACCGGCCTCGGCCTCACCGACGGCACCCTCGGCGACCTCGACGAGACCCTGCGCCGCCACCGCGAAGAGGGCGCCGCGAGCGCCATCCGCATCGTCATCGAACCGACCCCCGGCACGGCGTACCAGGACGTCATCCGCGTCTACGACGCCTGCGAGCAGGCGGGCGTGGCGGGCGTGGCGCTGGCGCGGTCGCGGGAGGAGTGACGCCGTAGAGCGTCCTCATTCCTGCGCACGCAAGGAGATATCCATCTCCATGCTCTGCTTGATGACGGTGTGCATCATCTCGTGGCTCACGATCATCTCTGTGTCGCTGACGCTGCGCATACGGACCAGAGGCAGCACCTGCCGCAGATCGTGGCGCAGCGTCCCGTGGCTTTCGCCGATGCTGATGACGATCCGCGCGCTCGCGTCGCCGGGCATCATGTCGAATTCGATGGGTTGATCCGCGGCGTGGACCTGCCCCGAGATGGTCGCCTCGTACCCCGTCTCGGTCAGTTCGGTCACCTGCACTGTGAAGATGCTCGCGAACCGCGCCCCCATCATCTCGATGGTGGAGTCGACCACCCACTCGGCGCCGACGCCGACCTCCTCAACGGGGAAGGGGAGGCTCATCTGCCGCATCGAATCCACGATCCCCTCATGCAGCGCCCGCATGATCGGGTCTTGGAGCGCGCCGCCCTCCCGTTCGACGGCACGGACCTCGCAGCGATCGGTGACGTCGACGCGCATCCGCATGCCGACGAAGTCGTCGAGCACCTCGCGCATCTCATCGGCGACATCCTCCTCCATGTCGTCGTTGTCATGGATACGAACGCCCGTATATGTCGCGCGGTAGCTGATGTCTTCGCCCCGCGGCTCGAGCACTTCGATCAGCAGGCTGATCTCTGAAGAGCTCGCATCCTGCATGGGTTCGGGCAGGGGATCGATCCGCATCCGGAGCTGCAGGCGCTGCTCGAAGATGATCCGCTGTTCGTCCCCCGGTTTGACCTGCAAACGCAGCGCCCGCCGCGGCTCCTGCCCGGGGTCGATGAGTCGCACGAACATCGTGGGCTCTTCCGCGTCACCCGGGGCGGCCTGCGCGCCGTACGCGGCGACGCCGACCGCACACGCGAACACGGCCGCGTGCAGCACGCACGCGCGCTGCGAAAGCAGCCCGATCGACAGACGATGGATCAACCCGGAACGTGTCATGGCGATGTCCCTCGGAGCACGCGGCGTTTCGTTCACAAGGGCCCCGGAGCCGTTCCGTGAACCCCAACCGGGCTAGCGTACCAAACCCCGCATGAGGTTGGAAGCAGCAATACGCGAAGCAAGCGTGAAGACACCGCCCGCCTACGCCCCCGTCACCTCGTCGCCCATCGCGTAGATGATGAGCCTGTGCCCCTGCGGCCGCAGCCCCCGCTCGGCGCACAGCCGGTCGCGGAGGGCGATGAGCTCCGGCGCCTCGATGGACTCGATCTCCCCGGTGTCCACGCGGATGATCAGGTCGCATGGGCGCCGGCCGTAGGCCAACTGGTAGTGCGCCTGCTCGGCGTCGAAGAGCACCTGCTGGATGATGCCCGCGTCCTGCAGCAGCTTGATCGTGCGATAGATCGTCGCCTTGCTGACGCGTCGCCCCTCGGTGCGCAGCGTCTCCTGCAGTTTCTCGGCCTGAAACACGTCGTCGAAGCGCAGGATCGTGTCCAGGATCTGCGCCCGCTCGGGCGTGTACTTCTGGCCGTCCTTCTTGAGGTGGCGCCGGAAGACCGCGCAGAGCGGCTCGAGGATCTGCACATCGTCCGCGTCGGCGGCGTTGCTGTTGCGTCGTGGTGGGGCGAGGTCCATCAGGGGAGATTGTACGCCCGCGACCGAGCGGGCACCCGGTCCGCCGTTCCCGCCCCCGGAGCAGGACGCGGCGAGCCCCCGCGTGTCATCGCTTCGATTTCAGCCACGCGTGCAGCTTCTTCGCCGGCCACGTGTTGACGCAGCGACTCGGCGTCAGACCGCCCCGGCGCGCCGTCAGCACGCCGAAGCCGAGCTGGTCGAAGTCCGACTCGCTGTGCACATCGCAGTCGATGGCGATCAGCGTGTCCGGCGAGATGTCCAGCGCCATGCGCACGTGCGCATCGCGCAGGTCCAGCCGCATCCAGTTGGCGTTGATTTCGAGCGCCGTGCCGTGCTCCGCCGCGGCCAGCGCCAGCGCCCGGATGTCCGGCGACATCCCCTCGCGCCGGTTGATCAGCCGACCCGTCGGGTGCCCGAGGATGTGCACCAGCGGGTGCGCGATCGCCCGCAGCAGCCGCCTGGTGGCGGCGTCCGGGTCCTGCTTCAGCGCCGCGTGCGGCGAGGCCACCACGATGTCCAGCTTCGCCAGCAGCTCGTCGTCGTAGTCCAACGAGCCGTCGGCGAGGATGTCCACCTCCGACCCCGCGAGGATCGTGATGCCCTTGACCCGCGACCGGGCCGCGTGGATGTGCTCGATGTGCTCGCGCAGCCGATCGGGGTGCAGCCCGCCGGCGATGGGCTGGCTCTTGGAATGATCCGTGACGGCGATGGTGTGGAAGCCGCGCTCTTTCGCCCGCTCCGCGAGTTCGACGATGGACATCCGGCCATCCGACGCATCGGTGTGCGCGTGCAGCTCGGCCTTGATGTCTGCGATCTCGATCAGGCCGAAGTCGTGGTCCGCGGGATGATCGAGTTCGCCCGCGCCCTCGCGGAGTTCGGGCGGTATCCACGGCAGGCCCAGGGCAGCGTAGATGTCTTCCTCTGTTCTGCTGGCGACGGGCTTCTCGCCGCGCGACTGGGGCGACCCTTCCGTCTTCTTCCCCTTCGATTCCTTGTACAGCCCGTACTCGTTGAGCGTCATCCCCATGCGGATGGCGCGCTCGCGCAGGCGCACGTTGTGCTCCTTCGAGCCGGTAAAGTAGAGCAACGCGGCGCCGTAGTGCTCGCGCCCCACGGTGCGCAGGTCCGCCTGCAGGCGCTTGTTCCGCGAGGTGAGCAGCCGCACGGAGGTCTTCGTCTCGCCCGAGGCCAGCACCTTCTCGACCTCGGGCATGGCGCGGAACATCTCGTGGGCCGCGCCGCCGTCCTCCGCGCAGGCGAGGATGTCCACATCGCCGATCGTCGCCCGCCCACGACGCACCGAGCCGGCGTACTCGACCCGCGACACTCCTTTGACGCCTTCGAGGCGTTGCACGAGCGCGAGGGCCGCGGGCAGGGCGACGCCCAGCGGCGTGCGCTCCGCGCTGGCTCTGGCGAAGACGAGGGCGTCGCGGATGTTGGCCACCGTCTTCTCGCCCATCCGCGGCAGGTTCAGGATCGACCCGTCGTCGATGACCCGCTTGAGGTCGTCCACCCCCTCGACGCCCAGTTCTTTCCACAGCAGCCGCACCGTCTTGGGCCCGAGGCCGGGCACATCCATGACGCCCAGCAGCCCCGGGGGCACTTCCTGCAACAACGCCTCGTGCTCACCGATGCGCCCGGTGCGCGAGAACTCCTGGATCTTGTCCGCCATCTTGGCGCCGATGCCGTCCACGGCCAGCAGCGCATCGCGGTCGTCGGCGAGCTCGTCGATGTCCTGCGTGATGGAATCGACCGTGCGCGACGCCCGCGCATGGGCCGCGACGCGGAAGCGGTCCGCGCCCGTCAGTTCCATGAGGTCCGCCATCTGCTGCAGGAGGCCGGCGAGTTCGGCGTTGCGCGACATGGCGTGGAGTGTAATGGGGGAGGGGCGGGCCGCGCCACACCGGCGCGGAAAAGCGGGGGCGGGACCGAAGTCCCGCCCCCGCGTGTACGGCGTCTGCCCCGAAATGCCGCGGTCTCCCAGAGCCCCGACGACTCTCTCTCAACCCCAGCCTCTCACCCCCGAAGCGGTGCGATGCGAAGGTCAGTCGGCGTTCTTGTTGATCCGCTCGACGACCTGTGGCGTGAGGTCCATCGGCTCGCCGAGTTCGGCGGCCGTGTAGACGATCTCGACCGCGAAGACGCTCACCCCGGCCTCACGGGCGACCTCGGGCACGGCCCGCTCGACCTCTGCGAAGAAGCGCTCGACGATCTGCTGCTGCGCCATCTGCAGCTGCTGCATCTCCGATTGAAGCTCCATCATGCGCTGCTGATCGCCCCCTTGCTGCGCTTCCTGCATCTCGATCTGCAGACGCTCCGCACGCTCGTTGATGGCGTCGGCGCCGCGGTACTGGCTGAACGCCGTCTGCGGCGTGTACGTGCCCACGCGAACCTGCGCATCGCGCTCGACGGGCTGCGCCCGCTGCGTCTGCGCGAACGCCATCCCGCCCACGCCGATCAGTGAAGCGCCGACCACGCCGACGACAACGCCGCCGGCGAACTGTGCCTTGGAAACTCGCATCATGTCCTGTTCTCCTGCAAATGTGGATCGTTCCGATCGCGCCGGGCCGGCGGCGGCCGCGACGCACGAACCAATCCCGCCGCACGCGCAACATGCACGCCCACAACGACATCGGCGCCCGCAGCGCGCGTTACGGCGCCACAGGCTTATTGGGTTAGTCGGCCCGCGGGCCGAAGTGTTCCAAGAAATCCTGAGATCGAGGAGGAGAGCTGCACAGACGCGTATTCAGCGAGGAAATGCGCTGTTGAAAAGATCATCACGAGCGAGGGAATCCCCCGAACAAGCCAAGAATATCGCGCGCCGCACGCAGGCCTCACCCCACATCCGCCAACCCCAACGTCTCACGGTACCGCTTCAACAGCCGCCCGCGCACCAGTGTTTCCTCCGGCGCATCGAGCGTGGGGGAGCGTTCGATCCACTGCGCCGCGTCGCGTCTGGCCAGCATGAGCAGGTCGATGTCGCGCGGCAGGTCGGCCACGCGGAAGGGGGCGTCGCCGGCTTGTCGGGCGCCCAGCACCTCGCCGGGGCCGCGCAGTTCGAGGTCCTTTTCCGCGAGGGCGAAGCCGTCGGTCGTCTTGCCGATCGCGCCGAGTCGCTCCGCGGCCTCGGGCGTGATCGGCTCGCCGATGAGCACGCACAGCGCCCGCGCCTGGCCGCGCCCGACGCGCCCGCGCAACTGGTGCAGTTGTGAGAGGCCGAAGCGTTCGGCGTGCTCGATCACCATGATGGATGCGTTGGGCACATCCACGCCGACCTCGATCACGGTTGTCGCGACGAGGGCGTCGATCTGCCCCAGCCGGAAGCGTTCCATGATGCGCTCGCGCGTCTCGCGCTTCAGCCGCCCGTGCAGGGCCGCGAGGCGCATCCCCGCGAGCGGGCCGCCTTCGAGGCGTTTGAGCGTGGATCGCACGTCGCGCAGCGCCTTGTCCCCAGACGATTCACCCGTGTCGATCGCCGGCACGACGACGTACGCCTGCTCCTTGCGCTCCAGCCTCGTGCGCACGTAGCCGTACACTTCGTCCGTCTTGTCGACGCCGACGACGCGCGTCGTCACCGGGATGCGCCCCGGCGGCATGCCGCGGATCGTCGAGACGTCGAGATCGCCGAACACCGTCAGCGCCAGCGTGCGCGGGATGGGCGTGGCCGTCATCACCAGCGTGTGCGGCGTGGTCTTCCCGTCGCCCGAGCGCTCGCGCAGGCCCGCGCGCTGGCGCACGCCGAAGCGGTGCTGCTCGTCGATCACCACGACGCCCAGCGCACCGAACCGCACATCCTCGGTGAGCAGCGCGTGCGTGCCGATGACGATGTCGATCGCCCCCTCGCGGATCGCCGCCACCGTGGTGCGCCGCTCCTGCGCGCCCAACGCCCCCGTGAGCAGGGCGATGCGCACGTTCGAGCCGTGCAGCATGGCCGTCATCGTGGCGTG
Organism: Phycisphaerales bacterium; assembly: GCA_007693765.1. GTDB lineage: Bacteria > Planctomycetota > Phycisphaerae > Phycisphaerales > UBA1924 > RECZ01. The sequence continues at coordinate 30,926 of RECZ01000155.1, read as the reverse complement.
GTGCTGCTCGGCGAGGATCTCGGTCGGCGCCATCAACGCGGATTGGAAGCGCGATGCGCTGGCCATGAGCATCGCGTACAGCGCCACCACCGTCTTGCCCGACCCGACGTCGCCCTGGATCAGCCGGTTCGAGGGCGTCGCCTGCGTGAGGTCGCGCCGGATCTCCCGCACGACCTCGTCCTGCGCTGGCGTGAGGGCGAAGGGGAAGCGCTCGCGGATGTGGGCGTCGATCTCCTCCGACCAGCGCAGCGCGGGCGCCCGCTGCGTCTTGCGCAGGTGCGCCCGCTTCATCTGCACCCCGAGCTGCAGCAGCAGGAACTCGTCGTATGCGAGCCGTCGCCGGGCCTGCGCGACCTCGTCCTCCGATTCGGGGCGGTGCATCATGCGGTAAGCGTCGCGCAGGGAGGGCAGGCTGCGCTCGCGCCGGTAGTCGTCGCTCAGATGGTCTTCGACGTGGGGCAGGGCGCGATCGAGCACGGCGTCCACCGCGCGCTCGATGGCCTTCGAGGGCGCCTCCTCGCTGGCGGGGTACACGGGGCGGAGGCGGGCTGCGCGGGCCTCGGGCTCGGACTCGTCGTCGATGATCTCATACCGCGGGTTGGCGATCTGCAGCCCCGGGCCGCGCCGTCTGGCCTTGCCCTGCACGCGCAGTCGCACGCCGGGCATGATCTTGTCGCGCATGTACAGGGCGTTGAACCACACGAGGTCGAGCCGCCCCGTGTCGTCGCTCAGAACGGCTTCGAAGCGCTTCTTGCCGTGGATCACCACCCGTGTCGCCGTCACCTCGCCGCGGGCGCTGACCACCGCGTCGGGCTGCAGGCCGGCCATGCTCGTCTCTTCCGCCTCGAACTCGTGGCGGTGGGGCAGGTGCTGCAGGAGTCCCGCCACGTGCTCGATCCCCAACGCGCGGAACGCGGGCGCCCTGCGCGCTGTGACGCCGGGCACGCGTTCGATGGGTGTGCGCAGATCGAAGCCCGCCGCGGCGTCCATGGCGTCAGCGTACATCACGGACCGGTCAGGGGCTGATCAGGGGTGATGGAATGAAAAACCACCGACTTCGCTGGGCGAAGTCGGTGGCACGGTGGTTGGGGATGGTCCGGAACGATGTGGCTCAGGAGCCGCCGAGGATCACGATCTCCACGCGCCGGCTCGCGGCCTTCGTGGATTTCGGGCGCGCCGGGCCGAAGGAGGCGATGTACGTGCGGCTCTTCGCCACACCCTTCGAGGCGAGGTAGTCCTGCACGGCCATCGCGCGCTCGGCGCCGAGTCGTTCGTTGGATTTCCACTGGCTCCGCCGGATGGGGTCGGAGTCGGTGTGCCCCTCGATGCGGATCACGGCGTTGGGGTAGCGCGAGTTGAGCACCGAGGCGATGTTGTCGAGCCGCTGGCGCGACGCGGGTTTGAGCGTCACCTGACCGGAGTCGAAGAGCACATCGCCCGCGACGTCAACCACGATGTCGCTGCCGCGACGCGAGACGCCCACGCCGGCCATGCCCTCGAATCCGGTCGCGGCGCCGGCGGTCTGGCGCTGCTGCTGGGCGGAGCGGAGTTGGCTGTCGAGACGCTCGCGCTCCTCTTCGAGCATCGACCGCTGCGACTCGCTGTCGCGCAGGGCCGCTTCAAGCTGGTCGTTGCGCGAACGCAGTTCCATGTTTTCTTGTTCGTACAGGGCCATCTGCTGACGCTCGCCGTTCGAGCAGCCGGTCATCAGAGCGCCCAGCGTCACGAGCAGACCGAGCCCGATCGCGCGTCGCCAGTTGGTTCGCAGAAGATTCCGAGTCGTTGACATCGTCTGTAGGCTCCCCTGTCACCGGGTGTGGGCCGTGTTTGGACGCCGCGGTTCGGGCGTCGCGCTCCGCGTGAGGCGCGGCTTACGTTGTAAAACAAGCAGCCCTGACTGTCCAGCCACGCCGGCCCTCGCGCAACGCTTGCGCCCCAAGAAAGAGCGCCTTCTACACCCCCGGCGCGTGCATCAGCCGCGCCAGCAGCGCGTCGTACCACGGGCGTGCCGTCACCACCGCGATCGTCGCCAGCGCCAGGTGCGGCCCGAAGGGCAGGGCGCCCACGCGCGAGCCGCTCGCCAACGCGCTGAGCAGTGCCCACGACAACCCAAACAGGGGCGCCGTGAAAAACGCCAGCAGCGGGTCGATCCAACCGAGGCACGCCCCGACCGCGGCCATGAGGTGGACGTCGCCCATCCCCATCGCCTCCTTGCCCAAGGCCAGCGTTCCCACGATCCGGATCATCCACACCACGCCCCCGCCTACGACGTACCCCACCAGCGCCCCGCCCAGCGCCGCCAGCCACAGGGGCAGTTCCGCCGCGAATACCGCGGGCAGTGCCACCGCCCCCAAGACCGCCAGCACCGCGGCCGGCGCGAGGAAGAGCGCCTCCCGGCCCATCTCGCGTCTGGCGTGCGGGTACGCGAGCCACAGCGTCGGCTCCTCGCCCGCATCGTCGCCGCCGCGTCCCGCGAGCGCTCCCAGAGCCAGCACGCCCGCGAGCAGGCCCATACCCGCCCCGGTGAGCGTGTGGAAGGGGTCGAGCGCCCACCCCGCCGCGCCGAAGATCACGACGGGGGCCACGCACAGCGCCACGCGAACCACGCGCGACACGGGCTTCGATGGTCCGGGCTCCGGAACGGCGGGCACGGGCGCCGGGGTCGCGGCGGAGCGTTCCGCCCGCGTCGATTTTTCGATCCGCGACACCAGCACCGCGCGCAGCACGCCGCCGATCGTCAGCCCGAGCAGCGTGCCCACGGCCATGCCCACAAAGGGGCTCCCCCAGCGCACACCGAAGGTGAACCCAACGCCCATGAGCGCGATCGCCGGCCCCGTCAGCACCAGCGCCCGCAGGAGCGCCCCGCCGACGCTCGGCTCGATCTCCGTATCGACGCGGGCGAGCGTGCCCGTGCGCGACAGGCTCTCCCGGGCGGATTCCTCCCACACCTCGTAGTCCCAAAAACTGCGACGCATCAGCCCCGCGCGCACCAGCAGCAGCGACGCCCCGACGCCCAGCAGGGCGCCCAGCGCCAGGCCCAGCCCCAGCGCATCAGGCACGGGGATCGTCCAGGGTTGATCGCGCACCCCCGGCAGCCCGGCGTGCCGTGCGCCGATCCACGCCCCGTGCAGCGGTTGGAAGACCACGGCCACCGCCGTCGCCACCCACGGCAGGATCAGCGGAATCGTGAACGTGCGCGCATCGATGAGCGTCATCGCGATGAGCGAGCCGATCATCGTCAGCACGATCGTGAACATCGGCCACGTCGCCAGCAGCCCGGCGTGCGTCCATCCCGGCGCGGCGTCCGAGCCGCCCCAAACGCCCGTGGCCTCGTGCACGAACCACGCGCCGTAGAGCCCCGCGAAGAGCAGCCCCGTGGCCACCTCGATCAGCGGGTACTCGCCCGAGATCGGCGACCGGCAGAAACGGCACCGGCCCCGCAGCCAGAGCCAGCCGAACACGGGGAAGTTCTCCGTCCAGCGCAGCGGCGTCTCGCAGCGTGGGCAGCGCGACCCCGGCGCGAACAGCCCCTGCCCCAGCGGCAAGCGGTGCGCCACCACGTTGAGAAACGACCCCACGCACGCGCCGACCGCGAACATGAAGGTCAGGGCGAATGTCGCGATCAGCCAGGGCGCCGGCGTCACAAGGGGAGCTCGTCGTCGGCGTCCGCCGCGCCGTCGTCGTCGCGCGGGGCGGCGCCGCGGCCCTTGGGCTCGGGCGACGCGGTCAGTTCCTCGATCCGCTGCTCGGCCCGATCAAGGATCGCGCGGCAGCGCCCGAGCAGCACCACGCCCTTCTCGTACTGCGCGATGGAGTCCTCCAGCCCGGCCTCGCCCGACTCGATCCGCTCGATGATCGCCTCCACCCGCTCCACCGCCTGCTCGAACGACAGCGCGGTCTCGGCGTCCGCCTCGGTGGGCTCCTGCGGGCGGTCATCGGAATCCTTACGGCGTTTGCTCACGCGGGGCACGTTACCGATCGTCGCCGAAGAGGTCCATCGTCGGGGGCTCGGTGGGGGGCTTGCGCTTCCTGCGCCGCGCGGGCCGCGCGGGGTTGGAAGCAGGGGGGGAGCCCGGTGAGGCGTCGGGGCCGCGTGGAGTTTCGGGGGGGAGGCTTCCGGGGGGGGCGACGATCGAGCGTAGCGAGCCCGTCGCCAGCCGTGTTTCGATCGCGTCGCCTTGGCGAACGTCTCCCGGAGCGCGGACGGCCCGGCCGTCCGCCCGCAGCGTGACGGAGTACCCCCGGCGCAGCACGTTCACCGGCCCGACCATGTCGAGCGTGCGGGCGGCCGCGTCGAGCCGCGACGCCGCACGCCCGCGCGCATCGCGGAGCGCGCGATCGAGGCGCTCCTGCGCACGGTCGGCGTCGAACGCCCGCGCCCGCTCGTGCAGCGCATCGCGCAGCAGCGTCCGCAGGCGGGCGACGCGCTCGCGTCGTGCGGCGTACACCGCCTCGGGCCGCGAACGCGACAGCCGCGCCGAGGCCCGTTCGAGCCGGGCCCGGCGCGCGTTCACCCCGGAGCGCAGCGCCGCCCGCAGCCGCCGCGCGTGCTGGTCCACCTGCTGGGCGAGCGCCGTGCGATCCGGCGTGCAGCGCATCGCGGCCTGCGTGGGGGTGGCGCAGCGCTCGTCGGCGACGAGTTCGGCGATCGTGGTGTCCGTCTCGTGCCCGATCGCGGCGACCACGGGCACCGCCGAACGCACGATCGCCTCCGCGACCACCCGCTCGTTGAACGCCCACAAATCCTCCATGGAGCCGCCGCCGCGCGTGACGATCATCGTGTCCACGCCCAGCCGCTCGTGCTCATCGGAGACGCGACGGATCGCGGCGGCGATCTGCGGCGCCGCGTGTGCTCCCTGCACCATGACGTCCACCAGCACCACGCCCACGCCGGGGCAGCGCTTGCGCATGGTGTCGAGCACGTCCTGCAGCGCGGCGCCGGTGCGCGATGTGACCACGGCGACGCGCCGCGGGAACCACGCCGGCGGCCGCTTGCGTTCGACATCGAACCAGCCCAGCGACCGGATCTCCTCGCACAGCGCCCGGAACCGCATTTCCAGGGCGCCCGCGCCGGCGGGCTCCATCTTGTCGATGTAGAGCTGCGTCTTGCCCTGCTTCGCGTAATGCTCGATGCGCCCGCGGGCGACGACCTCTTGACCGTTCTCGGGCACGAAGCCGGCCCGCTTGGCGGCACTGGCGAACATCACGCACGAGACGACGGCGTCTTCATCCTTGAGGTTGAACCACCAGTGGGTGCGGTCGTTGAACCCCGAGACCTCGCCGCGGACGCGCACCGGCGCGGGCACGCCCGCGCGGAGGGCGCCGTCAATCAATGCCGCGAGCCGGGTGATGCTGATGGGCACATCGCTCGCGGCCGGCGCCGGCGCGCCCGGCTGAGCGGCCATCTTCGATGGGTCGAAGGTCGGGCGGGCCTCCGTGCCCCCGGACGGGGCGGGTTTGCCGGGGCGCCGCTTCACCACTGGATGGGGATGCCTTCCTTGCGGTACTTCTCGACCAGGAGCTGCGCCTCGAGCAGGGCGCGCTCCAGCCGGCGGGCGGCGTCGGTCATGGCGTTGAACAGGTCGGGGTTCTTGAGCAACTGCCCCGCCGTGCCCTGCCCGTCGTTGAGGGCCCCGACGACCATCCGCACTTCTTCGACCGCCACGCCCACGCTGCGCGCGAATTCGCCGAAGTCGGCGACGGCGACGGCCGTCTGCTCGCCGATCTGATCCACCTGAGCGCCGACGCGCTGGGCGGTCTCCGTCCACGTCTCGAGCGCCGTGCTCGCTTCCTCGAACAGATTCGCGGCCTGCGCGACCGCCCGCTGGGCGTCGGCGCGGAGGGTCTCATCGCCGAGCCACCGGCGCAGCTCGCTCGCCACCGTGTCCACTCGCGCCACGGCCGTGTAGATGTTGGGGGGGGATGCGCCCGCGTCCACGTCCGCGAGCGTGCGCGGCGCCAGAAGGTCTTCGACGCGCTCGCCGACGCGCACGTAGGCGTCGCTCAGGCGCTCGAACGAATCGACCGCGCGATCGAGCGAGCTCAGCCGCTGATCCAGCAGCGAGCCGATCTGATCCAGCAGCGTCGCCGCCGTGCCATGGATGGTGTCGCCGGGCTCCAGAAACTCGATCTCGCCCGCGGGGCGGCCCCCGATCGCGAGGGGTGTTCGCATGGCCAGCGTGGCGTCGCCCACAAAGGTGCGGTCGATCGCCAACTCTATGTCGCGGGGGATGCGCATGTTCTCGAAGATGCCGACGCGCATTGTCACGCCGTCGCGCGGGTCGGGCGCAACGCCGATCGACTTGATCTGCCCCACACGCACGCCGTTGAGCGTCACCGGCGAGACCGGCGTCAGCCCCTGCGCGGTGTCGAGCACGATGTGCAGTTCGTACGTTTTTCGACCTTGGAACTCGCCGAACAGGAACAGCATCGCCGCCAGACCGAGCACGCCGATCAGCGCCGTCAGACCGATGAGCAGGTCGCGAATGCGCGGGTTCATGCTTCACCCGCTTCGTGGCGGGGCGCGTCGTCGTCGCCGGACGAGCCTGCGCTGTGGGGAACGGGGACGCCGTTGTGGCTGGTGGGTTCGTCCATGGCCGGATCGTAGCGTCCGCGCAGGAAGTGCTGGACGTAGGGGTCCGGCGAAGATTCGAGTTCGTCGAACGTGCCGTCCGCGACCACCCGCCCGTCCCGCAGCATCACCAGCCGATCGGCGACCTTCCGGGCGCTGGTGATGTCGTGTGTGACGACGATGCCGCTGACGCCGAGCTCGCTGCGCATCTTCAAGATCAGCTCGTTGATGCCGTCGGCCCGTACGGGGTCCAGCCCGGTCGTGGGCTCGTCATAGAGGATTAACGCGGGCTTCAGGATGATCGCCCGCGCCAGGCCCACCCGCTTGCGCTGCCCGCCCGAGAGCTGGGCGGGGAGCTTCGCGAGCATCCCCTCGATGCCCACCGTCCGCAGCGCCTCGCTCACCCGCTCCCGGCGCTCGGCGCGCCCGAGGCTCGTGTGCTCCGTGAGCGGGAAGGCGACGTTCTCCTCCACGCTCATCGAATCGAAGAGGGCCGCCTGCTGAAACAGAAAGCCGATCTCCCGCCGGATGCCGCTCAGGCGCCGTTCGTTCATTCCGTCGATCCGCGTGTCGCGGAACCACACCTCGCCGCGATCCGGCCGCAGCAGCCCCGCGATGTGCTTGAGCAGCACGGATTTGCCCACGCCCGAGGGCCCCAGCACCACGGTCGTCTCGCCGGTATTGAACGTGAGATCGATGTCCTGCAGCACCCGCAGGGCGCCGAACGACTTTCGCACGCCGACGAACCGGACGATGGGGGGGCTGGCGTCGCGGCTCGTGGCGGGGGCGGTCACTCCCCTATGATTCCATCGATGAGCCGTACTTGCGAGCGCGACGTTCTCCACAAAGGCTCGAAGTTCGATTTCGAGCGCGTATGCCTGCATCTCGAGGACGGGTCCACCCTCGAACGCGAGATCGTCCGTCACCCCGGGGCCGTCGTGATCCTCCCGCTGCTCCCCGACGGGCGGGTCGCGATGATCCGGAATCTCCGCGTCGCCGTCGACGACTGGCTCCTGGAGCTCCCCGCCGGCACCATCGACCGCGGCGAGGCCCCCGAAATCTGTGCGGCCCGGGAGCTCATCGAAGAAACCGGCTGGCGGGCGGACCGGCTGATACCGCTGGGCTCGTTCCTCACCACGCCCGGCCTCACGGACGAACTGATGCACGCCTTCCTCGCCACCGATCTGACCCACGTCGGCGAACGCCCGGAGGCCGACGAACGCATCCAGGTGACGCCCGTGCCTCTACAAACGTGCTTCGACATGATCGATAAGGCCGAGCTCATCGACGCCAAGTCCATGCTCGCCCTGCTCATTGCCCTCCGGCGCGGCCTCCTGCCCGCCGGGCACGCATGACCAGCGACTGGAAGGATCACCGAGGCATGCGCCACCCCGACGCCGGACAGGGCCGGTTCCGCGAGACGCTCGCCCGCGTCTTCGGCGACGCCGACAACCCCTTCAACTGGGCCCTCACGCTGGGGACGGTGGCGGGGATCCGCGTGCGCATACACGTCTTCTTCGTGCTCTTCATCGTCGCGAGGCTGGCCTACTCCCTGCTGCAGGACGCGTGGGGCTTCGCGTACGCACTCGTCGCCATGTCGGCGCTCTTCGTGCTGGTGCTGCTGCACGAGTTCGGCCACTGCTTCGCCTGCCGCGCCGTCAAGGGCGAGGCGGACGACATCCTCATGTGGCCCCTCGGCGGCCTCGCCTCGTGCAACCCGCCCGAGAACTGGCGCGCCCATCTTGTGACCACGCTCGGCGGGCCGATGGTGAACGTCGCGATCCTGCCCATCACCTCCGTCGGCCTGCTGCTCGCGGGCATGCGCGAGGACATCGTCTTCAACCCTTTCCGGCCCGGCGCGGTGATCAGCGGGATCGACACCTATTGGCTCGTCGCGCTGTGGCTCACGCACTACCTCAACATCGTGCTGCTGGGCTTCAACCTGCTGCTGCCGATCTTCCCGCTCGACGGCGGGCGCGTGCTCCGCGAAGTGCTCTGGCCGCGCATCGGACGCATCCCCTCGCTCGAGGTCGCGATCACGATCGGGCTGGTGGGCGCCATCGTGCTCGCGCTCGTGGGGCTGGTGGGGAACCACGCGATGCTCATCGGCATCGCCGCCTTCGGCGGGCTGACGTGCTGGTTCGAGCGCCGCCGGCTCCGCGCGCCCGACGAACTCGGCCGCGTCGGCGAGGGCGGCCTCTGGGGCGCCGGCGCCGACGACTGGAAACATGGCGCATCCGACGACGACGAGCCCGACGAGCCTTCCCCCAGAGAAATCCGCCGGCTCGAGCGCGAAGCGCAGGAGCAGGCCGAGGTGGACCGGATCCTCGCCAAAATCGCCTCCGAGGGCATCGACGCCCTGAACCGGCGTGAGCACGCCGTCCTCAAGCGGGCCACCAACCGCCGCCGTCGCGGGTAACATCGCCCCCGCACGAACCCGAAGAACCGGGGCGCGTCTCATCAGCGGGGCCCCGCACCGCCTCGGCGGCCACGGACGGCGCCGCACCAACCCCTTCTCCGCACGGAGCGCGACACAACGGCATGGGCCTGTACGACCGCGATTATCTCAGAGCCGACCAGCGAACGCCCCGCCGCGCCCGCGTCGGCGCCCTGCCCGCGTGGTCGTTCAACACGTGGCTGATCGTCGTCAACATCGCCATCTTCGTGGTGATGCAGCTTTCTCCGCCGGTGAGAAACACGCTGCTGACGTGGGGCAACTTCAACACCCAGGAAGGATTCTTCGGCCTCGAGGTCTGGAGGCTGCTCACCTTCCAGTTCCTGCACTCGCAGGCGAGCCTCTTCCACATCCTCTTCAACATGTTCGCGCTCTGGGTCTTCGGCGGCGCGGTCGAGTCTCGGATGGGGTCCAAGCGCTACGCGGCGTTCTACCTTGTCTGCGGCGTATTCGGCGCGATCATGTACCTCACGCTGAACCTGCTCGGCTACATGCTGCCCGTCTCTCTGCCCGGGCTGCTCATCCACGACATGCGCACGCCGCTCATCGGCGCCTCGGCGGGCGTGTTCGGCGTGGTGATGGCCGCGGCCCACTACCAGCCGCACGCCGTCATGCAACTCATCTTCCCGCCCATCAGCCTGCGGCTGCGCACGCTCGCGTACATCTACGTCGGCGTGGCGCTGGCCAACCTGCTGCTGGGCGGCGCAAACGCCGGCGGCGACGCGGCCCACATCGGCGGCGCGCTCGCCGGCGCGTACTTCGTGCGTCGGCCCCACCTGCTGCACGACTTCTTCGATGTCTTCAAGCCGCCGGACAAGAAACGCCACGCCGGGCGCGTCGCCGCGAGCAAGCACGCGCCCCGCACCCCGAGGTCAACGCCCCGTGGCCCCAGCCAGGCCGAGGTCGACCGCGTCCTGAGCAAGGTCGCCACGGAGGGCCTGCACAGCCTCAGCGAGGCCGAGCGCGCCGTCCTGCGCGACGCGACGGACGCCCGCCGAGGATGACCAGCCCATGAGCGCACTGCGCTTCGAGATCCTCGAACGATCGCGGGCGACCAACGCCCGCACGGGGAAGGTGTACACGCCGCACGGGGCGTTCGACACGCCCGCCTTCATGCCCGTAGGCACCCGGGCCACCGTGAAAGGCATCCTGCCCCATCTCGTGCGCGCCACCGGCGCGCAGGTCGTGCTCGCCAACACCTACCACCTGCTCCTGCGACCCGGCCCGGACCTCATCGAGCGTCGCGGCGGGCTGCACCCGTTCATGGGCTGGGACGGCCCCATTCTCACCGACTCGGGCGGCTATCAGGCCTACTCCATGGCCGACGGCAACCGCGTCAGCGAAGACTCGGTCGTCTTCAAGTCGATCGTCGACGGCTCGATGATCGACCTCACCCCCGAGCGCGCCATCGAGACGCAGAACAAACTCGGCGCCGACATCATCATGGCCCTGGACGACTGCCCGCCCAGCGTCGACCCGCGCACCTTCAACCTCACGCGCCTCCGGCTGGCCGCCCAGCACGCCGCCAACTTCAGCGCGGGCTACGACCACGACGCCCGCCTCACCATCGCCAACGAGCGCACCATCCGCTGGCTCGAGCGCTGCGTGAAGGCCCACGCCCGCCCCGACGATCAGGCCCTCTTCGGCATCGTCCAGGGCGGCACCGACCTCGCCAAGCGTGAGTGGTCCGCCCAGCGCGTCTGCGCGATCGACCTCCCCGGCTACGCCATCGGCGGCGTGGCGGTGGGGGAGGGGCCGGGGGACATCGCCCGCGTCGTCGCCCATACCGCCCCCCTCCTGCCGCAGGACAAGCCCCGCTACCTGATGGGCGTCGGCTACGAGCGGGACTTGGTCGCCGCGGTGCGGGCCGGCGTGGACATGTTCGACTGCGTCCTGCCCACGCGGAACGGGCGCAACGCCAACGCGTTCACCCGCACGGGGCAGATCCGCCTCCGGAACGCCGCGTTCAGCGAGGACGACCGGCCCATCGAGACGGGCTGCGACTGCCTCGCCTGCGACCCCGGGTCCCACGGCTGGCCCACCCCCGACGGGCGCCCGTTCACGCGGGCGTACATCCGGCACCTGTTCCTTTCAGACGAGATGCTGGGGCCGATCCTCGTCAGCCTGCACAATCTGCGACACTTCCAGCGCCTGATGTTGGACATCCGGCGGGCAATCGGCCATGATGATTGGTCTGCGCTCGACAGGCGTTGGCCTGTACTCAGCGTCCGCTCGTATGACCCCCAGCCCTCGGACGCGAGCGCGTCGCCCGAGATCGGGGACGCCGAAAGGCCATAAAGACTCCGCACGACCCGCGGCGACCGCCGTACGGGACGCACATCCCCGCCTCGAACCCGCCCGCACAGCCTTCTACAGCACTGAGACGACACTATGACGACCCAGACCAGCCCCATCATCACCCTCGCCCTCGTCGGTCCCAACTCCAACGCCACGGGGCACGCAACGCTCGCATCCGCCGCGCAGGCCGCCCCCCCGATCGCGGGTCGCTCCGACGGCGGCGCCGGGACCGTGCAGCAGGAGGGTCAGCCGCTCGGCGCCCCCGGCCAGCAGCAGGCCGCCCAGCCCCAGGGCATGGGCGGCATGGGGATGTTCCTCCCGCTCATCCTCATGATGTTCGTGTTCATGATCGTCATGCAGATCTTCGCGGGCCGCAAAGAGAAGAAGCGCCGGGCCGAGATGCTCGGCGGCCTCACCCGCCACGACCGTGTGCAGACCATCGGCGGCGTGATCGGCACCGTCGCCGAGATCCGCGACGACGAGATCGTGCTCAAGGTCGACGAGGCGACGAACACCAAGCTCCGCATCGCCCGCAGCGCCGTCCAGTCCGTGCTCAAGAAGAGCTCGTCCTCCGCCTCCACGAGCGACACGCTCGCCCCCGCGGAAACCGTCAACTCCTGACACCCAGCGCCGACCCGCGTCCCCGGCGCATCCCTCCTTCACCGACGCATCCGGTTCCCTGAGCACATGCGAAACATCGTTCGGAACGCGATCATCGTTTTGACGGCGCTCGTCATCGCCGCCCTCGCCATCAATCCGCCCGCCGAGAAGCTGCGCCGCGGCAAGGACCTCGCCGGTGGTGTGAGCCTCGTCTACCCCGTCGAGATCGAGCGCGGCGAGAACGCGCGAGAGGTACTCGGCCGCACCATCGAGGTGCTCAAGAACCGCATCAACCCCACGGGCGCTCTCGACATCACCATCGTCGCGCAGGGGGAGAACCGCATCGAGATCTCGATGCCCCTCCCCAGCGACCGTGTGCGCGAACTCCGGGTGCGTTACGAGGAGGCGCTCGAAGCCTTCGAGACGTACACCATCGAAGCGCCAGCGCTCGAGCGTGCGCTCCGCCTCAGCGGCGAGGAACGACGCGCCGCGATCGACAGCCTCGCCCGCTCCGAGTCCGAACGCGTCGCGATGCTCACCGAGGCCGCCGACGCCTACGACGCGGCCGCCTCCGCACGCCGGGCCTACGAGCAGGCCGTCGCGCAGGGTGACGTCGACGAGGCCATCATCGACGACCTCGTCGCCGCCGCGGCCGAGGCCGAGATCCGCTACGAGCGTGCCCGCGGCGCCGCCTTGGCGGCGAGCATCCGCGCCGACGAGGTGCGCCGCGCGCTGGAGCTCCCCGACCAGTCCCGCGTGATCGTCGATCGCGCCACCCGCGAGGCCGTCTCACTGCCGAGCCCCCGAGCGCAGGCCATCAACCGCCTCCGCGAGCAGCACCCCGACGCCGCCCCGCTCCTCGACGACGCCATCGCCGCCTTTGAGGCTTACGCCTCCGAACGGCGAGGCCTCGACGACCCTTCCGACCTCATCCGCCTGCTCCGCGGCGCCGGCGTGCTCTCCTTCCGCATCACTGTCGAGGCCGACGACCTCTCCGACCTGCAGGCCGTGCGCGACGAGTTCCGCGAGCGTGGCCCGCGACAGGCCCGGCCTCCGGGAATGCGCTGGTTCGAGATCGAAGACATCGAACAGTGGTACGACACCGTCGATGACCTGCGTCGGCTCCGGAACGACGCCGCGGCTTTCTTCGCCAACCGCGGCTACATCGGCGAGGAGCGCGACGGGCAGTACTTCATCCTGTTGTGGGATTCCCCCGGCATGCGCCTCACCAGCGCCGAGGGCAACTGGTCCGTCGCCAACGCCTTCGCCAGCGCTGACGAGCGGGGCATGCCCGCGATCGGCTTCGCCATGGACGCCCTCGGCGCCCGATTCCTCGGCGAGCTCACCGGCGCCAACGTCGGACGGAACATGGCGATCCTCCTCGACGATCGCGCCTACACCGCGCCGCGCCTGCTCTCTCGCATCTCCAATCGCGGCCAGATCAGCGGCGGCTCGGGCGGCTTCTCTCAGGACGACATCTCCTACATCGTCCGGACGCTCCGCGCCGGCTCGCTCGGCGCCAAGCTGGGCGATGAGCCGATCCATATCGATGTTCTCGCGCCGCAACTGGGCGCCGACAACCTCAGACGCGGCATGATCGCCGGCGTCTACGCGCTCATCGCCATCGCCATTTTCATGGTGTTCTACTACTTCACCTCCGGGTTCATCGCCATCACGGCGTTGGCCTGCAACGCGCTGCTGCTGCTGGGGGTGATGGCCATCGGCCAAGCCGCGTTCACCATGCCCGGCATCGCCGGCGTCATCCTGACCTTCGGCATCGCGGTGGACGCGAACGTGCTCATCTACGAGCGCATCCGCGAAGAGGTCCGCGCCGGCGCCAAGATCAAGGCCGCGGTGCGACTCGGCTACTCCAAGGCGCTCAGCGCCATCGTCGACGGCAACGTCACCAATCTCATCGTGTGCGTAGTGCTGTACTGGACGGGCACCACCGAGATCCGCGGCTTCGCGGTCACGCTGGGCATCGGCGTCGTCACCACGCTCTTCTCGGCGCTGGTGATCACCCGCCTGATCTACACCATCGGGCTCGAAGGCTTCAAGTGGAAGCGCATCGTCATGCTGCCCACCGTGGTTCCGGTGATCGACCGGATCCTCGAGCCCAAGATCGAGTGGATCAGGTACCGCCCCATCTTCTTCACCATCTCCGGCGTGCTCCTCATCGCCAGCTTCTCCCTCATGGCCTTCCAGGGCCGCGAGATGTTCGACAACGAGTTCCGCGGCGGCACCGCCGTCACCATCCGCCTCAAGGCCGACGATGACGGGCGCCAGCTCATGCTCACGCGCCCCGAGGCGGAGCAGCGCGTCCGCGACCGCGCCATGCAGGCGCCCGCCGGCACACCCATCGCCCAGCTCATCAACGCCCAGGTGCTGGCCCTGAACCCCGAGGCGGACAACATCACCTCCGCGATGTTCCAGGTGAAGACGGTCGTGACCGACGTCAACGTCGTGTCCGAGGCCGTGATCGACGCGTTCTCCGACGTGCTCGACGCCCACCCGCCGCTCGCGTTCGACGCGATCCGCGCCGACCCGGTTCTCCAGCGCGCGCTCGGCGACTCGATCGGCGCTCCCGAGATCCGCGACAACGTCGAGGAGTTCATCGGAGGCGTCGTCGTCGTGGCGGAGCGCGTCGCGCCCGCGCCGACCCTCGCCGACCTCGAACGGCGCCTGCGCGAACTGCGCGCCCAGCCCGATCACGCCGACGCCGCCGCACGCCCGCACCGCATCGTGATCGTCGAGGGCACGGCGGAGAGCGTCACCTCCTTCGCGCTCGTCGTCCGCGACACCGGCGTCGACTTCTTCGACGACGAGGGCCGCTGGCGCAGCGAACTCGCGGCGCAGGAAGAGCGCCTCGTGCGCGATGCGCTCGAACGCGGCACCAGCCTCGCCGGCGTGCAGTCGTTCAGCCCGGCCATCGCCGCCACCTTCGCCGCCGACGCCACCGTCGCCGTCATCCTCAGCCTCCTGGGCATCCTCATCTACCTGTGGGTGCGGTTCGGCTCGGTGCGCTACAGCCTCGCGGCGACCGCCGCGATTCTGCACGACGCCATCGTCGCGCTCGGCGCCGTCGCGCTGTGCGAGGTGCTCTTCATCTACGTCCCCGGCTTCGCCGCCGCGGTCGGTCTCGAGCCCTTCAAGATCAACCTCGCCATGGTCGCCGCCGTGCTGACGATCCTCGGCTACTCGCTCAACGACACCATCGTGACGATGGACCGCATCCGCGAGAACCGCGGCAAGCTCGTCCACGCGTCCCGCGAGGTGATCAACCTCTCCATCAACCAGACCCTCAGCCGCACCGTGATCACCAGCTTCACCACGCTGCTCGCGGTGACGATCCTCTACGTCTTCGGCGGCCAGAGCATCCGCGGGTTCGCCTTCGCGATCATGATCGGCGTGGTCATCGGCACCTACTCCTCCTTCGGCATCGCCGCCCAACTCGTCTACTCCAAGCGGGCCTCAGAACCGGTGCGACCCATCCGAAGGGGCGCTGTCGCCGACGAGAACGAGCAGACCCTGGTTTCGACGTAAACCCTCCGCCCTCCCGGCCCGAGGGAGAACACGCTGTGCGCGACGGCCCGACCAGACTGATCTCGGCGATGCTCGCCCTGCTCGTGGTGTGGGTGGTGGTGTTCTGGGCGTGGCCCGGCGCCACCGACCCCGCGATCACCTTCGCCGACGCCCCCCCCAACCTCATCGATCGCGCTGCGCCCCCGCAGCCGGAGCAACAGCGCCGGCCGCCCCCCGAAGCCATCCTGCGCGAGCCGCCCCCGCCGCTCCCGGCGCAACCCCGGGACCGCATCGCCGTCCTCGCCCCCCAGACCACCCCGTACGTGGTGCGCGCCGGCGACACCATGCAGCGCATCGCCGCGGGCGCCTACGGCGAATCGCGCCTCTGGACGGTGATCTCCCGCGCCAACCCCGAGGTGGACCCCCTCAAGCTCCGCCCCGGCATGACGCTCCGCATCCCGGTCGACCCACTCAACGTGCAGGGCCTCCCCGCCGAACCGGGCCCGGGCGCCGAGCCCTCGCCCGAGCCCCGGATCTCACCCGCGGGGGCCACCATCGAGTACGTCGTGCAGCGCGGCGACACCCTCGGCGCCATCGCGCGCACGTACTACAACTCCGCCTCGCTCTGGCAGGTGATCCTCGACGCCAACCGCGATCAACTCCGACGCCCGGAGGACCTGCGCCCCGGCATGCGACTCGTGATCCCGCCCCCGCCCACGGGCGCGGGGCGATAACGCACACGCGGGCGCCCCGGCGCTCGCCCGCTACACTCCCTGTCCCATGTCTACTCACACAGTCGTGCTCATCCCCGGCGACGGCATCGGGCCGGAAGTCTCCGACGCCACGCGCCACGTGCTCGAAGCCGCCGGCGCGCCCGTGCAATTCGACGTGCAACTCGCCGGCGAGTCCGCCCTCAACCAGACCGGCGAAACCCTGCCCCAGCAGACGATCGACGCGATCGCCATGCACGGCGTCGCCCTCAAGGGCCCCTGCACCACGCCCGTCGGCAAGGGCTTCAGTTCGGTCAACGTCGCGCTGCGCAAGCGGCTGGATCTCTACGCCGCCGTCCGCCCCGTGCGATCCCTGCCCGGCGTCGAGACGCGCTACAAGGACGTCGACCTCGTGATCGTGCGCGAGAACACCGAGGGCCTCTACAGCGGCATCGAGAACGTCGTCACCGAGGGCGTCATTGTCTCCATGAAGGTGGCAACGCTCCGCGCCTGCGAGCGCATATCGCGATGGGCGTTCGACTACGCCAAGAAGCGCGGGCGTACACGCGTCACCGTCTTCCACAAAGCCAACATCATGAAGCTCACCGACGGCATGATGCTCGACGTCGCCCGTCGTGTGGCCAGCGAGTACCCCGGCGTCGCCGTGGACGACATGATCATCGACGCCGCCTGCATGAAGATGGTGCAGGACCCGGGCAACTTCGAGGTCGTGCTCTGTGAGAACCTCTACGGCGACATCATCAGCGATCTCTGCGCCGGCCTCGTCGGCGGGCTCGGCGTCGTCCCCGGCGCCAACATCGGGGAGAAGGCCGCTGTCTTCGAGGCCGTCCACGGCTCGGCGCCCACCATCGCCGGCAAGGGCGTCGCCAATCCCCTGGCCCTGATCATGTCCGGCGTCATGATGCTCAACCACCTCGCCGAGACCCGCAACGACGAGACCTGCGTCCGCGCCGCCGCCCGCATCAAGAACGCGTACGACGCCGCCATGCGCGCCGGCGAGAAGACCGCCGACCTCGGCGGCGAACTCGGCACCATGGACTTCGCCGAGGTCATCGCCAAGCGGATCAAAGCATGATCGTCGAGCCGTGGACCATCGACGGCAGCGGGGGGGAGCCCATCCGCGGCGACGCCCACCCGCCCACCCGGGCGCCGGCACGGGCCGCGGCGCTGATCGTCCACGGCTTCAAGGGCTACAAGGACTACGGATTCATCCCGTTGCTGGCCCGCGAGCTCGCCGGCGATTCCCCCCTCGCCGTCCACCGCTTCAACCTCTCCCACGCCGGCGTCGGCGCTGACCCGTCCACCTTCGAGCGCCCGGACCTCTTCGAACGAGACACGTGGCGCACGCAGGCGGACGACATCCGCACCGTGATGACCGCCGCGTACGAGGGGCGCCTCCCGCACACCCCGCCGGGGCTGCCGATCGTCCTCATCGGGCACAGCCGCGGCGGCACCGCGTGCATCCTCTGCGCCGGCCGCGCGTTCCGCGATGACGAGCCCGTGAAGCCCAGCATGGTCGTCACCGTCTCCGCCCCCGAGGCCGCCGACACCATGAGCGACGACCAGCGCGCGCTCCTGCTCGACCGCGGATGGATCGATTCCCCCTCGTCGCGCACCGGCCAACAACTGCGCGTCGGGCGCGACTGGCTGCAGCAGCAGATCGACCACCCCGACGACCACGATGTGCAGGCCATGCGCGCCCGCATCGGGTGCCCCATGGTCGCGGTGCTCGGCCAGGAGGACGACGTCGTCCCCGCCGACGACGCCGTGCAACTCGTCTCGCGGCACGAGAACGTGATCCCCGTGGTCATCGAGGGCGCCGACCACGTCTGGAACACGCCCAATCCCGCCGACCCCGCGGCGCCCCTCTCCGAGCAACTGCGAACGCTGCTCGACGCCGTGCGGATGCACCTCGCCCTCTCGGGGGTCCTCGCCCCCGCCTCGGCGTCCTGACCCGGCACGCCCGATCCGCGGTATCCTGTCGCCCCCGATACCCCCCCGGAGCCGCCCCGCGCCGCTCCGAAAGCATGTGTTGACGAGCCCCGACGCGGGCCTACAGTGGCCATCTCGAAGCCCATACGGCGATGTAGCTCAGCTGGTTAGAGCGAGGGATTCATAAACCCTAGGTCGGCGGTTCGAGTCCGCCCATCGCCACTTTCATCGTCGGCCCGTGCCCGCACGCGGCCGCACAGCCGGCGCCCGCCTCGCGGCGACGGCGCTGGGTCGGCCCGCCGCCGCCCGTACACCCGCACGGAGCAGCGATGGCCAAGCAGTCGTATACGCGAAGAGACGCCGCCCGAGCCGTCGAGGCGTTCATGCAGCGCCTCGTGCAGCGCAACCCCGGTGAGCCGGAGTTCCATCAGGCCGTGCGCGACGTCGCGGCCTCGGTGGCGCCCCACATCCTCGCGAACGAAGAACTGCGCAGCGCGCGCATCCTCGAACGCATGACCGAGCCGGAGCGCATCGTGATCTTCCGCGTGCCGTGGGAGACCGACGACGGCGAGGTCCGCACGAACCGCGGCTGGCGGGTGCAGTTCAACGGCGCACTCGGCGCATACAAAGGGGGGCTGCGGTTCCATCCGACGGTGAACCAGTCCGTTCTCAAGTTCCTCGGCTTCGAGCAGACGCTCAAGAACGCCCTCACCGGCCTTCCCATGGGCGGCGCCAAGGGCGGGGCGGACTTCGACCCCAAGGGCCGCAGCGACCGCGAAGTCATGCGCTTCTGCCAGTCGTTCATGATCGAACTCCGGCGGCACATCGGCGAGGACACCGACGTCCCCGCGGGCGACATCGGCGTGGGCGATCGCGAGATCGGCTACCTCTTCGGCATGCTCCGGCGCATCGAGAACCGCTTCACCGGCGCCATCACGGGCAAGGGCGAGGCGTATTCCGGGTCGCCGCTCCGCGCCGAGGCCACCGGCTACGGCTGCGTGCTCTTCGCCGAGATGATGCTCACGGAATCCGGCGACGGCCTGCGCGGCAAGCGCATCGCCATCAGCGGTTCTGGCAACGTCGCCCTCTTCGCCGCCGAGAAAGCCACAGAGCTCGGCGCCACGGTCGTGACCATGAGCGACTCAGACGGCTTCGTGCACGACCCCGACGGCTTCGACCGCGACAAGATCGAGCGGGTCAAGGACCTCAAGCAGCGTCGGCGCGGCCGCATCGAAGAACACGCCAAAAAGCACCGCAAGGCGACGTTCACACGCGGCGAGAGCCCGTGGAGCGCCGCCGTGGAGTGCGACGTCGCCCTCCCCTGCGCCACGCAGAACGAACTGTCCGGCGCGCACGCCAAGCGCATGATCAAAGCCGGCGTCCGCGCCGTGGTCGAGGGCGCGAACATGCCCTGCGAGCACGACGCGATCGAGGCCTTCCGCGCCGGGCGGGTGCTCGTCGGGCCCGCCAAGGCCGCCAACGCCGGGGGCGTCGCCGTGAGCGGCCTCGAACGCGCCCAGAACGCTTCCCACACCCTCTGGGACCGCGACACCGTCGAGCGCCGGCTCGAAGAGATCATGCGCCACATCCACGACCAGTGCGTGCGCGATGGTCGCGGGCGAGAGAAGCACGTCGACTACGTCCGCGGCGCCAACCTCGCCGGCTTCAAGCTCGTCGCCGCGGCCATGCTGGCGCAGGGCATCGTCTGAAGGGTGGAAAAGAAAAGAGGCGGGAGCGTCGCGGCTCCCGCCTCTGGATCAGCAACGAGTTTGCAGGCCGCAGGGGCCCGGGCGGTCAGTTATTGGGGAGCACGTTGCAATCAACCCCGAAGTTGGCGAGCACGACGGAGAGGTCGCTGAAGTCGAAGTCGCCGCCGAAGTCCGAGAGCACGACGCTCAGGTCGGCGAAGTCGACAATCCCGTCGCCGTTGTAGTCGCCCGTGCAGATGACCGTGAGCGGGATGTCGTCGGAGACGACCCCGTCGCAGTCGTTATCCACGCGGACGGAATAGTCGCCGAGGTCATCGAACAGTGCGGGGTTGATGATCAGCGTCGGCGTCTGCGCGCCCATGATGCGTCCGTCGTCGATGAGGTCGACGCCGTTGCGTCGCCACTGGTAGGTCAGCGGCCCGTCGCAGTTGGGCGACGTCGCCGCGACGAAGAACATCACGCTGTTGGGGTACGTTACCTCGCCGCCCTCGGGGTCGACGAGCAGGTCCACGATGACGGGTGCGCCGCTCGGGGGCAGGTCTTCGCACGGGCGAAGCGTGGCGATGCCCAGCGCGGGCTCATCGCCGGCGTTGGTGAAGGAACCGCCGACGATCAGCACGTCCTCTCCGGTGTCGGGGTCCTGCATCGGCAGCAGCACGTTGACGAAGCCCGGGAAAACCGAGACGCCGCCGCTGCCGAGTTCCGAGTCGACAAAAACGAACGTGAGCGGCTCGTCCACCGGATCGGTCCACTCGGAGCCGTCCCAGCGGGCGAGGCCGGACGTGAACTCGCCCGAGCCCTCTCCGCCGATCTCGACGCCCTCGGAGCCGATGAACAGCGCGGGGCCGCGCCCGTCATCAAACACCACTGCGGTGACGGCGGTCGCGCTGACCACATCGAAGAGCCCTTCGCTGATGTCAACCCATTCCGTGCCGTTCCACTTGGCGGCGCCGCGGAACTCGAAGTTGTCTCCCTCCGGCTCGGGCGCCTGCGTAAAGCGACCGAAGGCGTAGAGCTCGTCCTCGTACACGGCGAGCGCGGTGACAATCGTCAATGCGCCGTTGCTGACGCTGGGAGAGCCCACGCCCTCACCGATCCCGAACCACTGGTCCGTGAGCGGGTCGTAGGCGCCGATGTTGTTCATCGCAATGATCTCGGTGGATGGGCCGCCACCCCGCGCCGGGCCAACAACCTCCACGCCGTCGAAGGTGCCGGCGACGATGAGCTGCGGCCGACCGAGCCCGACCGCGTCGAAGGCGGTCATGACGGAGGCGCGGGGGTTGAGCGGGCCGGCGTCGATCTGCAGGCCGCCCGCGCCGCCCAGCGCAAACCACTCCGACCCGGTCCACAACGCGATGGCGTTCGTTTCGACCTCCGGAACGACGACGCCTCTCTCCGGGTCAATGGGCGCCTTGTCGACGACGCCGGCCTGCGTGAAGTTGCCGCCGACAAAGACGGCCCGAGTGGGATCGATGAGGCCGCGAAGAGCGTCGCCCCCGAACGCAGAGGCTTGGAGCGTCGAGAACACTTGCAAGTTCACGCCCCCGTTCATGTCATCGAACAGAAGCTCAGCTGCGCCGCCCTCGATCACGTTGCCGGATGTGTAGAACTGGAACACGTTGCCGGCGCTCGAATCGCCCTCGGAGCCGGCGCTGGTCGTGACGCCGTCGAAGGTCCCGCCATACGTGATGGCGAACGAGTCGCCCAACGCGCTCAGGCTTGTCGTAGCCACCCGTGTGGAATTCGATAAAAGCGGTGTGACCGAAACGATGTCCGGGAAGAGCGCGCCGGTGCTCACATTGCCACGAGCAAGCCCAGTGACGGCGACGCCGTCGACGGCCGCGATGTTCACGCCGCCGATGAGGAACTCGCCCGGAGCGTACGACGCGGAGACCCCGCCGCGCGGCGTGTCCGCGATCGGGGTGAGGTCGAGCAACGTGAGCACATCGCCAGGGAACGCATCGTCGTCGAGGCTCGTGACGCCGGGCTGCCCCAGCGACGCGTCCCACACAAGGCCCTCGCACGGGGGGACGCCGACCTCGTCGCAACCGGACCACGCCGCCATGCCCTTGGCCGTCATGCCGCCGGCTTTGTCAAAGAGGCCGCCGACGTAGAGCGACTCTCCCTCGGCGTTGCCGATGCGCGAGGGCTCCATCGTGCGTCCGCCGACCACGTTGAGGTAATCCGAGAGGACCGGCCAGATGGCGCCCTCGGGCTGATCGTCGCGCCCAGAGGCGAACGAGCCCAGCGTCCGGAGTGAGGAGGCCATGAGCTTGGCCTCGACATCGAGGGTGATGCCCTCTTCGAGCGCCGACCACGACTCGCCGTCCCAGCGGGCGATGTTGTTTGCCGCGAGGTCGCCGCCGACGGTGTCGAAGAACCCCGTCGCGTACAGGGCGGGGCCGGTCCCGTCGTCGAAGACGCGCACGCTGGTGACGACGCCGATCGCCGGGGCGCCGATCATGTTCTCGTTGCGGAACTCCGCGTCGCCGAGCGCGACCCATTGCGCACCGTCCCATTCGGCGACGAAGCCGATGACTTCGGGGTCATCCCCGCGGTCCCCGCTCTGCATGGCGAGCATCGCCCCCGCAGCGACGAGCGTCGGCCCGTCGCCCAGATCGACGACGCGAACCTCGAAGCCCAGCCCCGGCAGGTCGCCGAGCGGCGCCCACGACTCGCCGTCGAAGCGCCAGACACAGGATTCGGGGCCGCCTTCAGGGGCAAACCCATCGGTCACCTCGGCGTCGGCGAAGAGCAGGGTGATGAACACGTTCTCAAGGCCGTCATCTGTCACGACCGCGAGAGAGGTGACCGGGTTGAACAGCGTGGACAGGCCGCCGGGAGTGGAGGCGTCGGGGCCGACCTGCGACCAGGAGAAGCCGTCATACACCGCGACGTTGGTCGCCAAGGCGCCCGAGATGCCCATCGGTGGCGGCCCGCTGCCGGGGAAGCCGCGGTCGAAAACGACATCGAACAGACCGCCCGCGTAGAGGCGTGGCGTGCCGCGGAGGGCGCCCTCGGCCCGCTCCAGCGCGAGCACGGCGCCGAGTTCGAACTTGGAAATCCCGAAGAGCCAGCGGCTGTCGCGGAGAACTTCGCCGTCCCAGAACGCCAGCGACTGCGTCAGCCCAGCGCCCTCGCTCACGCGCGGGAAGCGACCGGCGACGTACAGCACCTCCTGCGCGCTCGGCCCAGCGGCGCCGCGCTCGGCGGTGTCCATCTCGGTGAAGGGGAACGCCTCGAACCCATGCACGAAGAAGGGGCCGAGTTGCATGTTGTCCCCCACGCCGCCGATGCCGAGCCCGCCGTCCTCGTTGGGCAGCGCGTGCCAGACTGAGCCGTCGTAGCGGGCGAGGCTGAAGAGATCGCTGGTCGTGCCGGCGCTGCGGAAGAACCCGCCGGCGAAGAGCGAAGGCTCGCTGACGCCGCGCACGTCCTCCGGCGCCCACTCGTACAGGTCAAACACCCACCCGCTGATGGCCGACCCGGGGTCGAAGAGGCTCGTGCCGGGGTTGCCGGAGGCGGTGTCCCAGCCGGGGATGCAGATGTCGGGTTCGACGCAAAGCGACCACCGCGACACGTTGTTCGCGGTCAGCCCGCCGGTGTTGTTGAAGTTGCCGCCGACGAAGAGCGCGACGTCATCGAGCAGTGGGTCGAAGAACGTCAGCAGGGTGTTCACGCGTGAGTTGGCGTTGGGCAGGCCCAGGCCGAGCGAGCTCCAACCGTTCTTCTTGTCGAGACGTGCGATGCGGCGCGCGTTGATGCCGGCGACCTCGGTGAAGTTGCCGCCGATGAAGAGCGCGTCGCCCATCCCGTCGTCGAACGTGGCCAGAGCCTCGACACGCGAGTTCAGGCCCGGCGCCACGGAGGGCATCCATGCTGTCCCGTCCCACGCGGCGAGGAAGCGGATGGTGTTGTCTCCGCCGACGTTGTTGAAGTTGCCGCCGACGTATAGATCGCCGTCGAAGGGGATCAGCGCGAAGACCGTCCCGCCCACGCCCCCGTCGAGCGCGAACCACTCCGTGCCGTCCCACCGGGCCACGCGGCTGACGAATACGCCGCCGGCAGAGTTGAACAGGCCGCCCACGTATAAGTCGCCTTGGAAGCTGGCCAGCGCCTCGACGCGAGAAGACGTGCCGGCGCCGAGCGCCGTCCAAGCCGTTCCGTCGAAGCGTGCGACGTTGTTCATCCCCGCGCCGCCCGAGTTCGAAAAGCGGCCGCCGGCGTACAACTCGCCATTGTGCACGTGCAGCGCATAGACGTCGTCGTTGAAGCCTGCGCCGACCTGCGACCACGAGGCGCCGTCGAACCGCGCGACCCGCAGCGCGCTGACGCCGCCGATGCTGGTGAACCGGCCACCCACGTGCAGCGCGCCGTCGAAGACCTCCAGCGCATGAATCTCGTTGTTAGCGCCCACCTCAGCGCCGGGGAGCGGTGTCCAGGAGACGCCGTTCCAGCGTGCGATGCGATTGACCGTCTCGCCCGACGCCATCAGAAACTGTCCCGCCGCGTAGAGCTCGCCGTTGAACTCCGCGAACGCATGAACCTGAGCGTCCATGCCGGGAACGCCCGGCGTGTTCTCCCAGAAGGGACCATCGCAGGGCTCTTTCTCGCCGGCGCTCACCGGCAAGGCCAGCAGCGCCATCGACGCGAGCGCGATCGAAAACAGCGAACGCGCACGACCGCGTAGCGACCGCGCACTGAAAGATCCGAGGTGGTGACTCTTCATAATGCTCATCCTCCAGTCGATCCGTATTTGTCTGTGTGCAGCGAGTGAGAGCCGCTCGACGACCTCCCGAAGACCGCCCACGCTGTCCGTCCGGAACGTCTCACGGCATCTGTTCGGCATCATCCCGCGCGGCGACCCGCGTTGTCAACGCAAAAACCCCGGAATAAGTCGAAAAACACAGCCTCCTGATGTCGGGTCACGCCCCGCGCTGACAAGGCCTCCCGGGGCGGTCCGAGAAAACGGCACGCACGCGCCGCCTTCGACGCATGCTCCCAAAGGAACGCCAATCTCGGCGCTGCACCCGCGAATCCAATCCACGGGGCGAGCGAAGCACCCGCCGTGCCCGTCGTCGGATCCCCGGCGCACCGGGCCCGTCCCCGCTGCAGCGGACGCCGATCCCTCCCCATCACTCGAACCCCACCCCCCTCAAGCAACAAGAAAGCACCAAACATGCGCACCTCAGCATTGATCTCCATCACCGCCGCCGCCGCCCTCTCCGCCGGCGCCTTCGCAGGCGGCACGTGCACCCCGAGCGCGCCCGTGGCCACAACAGTGCAGTACCAGCGTAACGCCACGCCCGACATCGTTGACACCGCTGTCAGCGCCGGCTCGTTCAACACGCTGGTCGCCGCGGTCAAGGCCGCCGGGCTGGTCGACGTCCTCAAGGGCGACGGCCCCTTCACCGTCTTCGCGCCCACCGACGAAGCCTTCGCCAAGCTCCCCGCGGGCACGGTCGAGAGCCTCCTCAAGCCGGAAAACCGCGACACTCTCGTCGCGATCCTCACCTACCACGTCGTGCCCGGCAAGGTCATGGCGAGCGACGTCGTGAACGTGAAGAATGCGGCCACCGTCAACGGCCAACGCATCGACGTCACGGTCAACGGCGGCACGGTCATGATCGACGGCGCCACCGTCGTCTCCACCGACATCACGGCCTCCAACGGCGTGATCCACGTCATCGACAGCGTCATCATGCCCTCGACGTCGGACATCATCGAGACTGCCGTCGCCGCCGGCCGCTTCACGACGCTCGCCGCCGCGCTCGACGCCGCCGGCCTCGTCTCCACGCTTCAGGGCGCCGGCCCCTTCACCGTCTTCGCGCCCACCGACGAAGCCTTCGCCAAACTCCCCGCGGGCACGGTCGAGACGCTCCTCAAGCCCGAGAACCGCGAGATGCTCACCCGCATCCTCACCGCGCACGTCGTGCCCGGCCGCGTCTACGCGGATCAGGTCGTCGGCATGACCTCGGCCAAGACCGTCGCGGGCGTCACCCTCCCCGTCCAGGTGCGCGGCACACGCGTCACCATCGGCGGCGCCGCCGTCATCGCGACGGATATCGACACGACCAACGGCGTCATCCACGTCATCGACACCGTCATCATCCCCGGCAACTGACCGGCCCTCGTACCGACCCCGACCCCGACCCCGACCCCGACCCCGACCAACGCCTTCCGCCCGCGAACCGGCGCCAAACGAGACGCCCCCGATGCAACGGGGGCGTCTTTTTTTATTGGGTGCAGACCCGGCGCCGGGGGCGTGCATCCGAGTGACATCCCGCGGCGAAATCGACTATGCTCATGAACGCTTCTCAACCAGCGCGCCGATGGTCCCCGATGCCCACCGGCTCGTCAGGCACACACCAGTACCCGCATAGGGCCAAACGCATCGTGACCGAATCGCTCCTACAGCGCATCGCCCGAGGCGACGCCGACGCAGTCAAAGACTGCATCGACCGCTACGCCGATCTGGTGTGGTCGATCGCGCTCCGGCTCACACCCAGCCGCGCCGAAGCAGAAGACGCCGTGCAGGACGTCTTCATCGATCTCTGGCGCAGCGCCGAACGATTCGATCCCAGCGTCGCCTCCGAGCCGACCTTCATCGTCATGATCGCCCGCCGCCGGCTCATCGACCGCCTGCGTCGACGCTCCCGCAGAATCCAGCCCTCCGAGCTCGGCGACATCGACCCGCAGAACTCCGACGAGACGCCCGACCGCGCCGCGATCTCCGAAGACGCGGCCATCGCCGCCAAGGCCCTCGACGAGCTCTCCAAAGACCAGCAGACCGTCCTCCGTCTCTCCATCCACCATGGTTGCTCACACTCCCAGATCGCCGAGATCACCGGGATGCCGCTGGGCACCGTCAAGACCAACATCCGCAGAGGATTGATCAGGGTGCGTGAGATCCTCGAATCGTCGCGTTCGACGACGGAGGCCGCGTCATGACCGCGCCCATGCACCACAGCGACGACCGCCTGCTCGAACTGCTCGCCGACCGCGCGACCGAGGGCCTCGACCCCGCGCAGACGGCCGAGCTCGAGCGGCTGCTCCGCCAGACCGCCGCATACTCCGGCGACGAGCTCGACCGCGCCGCCGCCGCGCTCGCGAGCGTCTACTGCAGCGCCCCCGGCGCCCCCGGAGCACCCAGTGAGTCCATGCCCGACGGCGTCCGCGCCGCGCTCGAGGCCCAGGCCAAGACATGGCGCACCGGCGAGGGCGCGGCCCGCGCCGCCGGAGCCCGCACCGCCGCCACCCCCGTCTTCGGCGAGCCCTCGCGCGATCCCAACGTCGCCGGGCGCATCGGCGCCGGCGCGGGGCTCGCCTGGATGGCCGCCGCCGCCTGCCTGATGCTCGCCCTCCTCGGCTGGTGGCCCCGCATCGCGACCACTCCGCCCGAGCTTCCGCTCGACCGCATCGCCGCGTTGCCCGACGCCGTCCGCATCGCGTGGGCCCCCGGCCCCGACGAGACGGGCGCCGAGGTCGAGGGCGAGGTCGTCTGGAGCAACAGCGCACAGTCAGGCTACATGACGTTCCGCGGCCTGCGCCCGCTCGATCCCTCCCAGAACCAGTACCAACTCTGGATCTTCGACGGCTCGCGCGAGTTGCACCCCGTCGACGGCGGTGTCTTCGACATCGACCCACGAACCGGCGAGGCCCGCGTCCGCATCGACGCCAAGCTCCCCGTCGGCCAGCCCACGCTCTTCGCCATCACCGTCGAGCCCCCGGGCGGCGTCGTCGTCTCCGACCAGACGCGCATCGCCGCCGTCGCCAGCCCCTCGTAACCGAGTCGGCGCGCAGGAAAACGCCACGGCGTGACCGGCCGTGGCGTTGCCTATGAAATTGCTTACGAATCGGCTCGCGGCGCCGCGATCCGGCGCATCGCTCACGCCGTGCGAACCTCGATCTTCCGGGGGCGAGCGGTCTCCGCCTTGGGCAGGGTCACCGTCAGCACGCCGCGGTCGAGCGTGGCGCCGATGTTGTCCGCGTCGATGGGCATGGGCAGGCGGACGGTGCGGGCGAACTCGCCCACGCGCCGCTCGCAACGATGCACCTGCGCGTTCTCCTCGACGACGTTCTCCCGGCGCCCGCGAACGGTGAGCTCCCCGTCCATGAACGAGACATCGACATCCTCCATCGCGAACCCCGGCAGCTCCGCCTCGATGCGCACGCTCTGGTCGGTCTCAAAGACGTTGAGCGCCGGGAACGCCGCTCCGGCCTCCGCGCGCAGGGGCAGGGGGAAGCCGATGAAGTCGTGGAAGAGCCGGTCGAAGTCAGACCGGGCGCGGGTGGGGGTGTTCGTGCCGTTGATGCGTTGGGTCAGCATGGTCAGCCTCCTTCCTTTCTGTGTGATGCACGCGGCCCGTCCATCTGCCGCAGGAAGCGCCCCCAAAGACGCTTCCGGGGCTGCGGGCCTACGCCGCGCCAAATTGCAAAGCCCGTGCCGGACCGGACACACAGCCCGAGCCCACGCAGGAGGGGCACAGCAGTGCGGTGGGGGCGTCACTCCGGCGCTGCCGCGCTGGCGCGGGCGCCAAAGCGGCAGCGTGCCGCGTCGGCCCCGATCGGACCGATATGTGAGACCGGTTCTCGACTGCGAACCGTTCCCGAACGCCCTACGCTGACGCCCCGCATGTCCAAACGCCGCGCCCGCATCGAGATCCCGCTGCTCGCGCCCGACGACGCCCCCGAGCGCGCGCGTCGCCTCGGCCACTTCCTGCGCCACGTGCGGGACGAGGCGGGCGTGCGCGACGCGGAGATCGTCGACCTCGACGGCCAGCCCACGCTCCGCGCCGTGGTGAATCAGGGCACGACGCCCCTCGCGACGCTCGAACGCCTCGCCCGCCACGCGGGGATCGACTTCCGCGAACGCTGGGGCCACATCGTGCTGGGCGTCGAGGGCATGGCGTCGCCCCAGAGCGCATCGAATATCGAGGCCGCCCTCAACAGCCTGCCCAACGTGCGCGCCAGCGCCTCCTTCCCCTCGCGCACGCTCCGCATCGAGTTCGACCGCTCCTCGTGCCAGTTGCCCGAGATCGTCATGCGCCTCAGCCGCATGGGCTACAGGGTCGCGGCCACACACGCCTCGATCGATCAGGACGCCGCCTTCCTGCCCCGCAAGGAACGCATCGCGGAGGGTGTCACGCGGGCGGGCAACTTCCTGCGCGAGCACCCGGACTTCGCGTGGGCCGGCTCCGGCGCGGCGTTGCTGCTGCTCGGGGTGATCCTCTCGTGGTCGGGCGTCACGAGCGGGATCACCACGCCCATGTTCCTGCTGGTGTACGTGCTCGCCGGGTGGCACACCGCGTGGGACACCCTCCAGGCGCTGCGAAGATTCACGTTCAACATCGACGTGCTGATGTTCGTCGCGGCCATCGGCGCGGGCATCCTCGGGCACTGGGCGGAGGGCGCGCTGCTGCTCGTCCTCTTCGCCTTCGGGCACGCCGGCGAGGACCTCGCCATGTCCCGCGCCCGCAAGGCGATCAAGTCCCTGCACGAGGTCGCCCCCGAGACCGCCGTGCTGCGCACAGACGGCGGCACGCGCACCGTCCACGTCGACGAACTCCAGATCGGCGACGTCGTGCTGGTGCGCCCGGGCGAGCGCGTCCCCGCGGACGGCAGCGTGCGGTCGGGGTATTCGACGATCGATCAATCCGCCATCACCGGCGAGGCCCGCCCCGTCGAGAAGAGCGAGGGCGACGAGGTCTTCGCCGGCACCGTCAACGGCGACGGCGCGATCGACGTCGTCGTCGAGAAACTCTCGACGGACACCACGCTCGCCAAGGCCATCCGCCTCGTGGAAGAGGCGCAGACGCAGAAATCGCCCACCGAACTCTTCACCGCCAAGGTCGAGCGTTTCTACGTCCCCCTCGTGCTCGTCGCGACGGCGCTGCTGCTCTTCGGCATGCCCCTGCTCGCCGGGGGCGCAATCGAGGACTGGAAGACGTGGTTCTACCGCTCGATGGCCTTCCTCACCGCGGCCTCCCCCTGCGCGCTGGCCATCGGCACGCCCGCCGCCACGCTCAGCGCCCTCGGGCGGGCAGCGCGCATGGGCGTACTCATCAAGGGCGGCGCCCACCTCGAGACGCTGGGGCGATTGCGCGTCGTGGCCTTCGATAAAACCGGCACGCTCACGCTGGGCCAGCCCAGGGTTGTCGGCGTGCATCCGCTGCATGGCGTCGACGAGGCCGCGCTGCTCCACGCCGCGGCCAGCGTCGAGGTCGGCAGCGCCCACCCGCTGGCGCAGGCCATCGTGGACGCCGCCACCGAGCGGGGGTGGGGGGGCGGCGCGGCGTCCAACGTTGAGCAGGTCGTGGGCAAGGGTCTGCGGGGCGTGCTCGACGGCGACGTCATCGAGATCGGCAGCCTGCGCATGATCGAGGACGACCCCGACGCCGTACGCGCCGTGCGCAACACGATCGAGCGCGAGCAGCGGGGGGGCGCCACCGCCGTTGTCGTGCGCCGCGCCGGCGCGCCGCTGGGCGTGATCGCGCTCGCCGACACCATGCGCACCGACGCCCCCAACGCCATCGCCGCCCTGCGGCGCAACGGCGTGGAGCGCATCGTCATGCTCACCGGCGACAACGAGGGCGCCGCTCGCGCCATCGCGCAACAGGCCGGGGTGGATGAGCACCACGCCGCCCTCCTCCCCGAAGACAAAATGCGCGAGGTCGCACGCCTGCGCGACGCCTACGGGCGCATCGCCATGGTCGGCGACGGCGTGAACGACGCCCCCGCCCTCGCCGCGGCCAGCGTGGGCGTGGCCATGGGCGCCGCGGGCTCGGACGTCGCGCTGGAGACGGCGGACGTCGCCCTCATGCACGACGACCTCGCGAAGTTCCCCGAGACGGTGCGGCTGGCGAAGTTCGCGCGGCGGATCATCGCGCAGAACCTGGTGATCGCGCTAGGCGTGATCGCGCTGCTGGCGCCGCTGGCCATCACGGGCGTCGCCAGCATCGGCTGGGCCGTGGTCTTCCACGAGGGCAGCACGATCGTGGTGGTGCTCAACGCCCTCCGCCTGCTGCGCTTCAAACCCGAAGCGCCCACAACAACAACCGACTGACCCAGTCCCAGCGCATTCTCCCTCCCCCTCCCCCTCCCCCTCC
>RECZ01000034.1 GCA_007693765.1 Phycisphaerales bacterium | reverse complement strand
TCGCCGCCGCGGGCATCTGCGGCACCGACGTGCACATCATGCACGACGAGTACCGCTCCGAGCCGCCGGTCACGCTCGGACACGAGGTGGCGGGCACCATCGCGGCGATCGGCGCGGGTGTGAGCGGCTGGGAGCTCGGCCAGCGGGTGGTGACCGAAACGTACTTCTCGGTCTGTGGCCGCTGCGAGCACTGCCGGACGGGTCGCCCGAACCTGTGCGCATCGCGCCGCTCGATCGGCTCCTTCGAGGACGGCGGCTTCGCGCCTCGCGTCCTGGTACCGGCCACGAACCTGCACGAGCTCCCGGACGACCTCGGCTTCCCCGAGGCGGCGCTCGTCGAGCCGCTGGCGTGCGTGGTGCGCGGCCTGCTGGAGCTGAACGACGTACGCGCCGGCGACAGGGTGGTGATCACCGGCCCCGGACCGATCGGACTGTTGGCGTTGCAGGTGGCGAAGGCGGCCGGAGCGCGCGTGGCGATGCTGGGCACCGCCGCGGACGCCGCGCGTCTCGAGCTCGCGGAGCGCCTCGGCGCCGACGGCGTGCTCACGGTCGAGGCGGCCGACACGCTCCGCGAGGCGATCGCCGACGCGCTCGGCGGCCAACCCGACGTCGTCATCGAGTGCTCGGGTGCCGCACCTGCGGCCGGATTGCTGCTGCGGTTGGTCGAGAAGGCCGGTCGCTACGTCCAAGTGGGCCTCTACGGCGCACCGATCACGCTCGACATGGACCAGGTCTGCTACAAGGAGCTGCGTGTCAGCGGCAGCTTCGCCACCACGCCCAGCTCGTGGTACCGCGCGCTCGCGCTGGCGTCCTCCGGAGCGGTGTCGCTCGCGGCCATCGTCGGCGCGACCTACGCGCTCGCCGACTGGGAGCGCGCGTTCGAGGCCGTCGCCGGGCGCAGGCCGGGCAAGGTGCTGCTCGTCCCCTGAGCGGCGAAGTCGGCCTGCTGCGCTGCGACAACACCTGGCCGATCGCCTCCACCACCTCGAGGGACTCGGGGGTCTCGCCGGCCTCGTTCCATGGCGCGCACCGCCGTACGGATCACGCAGGCAGACGTCGCGGACACCGTCCGACCCCCGCCTCGCGCCGTACACCGACGCCGGGGCGACGATCGGCATCGGGGCGCTCGCCCCGACCGCCGGCGCGAGCGCCGTGTACGAGTCTGCCAGTGCCTTGGCGACGGGCTGGTACCGCGTGCGCGTGGAGACGCAGCAGAGCCCCTCGGCGCTCTCACGCGAGGCGCACGTCAGCCGCTCCAACGCGGAGGTGCCGCTGCACGTCCTGCTCGACGACACGCTGGTGGTCGAGACACTGGATCGACGCCCCGCCGCTCGGCTGACATCAGGCGCGTCCTCGACTCGACGCGGGACGCGCCTGATGCGGCGCAGATCAGGCGACGCCGATCACCAGGGCGGTGACGGAGTGCGGTTCGAGCTGCAGCGTGAGGCTGTTCCCGCCGCCGTCCACGCGGCTGCTGCGCACGCCGACCTGGTCCGGTGCCTGTGTGGTGTTCTGGGCCTTGACGTTCGGCCCGTTGATCACGTGCAGGTCGCCGCCGTCCGCGAAGCGGCCGCGCTGCAGCTCGATGGTGGTGCTCTGGACCTGGTCGAGGCTGCGGTTCACCAGGTAGACGGCGAGCTGCTTGCGCCCCTGGTCGATCGTGGCCGAGACGTCGAGGACGCGCAGCGCGTCGAACTCCGGCGTCGAGAAGGTCGCTCCGTCCCAGAACACGTCGAGCGCGGTGTCCCCAGCCGTGCTGGCGTAGAGCTCGAACGGGTGGAAGGTGGTCTGCAGCACCACACCCTCGGGCGACGTCTTGATCGGCGCGATCACGTTGACGATCTGCGCGATGTTGGCCATCTTCACGCTCGCGGCGTGCCGGAAGAAGGCGTTGAAGTGCATCGCCACCACCAGCGCGTCCTCGAGGTTGTAGGTCTCCTCGAGCTTCCCCTCGTTGAACACGCGGTACCAGACGTTCCACTCGTCGACCGCGATGGGGATGTCGCGCCCCAACTTCAGCGCTGAGCGCATCGCGCGGAGGATGCCGCGCGTGCCGCTCAGCATGTCGTCGAGCCTCTCCGAGATCGCCATGTAGGAGGCGAAATCGTCGTCGCGGTAGCCGCGCTCGCGGCTGTTGCCGACGTACCAGTGGATGGCCATGTAGTCGATCAGCGTGGGCGCGTGCTCCATCAGCAACTGGACCCGCTCCACCCAGCTGCGGTCCCAGAGGGAGACGCCGGCGGCCACGAGCTCGATGCTCGGGTCGGTCCACTTCATCACCTTGGCGAACTCGGTGTAGGTGCGGGCGTACTCCTCGGGCGTCTTGAAGCCGATCTGCCAGGGGCCGTCGACCTCGTTGCCGATGCCCCAGTACCGAACCGCGTGCGGCGCCTCGTAACCGTGCCGCTTGCGCAGCTTCACCAGCGCGGTGTCCTTGGTGCCGTTGCAGTACTCCACCCAGTCGCGCGCCTCGCGCATGTCGCCGTCGCCGGCGTTGACCGCCAGGTACGGCGCCGCGCCGAGCGTGCGGCAGAAGCCCACGAACTCGTTGGTGCCGAAGGTGTTCGGCTCCAGGTCGTGCCAGGCGAGCTCCATGCGCGCCTTGCGCTCGTCCTGCGGGCCGACGCCGTCGCGCCAGCGGTAGCCCGACACGAAGTTGCCGCCCGGGTAGCGCAGCACGGGCATGCGCAGCCGCTTCAACGCCGCGAGCACGTCCGTGCGGATGCCGTCGACGTCCGCGAGCGGCGAGCCGGGCTCGAAGATGCCGCCGTACACGCAGCGGCCGAGGTGTTCGGCGAAGCCACCGAAGACCTTGGGGTCGATCGGCGCGATCACGCGCAGGGGGTCGATGCTGACGCGGTTGGTCACGGGCACCTCGTCTGGAGCGCACGGTCCCGGATGGCGACGCGTCCGCAGCGCGACGACGCCGTAGCGTCGACGCGGCCCTCATCGTACGCGGCACCGTCCCCCGCTGCGTCGGGCTCGGCGTCAGCCGAACCACCACGACCCGCAGTTCCGCGCAGCGGACGTGCAAGGCCGTTTCGGCGTCAGCCGAACCGCCCCGTGATGTAGTCGTTCGTCCGCTTCTCCCGCGGGTTGGTGAACATGGTGTTGGTGTCGCTCACCTCGATCAGGTTGCCCTCGTAGAAGAACGCGGTGTAGTCGCTGACGCGCGCTGCCTGCTGCATGTTGTGGGTGACGATGATGATGGTCACGTCGTCCTTGAGCTGGTGGATCAGCTCCTCGATGCGCATGGTCGACTGGGGGTCGAGCGAGCTCGTCGGCTCGTCCATCAGCAGGACGTCGGCTTCGACGGCGAGCGCCCGGGCGATCGAGAGCCGCTGTTGTTGCCCGCCGGAGATCCCGGCAGCGGGGGCCTTGAGCCGGTCCTTGACCTCGTCCCACAGCGCCGCTTGCCGCAACGAGCGTTCCGCCACCTCGTCGAGCAGCGCACGGTTCCGGATGCCGACCAGCTTCAGGCCGGCCACCACGTTGTCGTAGATCGACATGGTCGGGAACGGCGTGGGCTTCTGGAAGACCATGCCGATGCGTCGCCGGATCGTGACCGGGTCGACGCCGCTGGCGTAGATGTCCGTGCCGTCGAGGACGGCCTTGCCGCTGACCTTCACGCCGCGCGTGAGGTCGTGCATGCGGTTGAGCGAGCGCAGGAACGTCGTTTTGCCGCAACCCGAGGGACCGATGAGGGCCGTCACGGTCTTGTCACGAAAGGTCAGCGACACGTCGCACACCCCGAGGGTGCTGCCGTAATGGACGCTGATGTCCTCGGTGATGAGGCGCGCCTTCGCATCCGCTGCGACGGAGGCCCTCGCCTCGTCTTGCCCGGCGTCGGTAGGCCGTGGTGTCGCGGGTGTCGGTTGCCGTGTCGTTGTCCGTTCCATGATGGTGGTCCCTCGTGGCGCTGCGGACGCGTTCACATGTCCGCCTGATGACGTTGGCGTGTGGCGATCCGGGAGACGACGAACGTGACGATCACGAACATGAGCAGCACGACGCCGGCGCCCCACCCCATGGCGTGCCACTCCCGGTACGGACTGATCGCGAGGCTGTAGAGGCGCGCGGGCAGGGTGTCGACCGGTCCGAACACGTAGCGAAGCGGCGTGCTCGAGAAGAAGTTGTTGCCGAACGCGGTGAAGAGCAGCGGTGCGGCCTCGCCGGCGGCGCGCGCGAACGCGATCAGCACGCCGGTCACGACGCCGACCTTGGCCGCGGGCAGCACCGTGTTCAGCACCACCCGCCAGCGAGGCAGCCCAAGCGCGAGCCCGGCCTCGCGGATCGACCATGGGATGATGCGCAACACGCCCTCGGTCGCGCGCGCCACGATCGGCAGCATCACGAAGGCGAGCGCGACCCCGCCGGAGAGGCCCGAGAAGGTGCCCATCGGTTTGACGATCAACGCGAACGCGAGCAGGCCCTTCAGGATAGCGGGCATGCCGTTGAGCGTGTCGTTGAGGATGCGCAACGACGGGTTGAGCGGGTGGTCGGGGTACTCCGAGAGCATGATGCCGGCGCCGATGCCGATCGGCACGGCGATCAACAGCGCGATGCCGTCGACCACGAGGGTCCCGAGGATCGTGTGACCCAGGCCCGTGTCGGTGCCCCGCAACGCGCGCGCGGGCGATCCCAGGTCACTCGTCCAAAACGTTGGCTCGAGCACCGCCTGGAACCCGTTCGAGACGACGTACCACACGATGATCAGGAGCGGGATCAACACCGCGAGCGTCGCCAGGACCAGGATGCCGACCATCATGCGATCCCGCAGGTAGCGGCGGCGAAGGTTCGCCGGCGTGACCTCGGCGAGCCGCTTGCGCTGAGGCTCGGCGGGCGTGATGACGGCCATCAGATCGACCTCCCGGCCACGGCGAAGCGGCGCTGCATCCACGCCGCGATGAGGTTGACGACGAGAGAGATCAGGAACAGGTAGAACCCGACGGTCATCAGGCTCGCCAGGTGAAGGTTCTCGACTGCCTCGCGGAACTCGTTGACGATCACCGACGGCATCGTCGCCGCGGGACCGAAGAACGTGAAGGGGAGCGTGTTCGAGTTGCCCACGAGCATCGCCACGGCCATCGTCTCGCCGATCGCACGGCCGAAGCTGAGGATCGCCCCGGCGACGATCCCGCCGCGCGCGTACGGTATGACCGCCATGCGCATGACCTCCCAGCGCGTGGCACCGAGCGCTCGTGCCGCCTCGCGCTGCGAGCGCGGCACGAGCCTGATGGCGTCGCGCGCGAGCGCCGTCGTGTACGGCACGATCATCAACGCCAACACGATGGTGGCTGTGACCAGGTTGTAGCCGGCCGGCGGCCCCACCACGGGCAGGAGTTGCGGGGCGTTCTCGAACGTCCAGAAGTACACCGGAAGGTACACGTTGTTCTGCATGAACGGCACCAGGACGAAGATGCCCCAGATGCCCACGACCACCGATGGGATCGCAGCCAGCAGATCGACGATGGTGTCGATGATGGAGGCCAACCAGCGCGGCGCGTACTCGGCCGAGAAGATCGCGACCCCGAGCGCGGGGAAGAACGACAACGCAAGCGCGACGACCGAGGTGATGAGTGTGCCGACGATGAACGGCCAGGTGCCGTAGTCGTTGCGGACCGGGTCCCATGTGGTGCCCGTGAGGAAGCCGAAGAAGCCGAAGATGCGCAGCGGCTCCCAGCCGTCGCTGAGCAAGACCCACGCCAGCACGACGGCAAGCAGCATGATCGTGATGCCGAGACCGACGACGATGGTTTGGAACCAGGCATCGCCCAGTCGGCGATAGATCGGTTTCGTAGGGGCACGGATGATGGCGCTTGCGGCGGCTCGGTCCACGTGCCGTCAGTCTTCCAATCGTGTGTCATGGCGACGTCAGCGCGACGGCGGCCGGGCCAACCACGACCGTCGCCCCGCCCCCCGGGGGGGGGGGCGGGGGGC